>CAMKJU010000011.1 GCA_946413265.1 uncultured Lentisphaerota bacterium
GCTGAAGACGGAGATGGACAGCGCAAACACGACGAGCCAGGAGGACGCGATCGAGCTGCAGAGCATGATCAACTGGCGTGACATGACGTTCAACACGTCGAGCAGCGTGGTGACGCGCTACGGCAATTGCGGCTTGAACACGGCGCAGCACATCTAACGGACATGGGAGAACGATTTCCAGCGCGGCTCGCACGAGCCATCGGTTATCCGGACGCCGTCGCGGCGGACGCGGCGCGCGCCGCGTTGCTGGTGGACGGCGAGGAGGTCGTGGCGTCTGACGAGGGCGGGCGCGCCATCCTGCAGGCGAACGTGGCCGCCACGCCGTCCGACGAAACGCTGGTTTCCCTGGCTGGTTTCGCGGCCGGGCGCATCCTCCGCGAGGAGGCCGTGCTCGCCTACGAGCCGAAGGCGGACGTGGCGCTCCTCTGGCAGGCTGCGCCGTCAGATGCGGACGCCCTTGCCCTACGCGAATTTTTCCGCTCATTCACGGCTTCTTGGGACTGGTGGCGCGCACGCGCGGCCGAGCTTGAAAGCCCACAACCTTCCTTCCCGGAGGTGATGATTCGGCCATGAAGCGATTTTTCCTAGCGTTTCTCTTTTTATGCGCGGCGGCGTTCGCCGCGCAGGCGAACACAACCAACGCGATCCCCTGGCGCGTGGCGAAATACTCGCTTGTCGCGCGCCAGATGGCGTTGCGCGAGGCGTTTGAGACGTTCGGCGTGACCGAGGGACTGAGCGTTGTGATGAGCGAGCGCGTGCAGGGTAGCTTCTCCGGCGACTTCGTGAACATGCCGGCTCAGGAGTTCCTCGAGCGCGTGTGCACGATGCACAACCTGATCTGGTACTACGACGGCGTGGCGCTGTACATCTACTCGTCCGGGGAAGTCCTGAGCCAGCTTGTCGACCTCGCCTACATGAAGGCGGGCGAAGTGCGCACGATGCTGCGCGAACTCGGCGTGGAGGACAGCCGGTTCCCGATCAAGACGACGAACAACGACGAGCTCATCATGGTGTCCGGCCCGCCGCGCTACGTGGAACTCGTTTTGACGATGATCGAGAAGGCGGACCACCTCAAGGAGCTGCGCACGTTCAACGAGATCGAGACGCGGGTCTTCCCGCTCGTCAACACTTGGGCGGACGACGTGAGTTTCCGCTCGTCAGACCCGGAGTCCGGCGCTCAGATACGCGGAGTGGCCCAGATACTGCAGGATCTGATGTCTGTCGGACGCACCAGCCAGTCGCGCGACAAGGAGACGAACCGCGCGGACACCGCCGAGGCGAAGCTACATGATTCGATCGGCAGCACAGTGTCGCCCATAATCCGCCCCGACAACCGCCTGAACGCGGTGATCGTGCGCGACGTGGCGACGCGCATGCCCATGTACGAGCGTCTGATCCGTCAGCTCGACGTGCCGCAGCGCCTTGTTGAGATAGCTGTGACGGTGGTGGAGATGACGCGTGACGATGCGCTCGATTGGCAGCTTTCCCTTGCGGTACACGGCGCACATAGCGAGTTCGACGCCGCCGCCGGACAGAACGCCGGCAACCTCTTCGCCCCGGCCGCCCTCGCGGGACGCGGCCTAGCGGGTGCGCTCACGTACCTCGGCGACCACGTTGACGTGAGCGCATCGCTCTCGGCGCTCCGCACGAAGGGTAAGGCCCGCAACATCTCCCGTACGTCGATACTCACCACGGACAACCTTGCGGCCGAGATTACGGACATGCAGAGCTACCACGCGCGCGTGGTCGGCACCGAGGTCGCATCGCTTGAGGAGGTTACCGCAGGCACAAAGCTCTCCATCAAGCCGCGCGTCATGGTCCCCGCCTCGACCAACGAGACCTTGCGACTCTGGCTTGCGATGGACCTGCAGGACGGCGGATTCGAGACCGTGAGCGTGGACGCCATGCCGATGACGCGCCAGAGCACGCTCCAGACGCAGGCCTCCGTGCCGGAAGGCGAGTCGCTCCTGCTTGCGGGGTACTTCCGCGACGTACGCGAGAACGCGGGCTGGGGCATCCCCTGGCTGCGCGACATCCCGTGGATCGGCTGGCTCTTCGGCGGAGTCTCCGTGCAGAAGGAGACGGTGCAGCGACTCTTCATCATCACTCCGCACGTGGTCACGGTTGGCCCGTCGGCTGATATCGCGCGCGTGCAATCCGCCCGCAACCGCGACATCACTTACGAGGAGACGCTATCCCGCGACTCCGACGCCGACGACGAGCAGCGCAAGGAACGCGAGGCGCGTCTGGAGGAGCAGGACGAGATCCGCACCGAGCAGCACGAGGAGCGCATGGAGAAATTCAAGAAGGAAGCCGAGGCCCGGCGCGAGGAACGCAAGCGGGAACGGGAGGCCCGCAAAAACAAGTAGGCAATGCAGCTTGACGCCGCCCAGATTCTTCGCCAGTCGATCGCGTCGACGACCTTCGACGCGACCGCGTCGGTAGCGAAGGGAACCACCCCGGCAGTAGAGTCGGGCGTGGCGATGGGCTTTGGCGTGCAGGTGATGTCGGATCCCACGGCTGAGCTGATGGACTCCATGGAGGAGCTGTCCTTCCAGTTCGAGGAGAAGGAGGCGAAGGAGATATCCGAGCGCAAGCTCGGCGACGCGAGGCGCGTGCCGAACGCGCAGATCGAGGCCATCCAGTCGTGGATGAAGATGATGCCGGACATGCCCGGCGCGGACTTCATCCGCCGCATGCTGCGTCTCCTCCGCGCGGCGCAGCCGCCGCCCGGCGCAGAGCAGCTGCTGAAGATGCTCGGCGAGGGATCCGGCGACCCGTCCCACCAGTTCGCGATGCTCGACTGCCTCGAGAAATCCCTTGCGGAGGGCGAGGCGGAGCTGCGTCAGGCCGTGCAGGACGCGAAGGCGCAGCTTGAGCGCACCAAGGGGCCGGAGATGCGCGCGGGCATCAACGTGGCCGAGGAGATCAACAAGCGCGTCTCGACGCCAGAGGAGATGCGCGACCTACGCGAGTTGTACCGTGGCGAGGTCGTCGGCTTCTCGTCGCCGCAGCACTGCTTTCGCTCCCTGCTCGCATCTCGCGGCGCGGGCCACATCGCGGAGGCGCTCGAGTTCCTCATCTCGGCGGCGGGCGTGGACCTTCAGGCCGCAAATCCGTCGCAGTCCGCCGAGCAGCTGCGCAGCATAATATCCGACCTCCAATGCGTTGAGGTGCTCCGCACGGTGATGGACCGGCTCGACCGGCTTGTGGCGCGTCTCCTCAACCAGTTCGGGGAGCGGAGTCTTCTCGACGGCGAGAAGCTCACGGGCCGCGTGGTGGACCTCACCGAGCAGCCGTTCGTGTCGTCCGCGCAGGTGGGCGGCATCATGACATCGTGCGGCATCCGCGCGCTGCTTGCGCAGATGGACTTCGCGCGCGAGATGCTGGCCGTGTTCCGCGAACTGTCGCCGCGCCTGTTCGCGGAGGCGGCGGACCGCTTCAAGCTCACTGCGGCCGCGCAGGAGCTGTTGGAGGAGACGACGGACCGTCTCGCCGAGGAGGAGGAGAAAGAGGCCGAGAAGCGGCGCAGGGAGGAGAGGCGTCAGAAATGAGGGCTTCTTGGATAGACAGCGCCGTCGAGGAGTTCGGCCGCCACTTCGGTTTTGCGCACTTCGCGCTGAACGAGCGCGGCGTTGCTGTCGCGCGCTTCGAGAACGGGGCGTCAGTGGCAGTCGAGTATGCGCGCGAGTCGCTGTGCCTTCAGGTGCGCGTGCCGATGGCGGCGGACGGCGCGTCCGTGCGCAAGCTTCTCGTCGCGGCGCATCCCGGCAACAGGTTCCCGTTCCCGCTCCGCACCGCCTACCTCGCGTCGGCGGGGCAGGCGATATTCCTCGTGAGGTTCCCGGAGCGCGACGTGACGGAGACGGCGCTTTGGCAGGTGTTTTCGGAAATGTGGGCGCTCGCGAAGCGCTTTGGAGGCGACGCCACATGGAATTGAACCGGGTGACAAGCGGAGTCCGTTTCGACACGGGCATATCGACCGCGGACTGGACGCGCGGGACGGTGGGGCAGACGCCCGGCCAGACGCAGGGGCCGCTCCTCCCCGGCTCGACGACGGTCTCCGAGACGCTGAAGTCGCTTTTCCCCACGGGCGCCTCGGTGGGCGCCGAGATAATGAACGCGCTGGCGGCTGCGGGCGGCTCGCCCTTACTCCGCACGGCGCACGGCTTCCGTTCGGCGGCGGTGAGGACGATCCGCACGCTCCGCGGGAGGAAGGGAGCCAAGGCGGACGCGGCGGCGCGGGAGCTGGAGAACCTGCTGGCGGATACGGAGCTACTGGACCACTACCGGGCGGCGCTCCTGGAAACATGATGAACTGAGGACTGCGACTTGAGCAAGGACTGGACAGGATTTGCGAACGTTTTCAGCAAGTACGGCGATCTCGTGCTTGCGTTCCTCGTCGTCGCGATCATCGGCCTCTTGATCATCCCGCTTCCAACGCCGGTGGTGGACCTCCTGATCTCCATCAACCTGACGATATCGACGGTGATGCTGATGCTCTCGCTCTACCTGCCGAGGGCGCTCGCGTTCTCCACGTTCCCGTCGATGCTGCTGTTCACCACTTTGTACCGCCTCGCGTTGAACGTCACCACCACGCGACTCATCCTCCTCAAGGCGAACGCCGGCGAGATCATCTACACGTTCGGCAACTTCGTGGTGGGCGGTAACTTCGTGGTTGGCGCGGTGATCTTCCTCATCATCACGATCGTGCAGTTCGTCGTGATCGCGAAGGGCTCGGAGCGCGTGTCTGAAGTCGCCGCGCGCTTCACGCTGGACGCGATGCCCGGCAAGCAGATGTCCATCGACGCCGACATGCGCGCGGGCGCCATCGACCTGAACGAGGCCCGCCAGCGCCGTGCCGAGCTCGCGAAGGAGTCGCAGCTCTACGGCGCAATGGACGGCGCGATGAAGTTCGTGAAGGGCGACTCCATCGCCGGACTCATCATGACGTCCATCAACATCGTGGGCGGCATCTGCGTGGGCGTGTTCATGAACGGCAAGGACGTGGGCTGGGCCGTGACCAAGTACGGCATCCTCACGATTGGCGACGGACTCGTCTCGCAGATTCCCGCGCTGCTCGTGTCCATCACCGCCGGCGTGATCGTGACGCGTGTGGGCGACGAGGGTGCGAAGCCCCTCGGCCAGGACATCGTCAACCAGTTCTTCGCCCAGCCGAAGGCCATCCTCCTCGGCGCGCTCATGCTCGTGGCGATCGGTCTCATCCCGGGGTTCCCGAAGCTCCAGATTTTCGGACTGGCTGCGGCCGTGGGAATCGTGGGGTACGCGCTCGTCTCGCGCATGAAGAAGCGCAAGGCGCAGGAGGCGGCCGCGGAGGATCCGCTTACGGCGGCGCAGCCGTCCGGCGAGGAGGGTAAGCCGAAGAAGCCGAAGAAGGGCGGCGACGACTTCGCGATGGTCACGCCACTCATGGTGGACATCGACGCCTCCATCCGCTCGGCGCTCACCTACGAGGAGCTGAACGACCAGATCATCGGCGTGCGTCGAGCACTCTACCACGACCTCGGCGTGCCGTTCCCCGGCATCAACCTGAGCCTCAACGAGACGGTGAAGGACGGCAAGTACCGCATACTCGTGAACGAGGTGCCGGTCTCGGAGGGCGTGCTGAACCGTGGGCACCTCCTCGCGCTCGAGACGCCGGAGAACCTCTCCGCCGCCGGAATTCCGTTTACGGAGGGGAAGCGCTTCCTCGCGGACTACGCGACGTGTTGGGTGGAGGAGTCGCGGAAGGCGGACCTCGACGCGGGCTGCATCCGCTACCTCGACATCAACGGCGTGCTTTCGTACCACCTGTCGGGCGTCCTAAAGCGCTACGCCCACGAGTTCCTCTCGATCCAGGAGACGCGTCTCCTCTTCGACCACATGGAGAAGGAGGCACCGGAACTTGTGCGCGAGGTGCTGCGCGTGCTGCCGCTCCAGAAGATCACCGATGTGCTGCAGCGTCTCGTGCAGGAGGGCATCTGCATCCGCGACCTCAAGCAGATTACCCAGACGCTCATCGAGTGGGGGCAGAAGGAGAAGGACACTGTCCTGCTCGTCGAGTACGTGCGCAGCGCTCTCAGCCGCTACATCTCCTACAAGTTCAGCGGCGGGCAGAACATCATCGCCGCCTACCTGCTGGATCCGTCGCTGGAGGAGATGGTACGCAAGAGCGTGCGCCAGACCTCCGCGGGCAGCTACCTCGCGATGGATCCGCAGAACGTGCGCAAGATCATCGGCACGGTCAAATCGACTATCGGCGACCTCGCCAACATCCCGCAGAAACCCGTGCTGATTGTCTCGGTGGACATCCGCCGCTACTTCCGCAAGATGATCGAGCGCGAGTACTACGAACTGCCGGTGCTCTCCTTCCAGGAGCTGAGCAGCGAGATCAACATCCAGCCCCTGGGCCGTCTGAAACTGAAGGGCTAACACGTGAACTATCTGCTCAAAATCGTCCAGGGGGCCAATGCGGGCGCGGAAATCGCGCTCGCCGATGGGACTGTGACCTTCGGCTCGTCCGACTCCTGCGACATCGTGCTTGCCGACTCGTCCCTGGCAGCAGAGGCATTTGCCATCGAGACGACGGATACTGGCGTGAGCCTCAAGGCGCTGCCGGACGGCGAGGCCAAGAAAATCGACCTCTACACGCTCTTCTCGTTTGGAAACTCGTCCTTCGCCGTCGGCGAGAACGGTGCCGCCTGGCCCGAACTGAAGTCGCCAGAGCCGCCTCCGCCGCCAGAACAGCCTGCGGCGGACACGGAGACGGACAGTTCAGCTTCTACGCCGCCGTCCTCGTCGGATACGCCGCCTTCAACAGACGGGGGGCCGCGTCCAGATACGGAAGAGCCGCGTCCAACCGAGGGGAAACGCTCGTCGAGGCGGAGCTGCCTTGGGTGCCTGCTCGTGCTTTTGCTCCTGCTCGTGTTTTTCGCAATTGGGTATTTCCTGGCGCTACGGTACGGGCGGGTATGGGAATCCGTGCCTTTTGTCCGCGCGGAACTTGACACCCCTGCGGCTGAGAAAGATACCCCCGCAGCAGAGAGTGAACCTCCCGCCGACACCCTTGCTGCATGGGCTGCAACGAACGGAGTTGCCGTGTCGGAGAAGGACGGCGAGACCGTGCTTTACGGCAATTTTGCGAAGCGCGCGGACCGGCTCAACTTCGCGCAGGATGCATACGAGCGCGACGCGAACCTGATACTCGACCTTTCCGACGACGAGACGCTGAAGGCGGGCGTTGAGGAGGTGCTGTTCGTCATTACCGAGGGACGCACGAAGTTGGAGGTGGCGACTAACCGCGTGGTCAAGTTAGCAGGACGCGCACGTTCGCGTGACGAGCTGCTCCAGACCGTTGCAACGATCTGCACGGACGTAAACCGTGTGCGGGTGGTGGACGACACGGCGGTAGTGTGCGACGACGGGAAGCGGACGGACGCTCCCACTCGCTACCAGGCGCTTTCATCGCAGGCCGCGCGCAAGCATCCGTTTGTCACGCCGGCCCCGAAGCCGGGCATGCCGGAGCCGAAGTGCCCCGTGGCAGGCGTGATTCTCATGCCGTATCCGTGTCTTGTGCTGCGCGACGGCTCGCGCGCGGCGGAAGGGTCGATGGTCGGAGAGTTCAAGGTGGAGAAGATCGAGGCGGACAAGGTGACGCTGAAACGAGGAGAGGAGACGGTCACATGGAAGCCATGAACAGTGAATCGCCGATCCGCCTCTTGGAAATAGAGAAGGAACTGGCCGGACCTGACGCCGCCGAGGCGCTCCGCCGTTACGATGCCGTGTTGGCGGGACTTAATGCACGGCTTGCGGAGGCCCTTGCGCGCGGCCTGCCGCCGGAGGAATACGAGAGGTGCGCGCGCCTAAATGAGGCGAACGTCCTGGCGCGGAAGGTCCTGCGCCTGGTGGCGGCGAAAGGATAGAATCTCATCTTCTGTGGCCGAGCGGCCGCAGCAGTCAAACCAACCAACAGAAAGGAAACTAACATGGCAGGAACATACGCGGGTGCAACGCACACAGTGGGTCTGTGTGAGGTTGTGGACAACCAGATGACAATCAAGCGCGTTGACAGCAGCACGCCCTGGGTCATCCACCTCGACAACGTCTACAACGCGCTCTTCAACGCGGTGGAGACGCTTGAGAACCGTCTGGCTACGTCGCTCAAGACGTATCAGGAACATCCGGATGTGCAGGCGAACCTCCAGCAGCTGCAGTACGACCTGCAGCAGTGGAACCTCTGCCTCACCACGATGACGAACATCCAGAAGAACATGGCGGACGCATTGTCGTCCATCGCTTCGAACATGCGCTGAGCGCGATGGCCGAAGAAGCGTTTGATCTGCGGCCCGACGAAGCCCGGCTCCTCCTCAACGTTGCCCTCATGGCGACGGGGAAGAACTTTTTCAAGAGCGCGACGAAGATCCTCGCCGCACTTGAGAAGTTTCGTCCTGAGGAGGTGTCCGTGGGAACGGCGAAGGTCGTACTGATGATCAGCCTCGGCGAATTCGAGCTGGCGGTCGGCTACATCGACCGTGAGGCGCTCGTCAAGTGGCCGAACTCGGCGATGCTGCGGGCATTCCGCGGCATGGCGCTGATCCGGATGGGGCGTAAGGACGAAGCGAGGGAATGTCTAGTCGAGGCGGCGCAGTCGGAAGACGAGGCCGCTGCAAACCTCGCTCGCGGTTTGTTGGAATGAAGGAGAGCAAGAAGTGCTAGAAGCAGCAGCAATAGAGGCCGTGCGGGCCGCGCAGGCACCGCAGAGCGTCGCGTACCTGAACGAACAGCTGGCAACGAACAAGGTTGCGGACGCGGATGCAGTGAAGGCCTTCCAGGCGGCGATGGGCGTTGGCGGGCCGGACCCTATTCCGTTCGCGCAGCAGATCGGCGACACGTGGCGCGTGGCGCAGGACATGAACCAGGGCATCATGCATCGGATTCACGCCTTGTCGCAGGCGAAGCAGCTTGGCAATACGCCAAGCGTGCTGCAGATGACCGAACTGCAGTATGAGGTGGCGAACCTCAGCTTCCAGCAGGAAGTCGTGACGAGCATCGCGAAGAAGGCGAGCAACGCGGTTGAGACGCTGGTGAAGAACGGCTAATGGAGCAAGGCGGGCGTTTACGGTGGAAGCGGAAGAGAGACAGCTGATGCTCACGACTGCGTGGCTTTTCGCCCGGCACGGGCAGGGGCCGCGCGCGCGCGTGTTGTTGGAAGCCGTCGTGGAGGAGGACCCGCGCGACGGCGTGTCTGCCGCAATGCTGGCCGATCTCCTGCTGGCCGAGCACCAGCCCGCCGCCGCGCTCGACGCCGTGCGGTCCGCAGAGTTCCCGCAGAACCTGCGCCGCGCCGAGGCGCTTCTCGAGACGCGAGCGCTACGGATGCTCGGGAAGGATTCCGAGGCTGGTGCCCGTTGGTCGCGATTCGTGAAGTCCTCCGCCGGATCCAACCGCGAATGGGTCGTGGGAGGTTAACCTTAAATAGAGTAAACGAAGGGATTAAAGAGATGAAGACAATTTGGTTGAAGGCGGCGTGCTGTGCCGCGCTGATGCTCCTCGCGGGATGCGAGGAGGAGACGACGCTCTACTCGCAGCTAGAGGAGCGCCAGGCGAACGCCATCGTCGCCGAATTGAAGGCGCATGACATCTCCTGTCGTAAGACGCCCGGCGAGGAAGGCACGTGGAACGTGATGGTCGGCGAAGGCAATTTCGCGACGGCCGTGGAGCTGCTCGAGCAGAAAGGACTTCCCCGCCGACAGTATCAGGGCGTCGCCGAGAGTTTCAAGAAGACGGGCATGGTGTCCTCGCCCTCCGAGGAGCGCATCCGGTTCATGGACGCCCTCGCGCAGGACCTCTCCCGCACGATTTCACAGATTGAGGGAGTAGTTGACGCGCGCGTGCACGTGGTGCTCCCCGAGAACGACCCGTTCGCCAAACACGCGAAGCCGAGTTCCGCCGCCGTCGCGATCCGCCACCGCTACGATGTGGACATGGCCGATTTCGTTCCCCAGATCAAGAGCCTCGTGAAGAACGCTATCGAGGGCCTTGACTACTCGAAGATTTCCGTAACCCTGTTCCGAGATTCACCTCCTAAGAAGAAATGACGCAGCCGATTGACATGAAGGACGCACGGGCACTCGTGCGCGACGAACGGCGATGGCCGCTCGTGCGCGAGTTCCTGTTCGGTTTCGCGTCGCTCGCCGATGCCGCGCGCGTGGACGCGGCCTGCGGCGACGGCACGGCCGCGCGCCGCGGTTCTCCGCGCGTGGACGCCTTCGTGTGCGAACGCCTCGGCGTGACGCCACTATTCCATGCCTTTCCCGCCGACGACGGCAGCAGACTGCTGCTGCTTCCCGCCGAATCCTACCAGCGCATCGGACTCTGGCTTGCTGCTCTCTCGCGCGCGGGCGAGCTGCGCAACGTCATTTCCGGCGCGCGCGTGCGCGAGCTGAAGGCCGCGTTGCCGGGCGTCTATCCAGACGTGCTGAAAGTCGTCCCTTATTTCCACAAGTGGAAGTTGCCGGCGGCGGACGGCGACGACTTCGCCGTGAACGGCCTCCGCTACCTCGCGACGGCGCTGAAGGACCTGCCAACGGAGCTGCTGGGGCGCCAGCGTCTCCGCTTTCCCGTTGAGCGGGAGGAAGGCTTTGCGCCGCTCGACGGTGAGGTTTCGCTGGCTGAGGTTTACCGGCTAATGCAGATTCAATTTCCAAAGGAGTATGCTCTATGCTGCTCGTGAAAAAGGACACATTCTCGCTTGAATCGGCCTCGCGTCTGGTGAAGGCCGCAGACGTCTCCGCCGTCGCGAAGATCGACGAGGTGATGAAGGCCGCCCATGACGAGGGCTACGACAAGGGCATCCAGGACGGCAAGATGGAGATCACGATGCAGAAGCTCGATCTCCTGGAAAGCTCCGTCCAGTACATGGAGAGCGTTGAGGACAAGATGTGCGGCATCGTCCTCAAGGCGCTGCGCAAGTGCGTGGACGAGATTGGCGACGAGGAGCTCGTGGTGCAGGTCACGAGGAAGGCGATGCGCGCCATCGTGCGCAACCAGCAGCAGATCACAGTGCGCGTGAGCACCCGGATGGTGCCAGTGGTGAAGGCCAGGATGCAGGACATCCTGAAGGACTTCCCCTCGGTCAACTTCATGGAGGTTGTGGAGGACGGCAAGCTCGACGACCGCGCGTGCGTGGTGGAGACGGCCGCCGGCACCGTGGACGCGTCCGTGGACGCGCAGATCGCCGCCATTGAAAAATCAATCAGGAAGAATTTCGCGAAGTAGAAAATGGGATCGTTCGACTATATCACGCAGGTCCTGGACCGTGCCGTTGAGGATGCGCAGCCCATCGAGGTGAAGGGCCGCGTGATCCAGGTCGTCGGTACGATCATCAAGGCCGCCGTGCCGGGCGTGAAGGTCGGGGAGGTGTGCATCCTTCGCAACCCGTGGGAGGACTTCGAGGTGCTGGCCGAGGTCGTGGGCTTCACGAAGGAGGCCGTGCTGCTCACCTCGCTCGGGCAGATGATCGGCATCTCCGCCCAGACGGAGGTGATCCCCACGCGACGCATCCACATGGTGCCTGTGGGATACTCGCTGCTCGGACGCGTGCTGGACGGCCTCGGACATCCGATCGAGGCGGACGAGAAGGGCCCCATTCGCCCCGACGCCTACTACCCCGTGTTCGCCGACCCGCCGAGTCCGCTCCACCGCCGGATCATCTCGAAACCCCTCTCCCTCGGCGTGCGTGCGCTCGACGGCTTGCTGACCTGCGGCGAGGGACAGCGTATGGGCATCTTCGCGGCGGCCGGCGGCGGCAAGTCCACCCTCATGGCACAGATCGTGCGCAACACGAGCGCGGACGTGACGGTGCTTGCTCTCATCGGCGAGCGCGGTCGCGAGGTGCGCGAGTTTATCGAGAAGGACCTCGGCCCCGAGGGCATGCGCAAGAGCGTGGTGGTGTGTTCCACATCCGACCGCAGCGCGATGGAGCGTCTGAAGGCCGCATACGTGGCCACGTCGATCGCAGAGTTCTTCCGCGACAAGGGCGAGAAGGTACTACTGCTGATGGATTCTGTCACGCGCTTCGGGCGCGCCCAGCGCGAGATCGGACTTGCGGCCGGCGAGCCGCCCACGCGTCGCGGCTTCCCGCCGAGCGTGTTCTCGGAGCTGCCGAAGCTGATGGAGCGCGCGGGCAACTCGGACAAGGGCTCGATCACAGCGCTCTACACGGTGCTCGTCGAAGGCGACGACATGACCGAGCCGATCGCGGACGAGACGCGCTCCATCCTCGACGGCCACATCATCCTTTCCCGCAAGCTCGCCCAGAAGAACCACTACCCCGCCATCGACGTGCTCCAGAGCGTGTCCCGCTGCCAGAGCGCGATCATCGAGAAGGACCACAAGGCGGCCGCCGCGAAACTGCGCGAAATCCTCGCGAAATACGCCGAAGTCGAGCTGTTGCTGAAGATCGGCGAGTACCAGAAAGGCGCGGATCCCTCCACGGACGAGGCGATCGCGAAGATCGACGCGGTGAACGGGTTCCTGCGGCAGGGGTTGCAGGAGAGGCCGTCGTACGAGGAGACGATTTCAAAGTTGAAGCAGGTGGTTTCGTAATGGCATACGCACTCGAGAGCATGTTGCGCATCCGCGTGATGCGCGAAGACCGGGCGGGGAAAGACCTCGTTGCGGCCCGCCATGCCCGCGAGGTGGCGCAGGTGGAGCTGGATACGCGGAAACGGAAGCTGGACGCCTACGTGCAGACGAAGGAAGAGCGTCGCGACCGGGTGTTTGATACGATTCTGGGGCGTCCAGTGCCGCGGGACGAAATCGACCGCGTACGGACGGCCATTTCGCAGATCGACGAGGAGGGCGTGCTGCTCACGGATGGAGTCACCCGTGCCAAAGCGGACCTTGAAACGCGGGAGCAGGAAGCGGACAAGGCGCACGGGCGTTTCGTCGCGGCTGTGAAGGAACGGGCAAAGGTGTCGCAGCACCGTGAAATCTGGGCGGAGGAGGAACGCCGGATGCAGGAAATGCGGGCCGATGCCGAGATGGAAGAGTTTACAGGAAGGAAGATGACAAATGATGATTCCGACGATTTCGATTGACGGGCTTTCGGGTTCCGTCGTTCGGGACGGAACGGGAGTCACCCTGACACAGTCCATGCTCCTTGGAATGCTCGTGGGCCAGAACAAGAAGTGTGGCGAGACATTCGAGGCTGCCGTGGATAAGTTCCAGCGGGCGATGGCCGAAGGGCTTTCCGGAGAATCCGGAATTGCCGGATATTCCGGATATTCCGGAATTTCCGGATATTCCGGAGAATCCAGAATTTCCGGGGACGAGGCTCCTGATTTTGTGACCATTGCAGTTCCGCATGTGGTGGTCGAGGAGCCGGTGAAGGCTGGGACAACCGAGACAACCAGGACAACCGAGACAACCAGGACAGTGGCGACCGCTCCGTTGGAAGGCGTTGCGGAGAAAACTGTGACGGTCGATAAGGTCGTGACGCCTGTGACGCTTGAGGGGCCTACGGTGGGCGCGACAAGCGCGACCCTCCCGCTGGAGTGCGTGGTTGAAAAACCGGTGGTGTCCGAGAAGGTCGTGACGTCCGTGGTGACTGAGGCACCGGTGGTGGTTGAGAGGGTTGTGACGCCTGTGGTGGCTGAAGCACCGGTGGCGGTCGCGACAAGCGCGACTCTCCCGCTGGAGGACGTTGCTGAGAAGCCGGTGGTGGTCGAGAAGGTCGTGTCGCCAGTGGCGATTGAGGCGCCGATGGTGGTCGCGACAAGTGCGACCATGCAGCAGCAGGCCGCGACAAGCGCGACCTTCCCTCTGGAGGGCGTGGTTGAGAAGCCGGTGGTGGTTGAGAAGGTCGTGACGCCAGTGGTGGCTGATGTGCCGGTGGCGGTCGAGCGGGTTGTGACGCCTGTGGTGGCTGAGGTGCCCGTGGCGGTCGCGACAAGCGCGACCGTGCAGCAGGTCACGACAAGCGCGAGCCTCACGCTGGAGAGCGTGGCGGAGCGACCGGTGGTGGCCGAGAAGGTTGTGACGCCTGTGGTGGTTGAGGCGCCGGTGGCGGTCGCGACAAGCGCGACCCTCCCGCTGGAGGGCGTTGTTGAGAGGCCGGTGACGGTTGAGAAGGTTGTGACGTCCGTGGTGGCTGAGGCACCGGTGGCGGTCGAGAAGGTTGTGACGCCTGTGGTGGCTGAGGCACCGGTGGCGGTCGCGGCAAGCGCGACCCTCCAGCTGGAGGGCGTTGCGGAGAAGCCGGTGGTAGTTGAGAAGGTTTTGACGCCTGTGGCGGTTGAAGCACCGGTGACGGTTGAGAAGGTTGTGACGCCTGTGGCGGTTGAAGCACCGGTGGCGGTTGAGAAGGTTGTGACGCCTGTGGCGGTTGAAGCACCGGTGGCGGTCGCTCATGCAGGACAAGTTGTGCAAGTCGTGCCGAAGGCAGAATCCGGAATTTCCGGAGGTTCCGGAATTTCCGGAGATTCCGGAATTTCCGGAGTTTCCGGTGACGTGACACCGGAATATGTGGCTTCAGCAGTTCCGCATGTGGCGGTCGAGACGACGGTAGATACGGCAGTGAAGGTCGGGACGAACGGGACAACCAGGACAACCAGGACAGTAGCGCCCCTCCCGCTGGAGGGTGTGGTAGAGAAGACGGTGGTGGCCGAGAAGGTCGTGACGCCTGTGGCGGTTGAAGCGCCGGTGACGGTTGAAAAGGTTGTGAAGCCGGTGGTGGTTGAGGCGCCTACGGTGGTCGCTCATGCAGAGCAAGTTGCGCAAGTCGTGCCGAAGGCAGAATCCGGAGTTTCCGGAGTTTCCGGAATTTCCGGAGTTTCCGGTGACATGACTCCGGAATATGTGGCTTCAGCAGTTCCGCATGTGGCGGTCGAGACGACGGTAGATACGGCAGTGAAGGTCGGGACGAACGGGACAACCAGGACAACCGATACAACCAGGACAGTTGCGCCCCTCCCGCTGGAGGGCATGGCGGAGAAGCAGGTGGTGGTCGCGACAAGCGCGACCCTCCCGTTAGAGGAAACTGCGGAGAAGTTGCCTAAGGATAATGGCGTTCGTGTGGCGGACGATGTCGTTGTGCGGAGTGAAACCACTTCTTCTGATGATGCTGAGCCGCAGGTGATTGACTTTAGGAATGTTTTAATCCAGCCGACGCAGGGCGGCGTCGATGGCGTGGCCAACGAAAAGCGGATTCTCACTCCCGCGCAGGTGCTGGTCGATGCGGCGTCTGCCGTGGCGGACACGATCACGGTGTCGCCGGAGGTGTTGCGCGGTGCGAGCGAGATTGAGGTGCAGCTGCGTTCCGACGTGCTGGAGGGCACGGTCATCCGCATATCCACCACGGATGCGGGAAAGATGAACATACAGTTCACGCCTGCGACGGCGGAAGTGGCGGCGCTGCTTGAGAAATGTGCGCCGCAGCTCGTGGCCTACCTGTCCGAGCGCGTGCATGGTTTCAGTGTTTCGGTCAATGTGAAGCGCGACGACAAGTTGAAAGGGTGATGAATGTGAAACCGATTGAACTACTTCAACAATTGGGTGAATTCAAGGCGTTGACGCCTGCGGATATCATTTCGCATCCGGCCTGGAGCGTTCCGGTGACGTGGAACGAAGCCCCTGCGGCGCTGCGTGCGGACGCGGTGGCGACTTCCGAGACGATCAACCTCTCGGTACGTCTTGGGGATGAGGACTGCGTGCTGGGGCTCGTGCCGTCCGATGCTTTCCCCGAACTGTCGGCGCTCTTTCCTGCGCGTGCCGAGGTGCCGCCGCCGATCATGCTCGCCGTAGTAGAGAAAGAGGCGGGTCCGCTTTTCCAGATGCTTGAAAATGCCTTGCGCAGGGAACTTTCCGTGCGGGGAATCGCCGATGCCCCGGCCGATGGAGCACGCGCCTTTCATGTTGGGGCGGCGGACGATCCGTCCGCATCCGCCCCCGCCTTCACCCTTACGCTCACCGATGCGCTAGTCAGCGAGCTAGGCGACCTCCGGTACCTGAACACCGAGCATCCTTCGATTGCCGATGTCAAGGTCCCGATGGAGGTGGCGTACGCGGTGTTCGACCTTTCCGCCGAAGAGCTCGCCGGCCTCGCGCCGGGAGACTATCTGCTTCTGCCGGAGATGTCGACGGAGAAGCCGGGGCGCGTGTGCCGTCCCGGTACGTTGCCGCCAGAACGACTGCGAATCGTAGCCGCCGAGCTGGCGAACGTGCCGTTCGCAACGGCGTTGCAGGACGACCTCCGCTGCGCGCCGGTCGGCACGGACGACCTCGTGCTCATGCTGGGCGAGCGCCGCATCGCCTCCGGGCGACTCTCGAAACTGGGCGAGCAGCCCGCCTTTGCAGTGGAGGCGCTATGCTGAACACAGACCCGTTCGCGCTGATAGTTCTCTTCGTGGGGATGTCGCTCCTGCCGTTCGTGGCGATGGTGTCGACATGCTACTTGAAGATCGTGGTCGTGATGTCGCTCATCCGCAACGCGCTGGGCGTGCAGTCCATCCCGCCGAACATGGTGATCAACGCCTTGGCGCTGATTCTCACGTTCTACGTGATGTCGCCGATCGCGTCGAAGAGCTGGGACCTGCTGCAGGAGGGCCTGAGGAACAACAAGCCGGAGGTCATCTACAGGACGGACCTCGCGTCGCGGGCAGCCGAGCCGTTCCGCGAGTTTCTGGCGAAGAACACGGCCGACCAGCACCGCGCCTTCTTCGTTCGCACGGCCGAGAAGCTGTGGGCGAAGGAGGAGGTGGACGAATCCGGCAACACGGTGAAGGTGCCGGCGAAGGTGGACGAGCAGAGCTTCTTCATCCTGGTGCCGAGCTTCTGCGTGTCGGAGCTGACGCGCGCGTTCCAGATCGGCTTCCTCGTGTACCTTCCGTTCATCGCGATAGACATCATCGTTTCCAACATCCTGCTTGCGATGGGCATGATGATGGTGTCGCCTGTCACGATATCGCTGCCGTTCAAGCTGCTGCTGTTCGTAATGGTCAACGGATGGGCGCGTCTCATCCAAGGGCTTGTCCAGTCATACGTCCACTGAGGAGTAAGCCGCCATGTCCGAAGCCCAGCTCCTAGACTACGCGCAGACGACGCTGATCCTCGTCCTGAAGCTCTCGATGATCCCGATCGTCGTGGCCACGGTGATCGGCCTTCTCGTGTCGCTGCTCCAGGCGCTGACGCAGATACAGGAGCAGACGCTCGGCTTCGCCGTGAAGCTCATCGCGATTTCGCTGACCATCATGCTTGCGGCCCACTGGATGGGCGGCGAGCTGCTGCTGTTCACCAACGACATCTTCACCAACTTCCCGTTTGTGGCGCGCTAGGGAGAAGGCCATGACCATCGAAGAGCACTACAACGCAATAGCACCGAAGCTGACGAGCTACCTCGTGGGCGTGGGGACGGACTACCACGCGGCCTGCGACATCGTACAGGAGACGTTCCTCCGTCTCTGGAAGAAGCGCGACGAGCTCATGGACGACCCCGCCCAGGTCAGCGGCTACGTCTACACGATCGCCCGCCACCTGCGGGCCGACCGTCTCCGCCGGCAGTCGCGCGAGACGCTGCAGGAGGAGATCACGGACGAGGACGCCGGCGCCGTGATGCCTTCCGACACTAGCGCCTCCGACGCCGCCTACCTCCGACGCCGCCTGAACGACGCGCTCGCTCAGCTGCCGCCGCTCGTGCGCGAGGCGTTCTCGCTGTTCCAGATCTCCGAGCTGTCCGTGCGCGAGATAGCCCGCATCACGGGCGCGACGGAGAACCTCGTGAAGGTCCGCGTGCACCGCGCGAAGGTGAAACTCCGCGAACTGCTCGCGGACGTCGCGTAGGGGCCAGAATTTCAATCTCCTTTTTCCCCTTGCGCGCAGGTGAGCGCTGGGGTATAATATGAACCGTCCAAGAAACCAACCGAGGCATCCATAATGGCGACATTCCAGTTTATCGCAAAAAACAGCGCGGGCCAGGAGCAGCGCGGAACGATTGAGGCGGGTGACCGCGCGGGCGCGATCACGGCCATCCGCGCGCAAGGCCTGATGCCTACCGCTTTGGGCGAGGTGAAGGGCGGCGGCACACCGGCGCCCGCGAAGCCCGCGAAGAAGCCCGCGAAGGCACCTGCCGCCTCCGGGAAGAAGAAGGGCTTCGGGCAGATCGAGATCAAGCTGCCGGCGTTCATGCGCGGCCGCGTGAAGCCGAAGGACCTCACGACCTTCACGCGCCAGCTTGCCACGCTGGTGAACGCGGGCCTGCCGCTCATGCGCTGCATCGAGGTGATGAAGAAGCAGAAGATGGCGCCTGCGATGAAGGACTGCCTCGACGGCATCTCGGAGGGCATTGCCGGCGGTGCAACGTTCTCGGAGTCGCTCACGGCCTACCCGAAGATCTTCGACAACCTCTACATCAACATGGTGAAGGCCGGCGAGGCGGGCGGCGTATTGGAAGTGGTGCTGAACCGTCTGGCGGAGTTCGCCGAGAAGGCGCAGAAGATCAAGAACAAGGTGAAGGGCGCGATGATCTACCCGGCGGTGGTCCTCACGGCCGCCATCGGCATCACGGCGTTCCTCCTTCTCACGGTGATCCCGAAGTTCAAGCAGGTGTTCGACGACCTCCTCGGCGGTGCAGAGCTGCCGCCGATCACGCAGTTCGTCATGGGCCTCGCCGACTTCGTGGAGAACAACGGCCTCATGGTAGGCGCGGGGATCGTGGCGCTGGTGGTCGCCAAGAAACTGATAGCGAAGACGGAGAAGGGCGCGTACGTGTTCGACAAGATCAGGCTCAAATTGCCGGTCATCGGCTCGCTCGTGAGCCGTACGGCGATCGGCCAGTTCTCCCGCACGCTCGGCACGCTGCTTTCGTCCGGCGTGCCCATCCTCCAGGCGCTGACGATCGTGCGCGACACCACGGCGAATCGCGTTGTGCGCCGCGCGGTGCAGACGGTGCACGACGCCGTGAAGGAGGGCGAGTCGATGACGGACCCGCTCGCGTCGTCCGGCGTGTTCCCGCCGATGGTCGTCTCTATGGTGCAGGTGGGCGAGGAGACGGGCGCGCTGCCGGACATGCTTACGCGCATCGCGAACACCTACGACGACGAGGTGGACAACGCGGTGGCGGGCCTCACGTCGGCGATCGAGCCTGCGCTGATCATCTTCCTCGCGGTGGTCGTGGGCACGATCGTCATCGCAATGTTCCTCCCGATGATCAAGATCATCTCCACAGTGTCCGCCGCCGGCTAAAAGAGGTGCGCATGAAGAAGAGAGGTTTTACGCTGATAGAGCTCCTGATCGTGACGGTGGTGATCGTCACGCTCATGGGGCTCGTGTTCCGCCTGGCGGGGTCGGGCAGCGATTCCTGGGCGCGCGCGGAAACGATCTCGCGCCTGCAGAAGCTCTCCAATGCGCTGAGCGGCTACTACGCGGCGTTTGGCAGTTATCCGCCCGTGCCGCTCCAGGGACGCAGCCGCGACATCTACACGCAAGTGGACTCCCACGAATCGATGGGGTACGGTATCCAGTATTCGCCCGAGCATCGCAACGAATCGCTCAACAAGAACCAGATCGAGGCGGCCTGCCGCGCACAGCCGGTCGCCGCCATCTGCCCCTACCGTCCGGGCGGGGCCGAGGACATCACCATACAGACGTTGTGCCAGGTGTTGCATCTCCCGAAAATATACAAAGCCATCGACCACTATGGCCCGTTCACAAATAAGGATTCCCCGAACTGGTCCGAAAACCAGGTGTTCATGTTCGGGCTCATGTCTTTCCTGCTTCCCCGCTACCAGTTCATGCTTGACGGGGAGGATAACATCTACACGGACCATCCAGATGGCCCATGGGAGTCGAACAACCGCCTCCCGATTCTTATGAACGGGGAGCGCAAGAACGACTGGGGTGAGCTGCGGGGAGAACTTGGGGTGAAAAGCACGCAGAGCGAAACAAGCTCCGTTTCCGACCCAAGATACAGAGTAATGCTCGAGAACCTGCCGTCGCAGGCCGTCTGTGCCCGATGGATGCCAAACTTTGCGGGCATCGTAATCACTACCCCTGTCGCCAGCCACACGACGTTCTTCGGCGTGGACACGAACGACCCCCACGAATACAACCAGGGGGCCTCTAAGTGGTGCATCATCGGTCCAGGCGACGCCGGCGGCGAGCCCATCTACGCCCAGATGAAGAAAACGGTGGCTGACGGATGGGGCGAGGAGTTCTACTACTACTCGCCGCCGCCCTACCAGAGCTATCAGCTCTGGTCGTCAGGTCCGAACAAACGCACTTACCCGCCGTGGATGGAGAAGGTGTCGGGCAAGGAGAAGACCATCAACCAATGGATCGCCGACGATATCAAGGTGGGCGACAAGTAAGGGAAGGACTCGGAACATGAAAAAGAGACAATCAGGCTTTACGCTTATTGAGATGCTGGTCGTCATCGGCATCATCGGCATTCTCGCCGCCGCGCTGTTCGGCGGCTACCGCTACGCGGTGAGGTCGGCGCGCAAGGCGAAGGCGGTGGAGGCCGTGGCGAACGCCAAGGACGCGCTTGAGATGCTTTACCAAAAGGCAGAGGGCTGGCCGCCCGCCCTGTTCAGATCGGCCAAGGGAGAACAGGGATTCCGCCTAATGGACGAGAACGTAGCGAAGGTGTTCTCCAAATACGGCCTCCTCGGCGTTGACATCAAGGGCGGCGTCCTGCGCGGCGTGGACAGGTGCGGAATCGCGGATCCGTGGGCGCAGGCGGTGCTCAAGCGCGACACCTCATCCAGCGGGGCTTCGCTCCTAACGCGCCCGGTGCCGTCCGGCGGCACAATCCAGGACCACCTGATCTACTTTGCCGTGGATGAGGACGATGACGGGTTCGTCACTAGCGACGAGGGCGCACCGGTAAAAAAGATACGCGCCAAGGCCATTGCCTGGTGCGCCGGGGAGGACGGCGGCCTTGGCGACTGCAGCTCCGTCGCCGCGAAGAATGCACCCGCCAACGGGCGCACCATCACGAACGCTGACAATGTTTACAGCTGGCAGCGTGGGCAGGAGGAACGATGAAGAGAAAGGGATTTACAATCATAGAGCTGCTGATGGTGGTCGCGATTCTCGCGACGCTGCTCGGCATCATCACCACGGCGGTGTTTGCGTCCATCCGCCAGGCGCGCGACCGGCGTACGCAGGCGATGAGGCAGACCATTCAGAACGGGATTGCCGCGTACCGCCAGCTGAAGGACAGGTGGCCCGGGGATCTGGAGGACCTGGCCAAGGATCCGCCGCCGTCCCGTGGCACCGTTATCACCCTTAACACTGCGGAATACGACAGTGTCGTACAGGATCTGCTTAAGGTTTCCGTGGGCAAAAACGTGAAAAACCGCGTGATGGACCCTGTCGGTCTGCTGATTATGGGAAAATCCGGAACTGACGGCAAGTCGAGCGGCGTGGAATTCCGCGCTGCCGCGCAGAAGAACGGCCCATACGCGAAGCGCATGTCCACAAGCGAGATGACCCTTGTGCATCAGGGCGGGAACGGCAAGGCTTACCGCTACAAGATCGTCTACAACACCGAGGCCGACTCGGTAACGGTACAGTAACGCAATGACAACGCAATCTGGAGTCCAGTAATGATATTGACGCACACGCAACAGGGACGCCGCGCAGCGTTCACGCTCGTGGAGCTGCTGGTCGTCATTGGCCTCATGGCGGTGCTGGCCACGATCTCCGTGGCCGGATACAGCGCGGCAACACGCGGGATGGCCGACCGCGGCACGATCCAGACTACGGTGTCCATCCTGCGCGTCGCCCAGCAGACGTGCCAGATGGACCGTGTGCCTACGAAGGTGATGTTCTTCAACCAGAGGCTGTTCGACGACAACGATCCCGATACGCCCCCGCTCTTTCAGGGTACGGCGATCGCCATCAAGCAGGCGGGGCGCATTACGCTTCCCGTCATGAACAAACTGCTGATAGACGAATTCGCCGACTGGAACCAGTCTTATCCCAAGTCGGGTTCGGCATCGGCACCGAATATGCGGATATTTCAGATGAAGAGCGGCGGCGGGGGTGGCCTCAACGGCTGCAGCACTCTGGTGAGGCCATACGTATCGTCGTATGAACTGAGCGACGACTTCATGATCCAGGCGGACGCGACGTTTAAAGAGTGGTGCAGTAAACACGGACATGAGGATAATGACAAGGTCTGGGGCTTTATGATGGAAGGCGGGAAACAGGAGTGGAGCGTAGGAGACGCCTACGGCGTCGAAATCGCCCGCATTGACTTGCCAAGGGGCTACATCTTCGGCAGCTCGACGCCGAATGGGGAAGGATACAAAGACGCATCCGACGCCGAGGTACACTTCGAACCATCCGGAGCTTCGGCAGCCGGGGGCGTTTCTGTTTCAATTTCAGGGGTGCGTCCCGCCAAAAACGGGAAATTCCGTGTGGACCCCGTCGGTAAGGTCACGGGGAGCATGTTGGACGATAAGTAACATCGAGGCGACGCAATGAGAAGAATCATCGGACATTTTCGCAGGGCGCGCGCGGCCTTCACGCTGATGGAGGTCAATCTCGCCGTCTTCATCATGGCAGTTGGCGTGCTCGCCATGGTATCGCTATACCCGCTCGGTTTCCGCGAAAGCCAACAGTCGCGCGACGACGTACACGCAGCCATTACCGCGAACGAGGTACTTGGACAGCTCACGGCGGCGCTCTCCTCGCGCAACATCAAGTGGGAGACGTGGAAGAAATGTATTGACGCGGCCGTTGACGAGTCCAATAAAGGCGGTGCCGGTGCCGGCTGGTTTTCCTATTTTGAAAAAAAAGGAGGAAATTCTTACCAGGTTAGGAGACGGGGCAGCGTGAATGACCACGCGAAGTCGGTTTTTGGCAAGCTTGTTGACGCCGTGGAGGGCGCAACGGCGAAACCCTCGTGGGAGCCGGACAGCAAATACGCATACGGAATCGTGGCACAGTGGGGCAAGCGCATCGTCGCGACCAGCGGGCAGAACAAGAGGTGTGAGGCGATGAACGACTACTCGCGCGTCTCGATCAGCTTCCGCATGTCGCGCCGCCCGGGCGCACTCATGGCCGCGCCGATCTACTACACGGAAGTCCATTTCCAGGGCGATTATGGCGATCAAGGGAGCACGAAATGACTACACGGCGAATTTCAGAATCTGGTTTCACCCTCTTGGAGGTGTTGGTGGCATCCATGCTGATGGCCATGCTCATCACGATCCTTACGATGGTGTTCAACTCTTCCTCCATTGCATGGAGTACGGGCAAGGCCGGCGTGGCGGAGATGGACGACGTGCGCAATAAGACGGCCGCTGCAGGCCTGGTGGCGGACAACGCTCTTCCTGGTGTTGAAGTGGACAACAGAGATACATGGGGTTATCTGGTTGGGCCTTGGGACGCGAAAGGAGATCTCCGCGACCGTGCCGTTGAGAAGAACCCCGGTGAAGGGGTGTCGCTGCCAATGCCGACCTTCAGCTCAGGCCAGGGATCATGGATGTATGAGAAAGACAAGCTATGGGTCGATTTTTCGCCGGGGAATATAAGCATCTCGGGCAAGGCGAAGACCTTCGTAGTAGGCGTGTGGTCCTACGGGCCGGACGGCGCGGAGAACTCCGGCGACGACATCAGCACTTGGCCGGACATGGACTAGAGGAGGCGGCGATGGAAAATAAGAAGAGAAAACGCGGCTTCACTCTTGTCGAGCTGATCACTGTAATCGCGATGCTCCTCCTCCTGATGGGGGCGGTCACGTCATCCGTATCCGGCGCCCGCCGCCGAGCCAAGATGCAGCAGGCCATTTCCGAGGCGCAGGAACTGACCAACGCAATTCTGGCATACGAGAACTTCGCCAATCCCGGCGAGGAGTCTCCGTTGGAGAGCAAGGCCACGGGACAGGGATGGAAGGAGGCAGGGGAGAGCGACCTGTCGTTCGTCCTTGGAAAGGAGGCCATGCCGAACGGCCGGGAGGGCAACGTGCCCGTGTTGTTCAACGGTGCCGTACGCGGCGGAAAAATTCGCGATCCATGGGGGAATCCATACCGGTTCCGGATCATGTCGGCGTCCGTGGATCAAGACGACCAAGCGGGAAATGTGTCTGAATCAGCCTTCGCAATCCCGAACATCAACCGCATTCCAGCGAACGAGGTGAATTGATGAACAGACATTCCCAAAAGGGCAGCGCCCTCCTGATCGTCCTCGGCTTCCTCTCGTTCATGGTGGTGAGCGCCGTTGCGTTCGCCATCTGGATGCGCACCGAGCGCCTGCCTTCAAGCGCCCTCCGCCGAACGGTCATGAATCGCTACCTCGTGAAGGCCGCGCTAGCGCAGGCGATGAGCCGCGTGGACGACGCGATCCGCTCGCACGCCTACCCAGGTGCCTGGAACACAAACGCCCAGGACACCGTATACCGCGACCAGAACGGCTGCGCCTACGACTGGTGGGAGTCGCGCGTGTTCATGCCGCCGGACCAGGAAGGGAAAACAAAGGCCAACGATCCGTATTCCCGCTACGCGCCTAGCTCTAAGACCGTTTCCGTCCTGAACCTCGAGGCCCTCGGTTACCTGCCTCCGTCCATCGTAAATGACGTGCGCCTGCTCTCCCGCTCTTCGTGGGCGGCCAAGTGGGACTATTTCAACTTCGATGCAGGGCGTTACGCCTTCTGCGCGGTGAACGTCTCCGACATGCTCGACATCAACAAAATCGCGGTCGCTGCGCCCCGCACGTCGGCATCCGCCTCGCGCGCCCTGAAATCTGGAGAGGCCCCGCCGGCATCGCGGTTTTCGCTTGCCTATCTTTTGCGTTCCGGCGAATCGAATTTTTCATCGGAGCCGACTGGCTTGGACTCGTTCGAAGAGCGTATCCACAAAAGTCTGCCAGGATGGAAATCGGCCCCGCTTGTTTCGTTGATGGACTACAATCTCGTTTTGGGGCGTGAGAGATTTGGGATGCTGTGGTCGCCGTTTTACTATCTTGTCAGCGGAAATAACAAAAGTGGGAATTTTTACAATGGCAACGGGGAGACAATGTATGCCAAGGGGGCGAGGCGACAGCCTTTCATAACGGACACCTGGTTCCCCGCGAGCGACAGCGAGAAAGGCCTGAGGGTGTACGACATTGCGCTGCATCAGCCGTTTGACAACACCGAGAGGGCTTCCTTGAAAGACGTTGAGAGGAAGATGAAAGTCGACAACCAGTTTTGGGTGAAGATGTACCGCGAAGGGTATGTCTTCAGCAGGTTGGATCCCATGATGCTGTCTGACTACCTCGACGTTGACAACGTGCCCCTTTCGCTCGCCATGCCGTGCGTGGAGCGCGTGCCCATGATCACGGCGCTTGGCCCTGCCGAGAACGGCCTTACGGTGGAGTTTGCGGCAGACGACAAACCGAGCAAGACGGAGACAGTCAATAATGAAAAATTGGAATACTATGATGTCAAGATCAAGGTGACGCCGCCGCGGCTTTCCTCCGGGCTGATATTTCCGTTCAAGAACGGGAGCGGAGATGATTCGCGGAAATTTACGGTAGAGGCTGTAATGCGTCTTGTGTTCGTGGACGAGGGAAAGGATTCCAAACCGGAGACTCCGTTGATTAACAGATTGCGCATTTCCAAGGATTTTACGGATAATTTCCGTCCCAAGGACGAGTCGGAATGGAAGGCGAACGACGACAAGAATTTTGTGTCTCCGTCCGACGGCGATCAACCCTGCCTGTTTCTCAACTTGTTTGGCTCTCTCGAAGTGAAAGCAGATGTGACGGACGTGCAGAACGTGCATGAAATGGTGGACGGCGACAACATGCACAGGCTTGGAACGCCGGAGCGGCGTGAGGCGACGATTCTGCAAAAAGTCAAAGTCACTAAGCAGCAGGATAATGGTGGCGGGAATATGGTAGATGTAGGAACGCCGTCATGGCGCTACCAGATTGTCCTGAGACCGTTCGACACGAAAGGGGCGGTTGTGAATATTAAAACAGAACCGATGGAAGAGGCGGAATTCAATACACTCTGCGCCGACCATAATATCCGCCCCTATCTCCTAACGTGGACGCGCGTGAAGGACGGCGAAGGCAAGACTGTGGACATGGTGCCGGCAACATATCAAGACGATGCCTTGAACGGCATTTCCAACGAAGACGCACCTCCTGCGGTATCTGAGGTTCTCGGTAATGACAACGACGACAATCTGCCAATTCTGCACTTCCCCAGCAAGATGATATTAAAGTATACCGACGCTAGTGCTTCGACCCCGCCTGCAGATAACGAGTGGCTGTACAAGTCGTGCTACGCCGTTGACCCGCGTTACAATTGGGCTCCAGAGAATTGGTGGTTCTCGGAAGATGATAGTCCAACGGTCAAAAAGTGGTATGAAGCCGTTTTCAAGGACGGCGGTATCCTTGATACGCTGGTAAAAAATGAGTTTGGTGTCATCACTGACAATCCGCGTGGCGACCGTGCGCGCGACCCGTTCCTGTTCGTCTCGAACAACGGTTATCTCCAGTCCATCGGTGAACTTGCTTTTCTGCCGCATGTCTCTGAGATCGATAACACAACGGAATCTGGGTTTGCACTGCATACTGCGTATAACGGCGATTTGCGCATGGTTAAGGGTGATAATTATGATGATTTAAAAACAATGCCGTGCGCGCGCGCAGCTTGGAGATCTTATCAGACCTACCGCACGAATCCGAATGCCTTCGAGTTCGGGGCGAATTTGTATCGTCGCGGACTAGTCAACCCTCCTCAGGGATTCTACGTGAACCCGTTCACGCAGGAGCGCGAAGTGATGCTTGCGGCAGTTGCGCAAACGCCGCTCAACTACTGGGTGACTGGCACGAACAATACGGGTGCGGTACAGGGCAAGGACAAGAAGGAAAAGTTGAAGATTGCAGATACATTCGATGGCAACTCGCAGTATCATGCCGACATCGTTGCCGAATACATGATGCACCGTTTTGACGATCTGTCGCGCATGATAAAGTTCACAAGCAATCCCAGTGGCACTCATCAGTCGTACATGATTCAGAAAGTATGGGAGGACCTGTTCGATGCGTTGGACTGGGCTGGCCGCCTTAAGGAGGGTACAACGGTTAAGGATGTCTACGAAGAACTGAACGACTATCTGCAGGGCGGAGGAGGCGTTTCGAATTACAAGGACATGTACACAAAAGAGAATGGGTACGGAGCTCTCAACAGCGTTGTGACAGGAAGTAATCGCCCTGTCATTGAGCTTGATGTGAATCGGGCGGTTCACGCGGATGAATATGCGGATCCTCTCTACTATTTCCGCGGACGGCAGCAGCCAGACAATAAAAACCCCAGGGCCAATTCCTACGTATGCGATGTTGACCGCATGTTCCTCCACAGTTACTGGCGCGACTGTTTCGCGAACAAGCAGCAGCTTTTCCTCATCTTCGTGCGCGCGGAGGCCACGGCACTCGGCGGCGCGGGCGAGGGCACGCCGGCCCAGCAGGGCGGCCGCGCCGTGGCGCTCGTATGGCGCGATCCCGGGGCACCGTCGGGCAGCGACGTGTGGGAGTCTGAAAGCAGCGGTTTTACTGAAAATGACGTGAAGCGTCATCCGCACAAGATGCGCGTTCTATTCTACCGTCAGCTTGATTAACAGCATTTTCTGTTGAATTTACCGATGAAACTTACAGAAGAACAGTTGAATTCAGTTGCCGCCTGGTTCGCAGGCGGTGCATCGCTGGATGAAATCCAGAAACGCCTTGTAGCAGAGTTTGGCGTGCATCTCACGTATTTCGACCTGCGCATGTTAGTGGCCGATCTGCCCCAGCCGGAGGATCCGGAAAATCCGGAGGATCCGGAAAATCCGGAAAATCCGGAGGATCCGGAGAATCCGGAATATCCGGAAAGTCCGGAGAAACCGGAAGATCCGGAGGATCCGGAAAAAGGCTTGGCCAATGTCGCAGTAACGGTTGACGCTTTGATGATTCCCGGCACTATGGCTTCGGGCGACGTCACTTTCAGCGACGGCGTGAAGGGCAAGTGGTACCTTGATCAGATGGGGCGCCTCGGGCTGGGCGGTGATCTTCCGCAGGGATACCGCCCGTCGCCGGCGGACGGCGCAATGTTCCAGGCCCGTCTCATGGAGGCGCTCCGCGCCAAAGGTCTGTGCTAGGTTTGAGAGAGAAAGGAAGTGCAAGAAATGAAAAACGCAGAATTGCATGCCCGCCGTAAGGGCTTCACGATGGTGGAAATAATCGTGGTAATGGGCATCATCGCCATCCTCGTGGCCGTGATGTTGCCGATGCTGAGCGGTAATCGAGATAGTGCCTTGGCCGTACAGTGCAAGAACAACATGCGGAACCTCGCCCAGGGCGTGCTGTCCCGCGCGCAGGCGAATTCTTACGGGTATTTCCCTTCAGCTGGTCATTATCGTTTCATTGATGGCGTTGATGTGGGTAAGAAGAAGCCCATATACGCTCCGCATCGCCCGTGGCTCAGCAACAAGGGCAGCATTGCGAACTTGAACGCTAGGCTGTCCGGCGATACATACTTTGGCGCGGTCGTGTCGTTTGCGGATTCTGAAGAAGACGTCCGCACTGCAATCACAAACGGCGTCATCTGGAATGCCGTAGGCACGGCATACGAGGTCTATCGCTGCCCGGTTCACGCAAGCAACTTCAAGAAGGCTAAGGGCCGTTTGCCAGGATGGAGCTACATGATGAACCAGGAGTTCGGCTACGACGCCAACGGGGATGGTGTTCGTGGTTTCGTTGGGCGTAGATTTAGCGCCAACATTGGCTCTCATAGCCCCGACAAAGTGCTTCTTTTCGCCGAGGTACAGGGTGCGAAGGTCGAGGACAAGGCGCACGGCATTTCGCTAAAGGCCGTGGTGGACAGAGACGAAAAGAAGACAGATGGGGTATTGGAATACAATTTGGAGGACATTGGCTTCACGCACCCGCTTGGCAAGGGCAGGTACGGCGGTAACGTCGCCTTCGCCGACGGGCATGTGGACACCATTATGATGCCCACGGATAAATCCTACATAAAGGATCTCACTCGTTACCTCTGCCTGGGCTACGACGTGCCGCATGACGGCAGCAAGCCCAAAACGCCGCCAGATAAATAGTGGCGCATACGGGTGTGACGCTCACCTTTTAGGCGTACATGGCATCACTGTGGATAAAGGCACTGCGCGTCAGCCAGTGGACGAAGAACGCCGTAGTGTTCGCGGCGTGGTTCTTCGCTGTCGCCGACAAATCCCAGGCCGCGCTCGCGCGGGGATGGCGTCCGTTCGTGCTCGTTTGCGCGATGGCGCTGTCCTTCTCGTTCGTCTCGAGCGCGTTCTACCTCCTGAACGACGTGGGCGACTACGAGGCGGACCGTCGCCATCCCGTGAAGCGGAACAGGCCGGTCGCGGCCGACCTGATCTCGAAGATCGACGCCGTGCGCGCGGCGCTTGCGCTCTTCGCCTTCGGCCTTGCGTTTCCCTGCTATCTGGTGTTCCGGCATCCCGACCGCACATGGGGCTTTGCTGTGCTGCTCGTCTACACGGTGATGCAGTGCGCCTACTCGGGATTCCTGAAGCGCGTGCCCTACGTTGACGTGGCGGTGATCGCCGCCGGGTTCGTCCTGCGGGCCGTAGCGGGTGCGGCGGCGATGAACGTGCGCATATCGCCGTGGTTGCTCGCGTGCGCGTTCTCGCTGTCGCTGTTCCTCGCCCTCTGCAAGCGGCGGCACGAGATGCAGACGGCGAGCGATTCGCGTCCCGCGCTTAAGGGATACCACCCTCTCGTCCTCGACGTGCTCATCCTCCTTGCCGCAGTCGGCACGCTCGCGGTGTACACATGCTACACTCTCTCCGGGGACACCGTGGCGCGTTTCGGCACGCGCGGGCTAAGCGCCACGGCCGTGTTCGTGGCGCTCGGCATCGCAAGATACCTGTGGCTAGTCTACGGGAAGGGCGATACGGGACGTCCGGAGAAGGTGTTGCTGACGGACCGTATCCTCTGGTGCATCCTCGCCGGATACGGATTCACGGCCCTCGTGGCGGTTCTTCTCGCCCGCGCTCCGTCGGCATGAGCAATTTGTGGTATACTATACGCTTTCCAAGAAAGCAGAAGAGATAGAGATGAACAAGCTGACAGCAGACGAACTTCGCGAGACGTATTTGAGCTTCTTCGAGTCGAAGGGGCACGCGCGCATTCCCGGCGCGAGCGTGATTCCCGAGAACGACCCGACTGTGCTCTTCACCACGGCAGGCATGCACCCGCTCGTGCCGTACCTGATGGGACAGATGCCCCATCCAGCCGGCACTCGCCTCACCGACGTGCAGAAGTGCATCCGCACGGGCGACATCGACGCCGTGGGCGATTCGGCGCACCTCACGTTCTTCGAAATGCTCGGCAACTGGTCGCTCAACGACTACTTCAAGCCCGAGGCAATCGCCTGGAGCTACGAGTTCCTCACCACAAAACTCGGCTTCGACCCGAAGGATCTGTATGTCACCGTGTTCGCGGGCGAGGACGGCATTCCGCGCGACGACGAGGCGATCGCCCTCTGGAAGCAGCAGGGCCTTCCCGACGACCACATCTTCCCGCTCCCGCGCGAGGACAACTGGTGGGGACCGGCCGGCACCACGGGTCCGTGCGGTCCCGATACCGAGATGTTCATCGACACGGGCAAGCCCAAGTGCGGCCCAGACTGCCGTCCCGGTTGCCATTGCGGCAAGTACATCGAGATATGGAACAACGTGTTCATGCAGTACAACAAGAACGCGGAAGGTAAGTTCGAGCCGCTAGGCCGCCACAACGTCGATACCGGCATGGGCGTGGAGCGGACGGTGTGCATGCTCTCGGGCGCGGCGACTGTTTTTGATACGGAAATCTTCGCGCCGATCATGGCGAAGATTGACGAGCTTTCTCATTTGGGAAGCGACAAGAGTGTCGCTTCCCCGAACGGGGCCGAAGATCGGGGAAGCGGCACTCCTGCCGCTTCGCCCAAGGATGCGGAGCTGACGCTCCGCGCAAGAAGGATCGTGGCCGACCACATGCGCACTGCCACCTTCATTCTCTGCGATCCGAAGGGCGGCGTGAAGCCGGGCAACATCGGCGCGAACTACGTGCTCCGTCGCCTCATCCGCCGAGCGGTGCGCTACAGCCGCTTCCTCGGTATCGCGCCCGGTTTCACGGTGAAGCTCGCGGAGGTCATCTGCGAGAAGTACAAGCACGTCTATCCCGAACTCGGCGTGAACCTCGCCTCATGCAAGAACGACCTCGAGGCCGAGGAGAACCGCTTTAACCAGACGCTCGACAAGGGCGCGGCGATGTTCGCGAAGGTGGCCGAGCAGCTGAAGCTCCACAACCAGACGCAGATTTCCGGCAAGACCGCGTTCAAGCTCTACGACACGTTCGGCTACCCGCTCGAGATGACGCTTGAGCTCGCGAAGGAACAGGGCCTGGAAGTTGATGTGGCCGGTTTCGAGGAGGCCAACAAGAAACACCAGGAACTGAGCCGCACCACGTCCGCCGGTTCGTTCAAGGCCGGCTTGCAGGACAACTCGGTTGTCGTGACGCGCATGCACACGGCGACGCACCTTCTGCACGCCGCGCTCCACAAGGTGCTCGGCCCGACCGCGAACCAGAAGGGCTCCAACATCACGCCGGAGCGTCTGCGCTTCGACTTTACGTGGCCGGAGAAGATGACGGACGAGCAGATCAAGCAGGTGGAGGACCTCGTCAACCAGTGGATTCAGCAGGGCATCGCCGTCTCGAAGAAGGTCACGACCGTCGAGGAGGCCAAGAACGAAGGCGCGATGGCGCTTTTCGGCTCGAAGTACGGCGACCAGGTGACGCTCTACACGATTGGCGACGTCTCGAAGGAGATCTGCTGCGGTCCGCATGTGGAGAACACGAGCGAGCTGGGCAGCTTCAAGATCACGAAGGAGCAGTCCTCCTCCGCCGGCGTCCGCCGCATCAAGGCCGTAATCGGCAACATGACAACCTAAGTGATTCTTCCTATTGGTCACAAAGGCAAAAAACAAACCGTGCTGTTGCGCTAGGCGCGAACAGCACGGTTTTGTTATGCGCGTTTGAAGTAGGTTACTTGCGCAGGGCGGCCTGGGCCGCCGCGAGGCGGGCGATCGGCACGCGGAACGGCGAGCAGCTCACGTAGTCGAGGCCGAGGCGGTGGCAGAACTCCACGCTCGTGGGGTCGCCGCCGTGTTCGCCGCAGATGCCGCAGTGGATCTTCGGGCGCGTCGCCTTGCCGTCCGTGACGGCCATCTTCATGAGCTTGCCCACGCCGACCTGGTCGAGCTTCGCGAACGGGTCGTTCTCGAAGATCTTGTTGTCGTAGTACGAGCCCAGGAACTTGCCGGCGTCGTCGCGCGAGAAGCCGAACGTCATCTGCGTGAGGTCGTTCGTGCCGAAGCAGAAGAACTCCGCCTCCTCGGCGATCTCGCCCGCGCACAGGGCTGCACGCGGAACCTCGATCATCGTGCCCACCTCGTAGTTGAGCTTGATCTCGGCGGCCTGGATTTCCTCGTTCGCCACGTGGACCACGATGTCCTTCACGAACTTGAACTCCTTGAGGTCGCCCGTGAGCGGGATCATGATCTCTGGCTTCACGTTCCAGCCCTTGTGGCGCTTCTGCACGTTGATGGCGGCGCGGATCACGGCCTTCGTCTGCATCACGGCGATCTCGGGGTAGGTCACGCACAGACGGCACCCGCGGTGGCCCATCATCGGGTTGAACTCGTGGAGCGAGTCGATGATGTCCTTAATGCGGCTGATCGGCTTGTGCATGGACTTCGCGAGCAGCGCGACCTCGTCCTCGGTGTGCGGCACGAACTCGTGGAGCGGCGGGTCGAGGAAGCGGATCGTGACGGGCTGTCCGTCCAGCGCCTCGAAGAGCTGTTCGAAGTCGTCCTGCTGGTACGGGAGGATCTTCGCGAGCGCGATGCGGCGCTCCTCGACAGTGTCGGAGCAGATCATCTGGCGGAAGGACATGATGCGGCTCTGCGAGAAGAACATGTGCTCCGTGCGGCAGAGGCCGATGCCCTCGGCGCCGAGCTCGCGCGCCTTCTTGGCATCGCGCGGCGTATCGGCGTTCGTGCGCACCCTCAGCTTGCGGAACTTGTCCGCCCACATCATGATGCGGCCGAACTCGCCGGCGATGGACGCGTCCACGGTCGGGATCACGCCGTCGTAGATGTTGCCAGTGGAGCCGTCGATGGAGAGCCAGTCACCCTCCTTGAAGGTCTTGCCCGCGAGGACGAACTTCTTGTTCTCCTCGTCCATCGCGATCTCCTGGCAGCCGGAGACGCAGCACTCGCCCATGCCGCGGGCAACGACCGCTGCGTGGGAGGTCATGCCGCCGCGCACCGTGAGGATGCCCTCGGCGGCCTTCATGCCCTCGATGTCCTCAGGGGACGTCTCGAGGCGCACGAGCACGACCTTCTCGCCGGCCTTCTTCCACTCCTTCGCGTCGGCGGCGTTGAACACGATCTTGCCGCACGCCGCGCCGGGAGAGGCCGCGAGGCCGCGCCCGATGGGCTTCGCCTTCTTGATGGCCACGGCGTCGAACTGCGGGTGGAGGAGCGTATCGAGGTTGCGGGGGTCGATCATCAGGACGGCCTCCTCCTCCGTGCGCATGCCCTCGTCCACGAGGTCGCAGGCGATCTTGAGCGCGGCCTTCGCCGTGCGCTTGCCGTTGCGCGTCTGGAGCATGAAGAGCTTCTTGTTCTCGATCGTGAACTCCATGTCCTGCATGTCGCGGTAGTGGCTTTCGAGCTTCGAGCAGATGTCCTGGAACTGCTTGAACACGTCGGGCATCACCTCCGCCATCTTCGCGATCGGCATCGGCGTGCGCACGCCGGCCACCACGTCCTCGCCCTGCGCGTTCATCAGGAACTCGCCCATGAGCTTCTTCTCGCCCGTCGCCGGGTCGCGCGTGAATGCGACGCCCGTGCCGGACTCGTCGTTGAGGTTGCCGAACGCCATCATCTGCACGTTCACGGCCGTGCCCCAGCTGTAGGGGATGTCGTTGTCGCGGCGGTAGACGTTCGCGCGCGGGTTGTCCCAGCTGCGGAACACGGCCTTGATCGCCTCGAAGAGTTGCTCCTTCGCGTCGGACGGGAAGTCCTTGCCGATCTTGTTCTTGTACTCGGCCTTGAACTGCCCGGCGAGCTCCTTGAGGTCGTCGGCGGTGAGCTCCACGTCGAGCTTCACGCCCTTCTTGGCCTTCATGTCGTCGATGAGCTTCTCAAAGTACTTCTTGCCAACCTCCATCACGACATCCGAGAACATCTGGATGAAGCGGCGGTAGCAGTCCCACGCCCAGCGCGGGTTCTTCGTCTGCTTCGCGAGCGACTCGACCACCGTCTCGTTGAGGCCGAGGTTGAGGATCGTGTCCATCATGCCCGGCATGGACGCGCGCGCTCCGGAGCGCACGGAGACGAGCAGCGGGTTCTTCTCGTCGCCGAACTTCTTGCCGGCGGACTTCTCGAGCTTGTCGATGTATTCCATCACCTGCTGCTGGATGTCGTCGGCGATCTTCTTGCCGTCGTCGTAGTAGCGCGTGCAGGCCTCAGTGGAGATCGTAAAGCCCTGCGGCACGGGGAGCCCGAGGCCGGCCATCTCCGCGAGGTTCGCGCCCTTGCCGCCAAGCAGCTCGCGCATGTTGGCGTTGCCTTCGGTCTGGCCCGCGCCAAAGAAGTACACGTACTTCGTCTTTTCTGCCATTTTGATTTCCCTTTCTAGTCTGTTTTTCATCTTCTCTTTGTTTGGCGGGATATTATAGCGAAAAACGTGTCGGGAATCAATACCAAACGGCGTAATTTTGAATTTCTGCTCATTACACCATGTTATCCAATTGACGATAAACCAGATGTGTGGTAAAGTAATCGTGCGATTACGGACTAGGAGGAAGATGAAATGCCAGAGCGAAAGAGCAGGATAGATGGCGAACGGACGCGCGGGAAGATACTCGCGGCGGCCGAGCGTGAGTTTGCAGAAAAAGGCTACGAGCTAGCCTCGGTGCGGGAGATAAGCCGACGCGCAGGCGTGAACATGGCCCTGGCCAACCGGTATTTCGGGTCGAAGGAGGGACTCTACCGCATCGTGGCCAAGCGTCTTTTCGGCGACCTTGGCGAGCCGATGACCCGTCTTCCGGAGAAGGCGGTCGACGAGGCGAGCTGGCGCGACGCGATCCGCGAGTGGGTGGACGACTTCCTTTTCATGACGCTCCCTACCGAACCGGCGCAGGCCGCGTGCGCGGCGCTTTTCCGACACGAGGTGACGCGCCCCACGAAGTTCCATGCGGAATTCCAGCGCGACTTCGGCAAGCCTGTCTACGACTCCCTGCGCAATCTGCTCGCGCGCGCCATCAAGGACGAGACGCAGCTGAAACTCTGGACAACCTCCGTGTGGGCGCAGGTTTCCGTATATGCCCTCGCCGACACTGTCTGGCACGCCTCCTTCCGTCCGGCCGGCGTCGGCGTGCGCGATTGGGCAGCGCAGGTCCGCGACCACATCTGCGCGAACCTGTTCGCTTCCGTGAAGTTTCCAATGCGGGTGTTACATTAGGGGGTAGTTGCCCCCCTGCCATTGACGCACGTTCGTTGCTTTCGCTATTGGGAGTTTTGGAGTCCTGGAGATATTGAGACTTTTAAAGATTTACCCCATGTCTCCATGCCTCCTAAACTCCTAAACTCCCAATAGCGAAAGCAAGAAAGGTGCAGCAACTCTTTTGGTTTTTAATACAGTTGCGCACGCGTAAAGATTAGGGTATAATTTCAGCGCACACGGTAAAAAGGAAGGATACGAAAATGGCCACTACAAGAAGAGAATTCTGCCGACGCTCCGCCGTCGGACTTGCTGGAATCATAACCGCAGGCGCGGCGCCCGTCTTCGTGCCCGCGAGCGTGTTGGGCGCAACGGCGCCGTCGAAGAAAATTGCGCTCGGCGTAATCGGGTGCGGGCGCATTGCGCACACCTACAACGTACCGTCGTGCCTCGCGAACGGCGGGAAGGCGCACTGCGATTTCATCGCGCTCTCGGATGTCGATCCTGACCGCCTCCTGAGCCTGCGCAAGAAGCTCGCGGGGAAGAAGATGCAGGGACGCGACCTCGTGGCGGATTCACGCTGCTACGCCGACTACCGCAAGCTGCTTGCCGATCCCGCGATTGACGGCGTCTTGATCGCTACGCCCGACTTCTGGCATGCGCAGATGGCGGTCGAGGCATGCCGCGCAGGGAAGGACGTGTTCCTCCAGAAGCCGATGGCGCTGACGATAGGCGAAGGACGCGCCATCGTCGATGCTGCGAAGAAGTACAACCGTATCCTGCGCACGGGTACGCAGCAGCGCACAGAGGAGAACTTCATCCATGCCGTCGAATGTGCGCGCGAAGGGCGCATCGGCAAGGTGGTGCGCGTGGAGGTGGGCGTTCCGGACGACCCGAAGGAATACAAGCTTCCCCTTGAGGAGCCGGTCCCCGCCGGCTTCGACTGGAACATGTGGCTGGGTTCCACGCCCGATGCGCCGTACTCGCAGCTGCGCAGCCACCAGCGCGGGAAGGGCGGCAAGGTGAACTTCGCGCGTCCAAGCTGGATGACGATCCAGGCTTACACCATGGGCATGGTCGCGAACTGGGGCGCGCACCACATGGATACCGCGATCCGCGGCCTTGGCGAGGAGCTGGGCGGCCCCGTCTCGGTCGAGGGCACGTGCGTGTATCCGAAGCGCAGACTGTGGGATGTCCACGGCGACTGCGACATCACGTGGCGCTACGCCTCCGGCGCGGAGATCAAGATGGCTTCCACGCGCAAGTATCCGTGCGGCGTGCGTTTCGTCGGCGAGAAGGGCGACTGGATCTTCTGCGGATTTGCGGGGAAGCAGACGAAGAGCGACCCCGTGGGCGTGTCGGCGGACAAGGTCGCAGGAATGCCGATCGCCGCAAGCCGCAAGGGCATTATCGAGGATCCGGCGTCCAAGCCGCTTCCGCGGCCGATGGAGCACAACCGCGAGTGGGTGGAGGAAATGCGCACGCGCGGCCCGCTCGCCATGCCGCTTGAGGAGGCGCAGAGGACGTCCGTTGCCTGCGTGCTCGGCTACATGGCGATGAAGCTCGGGCGCAAGCTCAAGTGGGATGCGAAGGGCGAGCGCTTCATCGACGACGCGGAGGCGAACGGGATGATGTTCCGTCCGGCGCGTCCCGGCTTCGGCGTGCAGCAGTACCTGAAGGATCTATCAATAAACATGCGTCAATCGTCGAGAGGTTAGGAAACTATTGTGCGGCTGAATCGGATGTGCTATAATGGCCGCATGAAAACGAAAAAACTCATCGCTGTTGCGGCACTACTTGCCGCAGGAACCGTATTTGGCGCAATCCGCGCCGTCACGCCGACCGCCTGGAACGGAAAGCCAGACTGCTGGCAGCTGAAGCGCCACGCCGAGAAGATGGCGTCCGTGAAGAGCGGAGGCGCGAAGGTCGTGTTCATCGGCGACTCCATAACCCACTTCTGGGAGAGCAAGGGCAAGGCCCAACAGAAGAAGTACTTCTCCGAGGGCGACTGGAAGATGCTCGACCTCGGAACGAGCGGAGACCGCACGGAACACGTGCTGTGGCGTCTCGACCACGGCGAACTCGACGGCTACGAGGCGAAGTGCGTGCTCCTCATGATCGGCACGAACAACTCCGGACACTTCAAGAAATTCGCCGACGAGACGCCGATGGACACCATCCTCGGCATCCGCGACATCCTGAAGAAGATCCGCGCGAAGCAGCCGAAGGCCAAGGTCGTGCTTACGGCGATCTTCCCGCGCGGCGCGAACGAGAACGACCCGTACCGTCTCCGCAACGACGCGGTGAACCGCGAAATCCGCAGGTACTGCGACGGCAAGGACGTGTTTTGGTGCGACTTCTCGGACCGCTTCCTCGACAAGAACGGCGACACGAAGTGGGTGATGCCCGACCGCCTCCATCCCGGCGCGCAGGGCTACGAAATCTGGTACGAGGAGGTGAAGCCCTACATCGAGTACGCGCTTTCGGACGGCAAGAAGCCGCTTCCGAAGAACCGCTACTCCAAGGTGAAGACCGCGTTGGAGAAGGCGACGGCGTCCCAGCCTGCCACCGCCGTTCCCGCCACGCGCATCGCGATGAAACACAGGAGAGGCGACTGGTGGGCGGATCGCATGCTCCAGAAGCGCAACCAGATCGTCAACTCCAAGGGCGAGATTGACCTCGTGTTCTTCGGCGACTCCATCACGCACGGCTGGGAAGGGGGCGGCAAGGCCAAACTCGACGAACTCTCCAAGACGTATTCAATTCTCAACATCGGCTACAGCGGCGACCAGACGCAGCACCTCGTGTGGCGCGGACTCAACGGCGAGCTCGACGGCTACAAGGCGAAATGCATCATGCTGATGATTGGCACGAACAACGCGCGCAGCAGCAAGCCCGAAGACGTCGCCAAGGGCATCCGCCGCATACTGGACATAATCGCCGAGAAGCAGCCGCAGGCGAAAACGCTCCTTTTGCCGATCTTCATGCGCGGCGAGGGCCCGGGTAACAAACTGCGCTGCAACAACGAGGCAGTCAACGCCATCATCAAGGGATATGCCGACGGCGACAAGGTGATCTGGGTCGACTTCAACGCCAAGTGGCTCGACAAGAGCGGCGATACGAAGTGGATCATGCCTGACCGCCTCCATCCGAACGCTGCCGGGTACAAGATCTGGACGGATGCCGTCCTCCCGTATTTCAAGACGATCTGCGGGAAGTAAGCGGTATTGATAAGTGCGTGAACGCCTTGTGAGACAGCCTTTTGGATTGCTCCTTCTTCTGTGGACGGTCCTGTCTGCAGAAGGTGGAAGCCTGCCTTTTGAAGGGTTGGACGACCTGCGCGGCCCATACGAGGGAACCGGGGTGTCAGGCGAGGCGTTGCACGTGCAGCCGCTGGGCGACGCCGGACAGTGGCGGATTTGCGCGTACTGGTCGTCGGCGCGGACTGAAAGTTCGCCGTGGCTTGGTTTCGGCTGGAGCATCCCCGCGCTCGAATCGCGGTTTATTCCGCTTGACGAGCGGCGGTGGGCCTTCCACCAGCCCGATGGCTACGTGCGCATTTTCGTGCGGACCGGTCACGCTGACGGCGTCCTGCACTTGAGCGGCGGTTCGGCCTGGACTGCGGAATGCAGGGGCGAGTCGATCCGCGTGACGGCCGATCCGAAGGACGGCGGTCCGGTGTCGAGGTTCGTCTTCCGGCAGGGACGGCTCGTGCGGATGTCGTGCGAAGAAGGCGACTTCGAGATCAAATACGCGGGCCGCACGGCCGACCGCATCCTTTCGCGCGGGAGGACGCTGCTGGAGGTGGTGCGGACGAAAGTTCCAGATGAAGGCATAGTCTTCAAGTTCAACGGCGGTCGCTCGCAGGTCGTCGCCACCTGTCTCCCTGCGACAGTATTTCTCGCGTATCGCGATTCAGCGCCGGAGGCGGTCCAGAAGAAATGCCTCGCAAGTCTCCAGACAACGGGCGGCGTCATTCCATTCACATACGGCGGCGAGTACGACGAGGCGTTCTTCACGGCTGGCGGAACGCGCTGGACGTGGAATACGCGCACGCGGAAGATCCTCTCGTGCGGTGACTGGACCTACGCAATCCACGTGCCAAAACACGAGGGCGAGGGACTTCTTTTCAGACGGCGTCGTCGTTCTGATGCTGTAGCAGAATCGTACCGGTATAGCCGGAAGACGGGGATGCTCGTCCAGGTGTTTACAAATGGAACGAGACGCGCGAGCCAGGTCTTCACCTCGGGACCTCTTGCGTACCGACGGGTGCGCTGGATGGAGGTGACCAAACGCGACGGCGACAGTGCCCGTGCCGACTACACGTACGACGAGGCCGGGCGCGTCGTCTACCGGCGGTTCACACGAGAAGGCAAGAAGAGCAAAAAGGACGAGGTGTGGCTGGATCAAACCGGCAGGATTGTCCGATGGCGCGTGAACGGCGAAGAGGTGCCGGTGGAATGAATGCCTATCATCTTTTCCGTGAAAAAGACGCCTACTTCGTCTACCACCTGGACGCGGGGCGGTTCATCCGTGTGAGTCCGGCGGCCTACGAGCTGCTGGAACTGCGCGGGACGATGTCCGCAGCCGACGCGGAGGCCGCCTTCCGCGCGCGCCATCCCGACGCGGCGGACGTGCTGGAGGACATTGCAGCACTTGAGGCGGAGGGCTTTTTCGAACCGGTGGATGCGCCGGTCAAGGACGACGACGAATTCGAGGCCGAACTGAACGAGCGTTTTTCCAGTCCCTGCAATACGCTTGTGCTTTCCGTGGCGTCTGGTTGCAATCTTGCCTGCCGCTATTGCTACTGCGGCGTCTGCCGCGACGAGTTGCCGAACAAGGGGCTGATGTCGGAGGCGACGGCCTTGCAGGCGGTGGAGCGGCTGTTTGCCGCCGCCGATCCGAAGACGGGCGTGCGCGTGACGTTCTTCGGAGGTGAGCCGTTGCTGAACAAGCCGGTGATCAAGAAGGTTGTGGCGCGCTGTAACGAACTGGCCGCCGCTCGCGGAAAGAGCGTCGGCTATTCCATCACGACGAACGCGACGCTGATGGACGACGAGACCGCCGACCTGATCGTGAAGAACAACTTCGGGCTGATGGCGAGTCTGGACGGACCCCAGCCGATGCACGACGGACAGTGTCCGACGCGCGACGGACGCGGCTCCTTCGCGGCGGCTGCAGCTGGCATTCGTCCGCTGCTCTCGCGCGGAGCGCGCGTGACGGTGCGGTGTACGATGGCGCATCCCGCGCCCAACGCATTGGAGCTTATCCGCTTTTTCGCCGAGTTCGGCGCTTCGCGCGTGGTTCTGGGACCCGTGTACAACCCCGTGTTCCCTAGCCCATGCGACTTCACGGAGGAGGACGACCGTGCGTTCCGACGCTGCGTGGAAGACGAGGTGCTCCCGTGGATGATCGCTGAAAAGAAGGCCGGGCGCGAGCCGATTTACGATCCGTTCGAGGAGATCGGAGAGTTCCAAGGGGAAAAGGCGCATCCTGCGAAAGTGCCGGGGCTGCGATGCGGCGCGTGCCACGGTGCGATGGCCGTCGCGCAGGACGGTACGCTCTATCCGTGCCATCGTTTCGTCGGCATGGAGAAGTGGGCGCTGGGGCGGCTGGCGGATGGTCCTGATCCCGACCGCTTCAAGGTGTTTTGGCTTTCTTGTTGCTGCCGCTGCTGGCGCTCGCCGTGCGCGCCCGGCGCGAATGGGTCCGTTGGTGCGCCGGCCTGGCGTTGGTGCTTGTGGGGTACGGACTGGTGCGGACTTTCTCCCGGGGCGGGCTGGTGGCTTTTCTGCTGGGTGCGCTCGTTTTGCTGGCGGGTCTGCGCAAGTCGCTTGTCGTCGGGCGGTGTTGGTTGCCGGTGTTGCTCGCGGCGTGTACGCTCGTCGGCGCGGTTGTGTGGACGGGTTTTGCAGGACGGATCGCCGACAGCTCGCCAACGGCGGACGCCTCTGTGGGCAACCGTCTTGCGATCTGGCGGAACGTGCCGTGCATGATGGTTGACTCGCCGGGCGGTTGGGGACGCGGCGCGGCGGGGGACGCCTTCATGGGCTGGTATCAGCCACTTGACAAGACCGAACGCTACCGCACGCTCGTCAACAGCCACTTCACTTGGCTCGTCGAATGGGGCTGGTGCGGACGCTTCATGCTTGTCTGGGCGTGGCTGCTGGCCTTCGGGATGGGGGGTGTCCGGTGGCGTACGCGCGGCGATCCGCTGCCGCTTGCCGTGTGGATCGCCTTCGCCACGGCGGCATTCTTCAGCTCGGTGGCTGAGGAGTGGATCGTGTGGGTGATGCCGGTGGTGGCGCTCGTGCCGGCGGTATGGACGTTTTGCACGGCGAAGGGCGCGCGGCGGGCGGTCTTTGTCGCGACGCTCATTGCAAGTGGCGTGTTGTTGAGCGCATGCGTGGTTTTCGGCGTATGCTATCGGCCGGGGGACATCCCTCGCATCGACCGGTCTCCTGATGGAACACGTTTGACAGTGGGGACGGGGCGTCCTGACGCTTGGATGGTCTGCGACGAGGCCGTGATGGGCGGTGCCGCTTTCGGACGTGTCCTTCGGGGTTTCATCAAGACGCCCGATGGGGATGTGTGCGCGTATGGTCTTGTACACGACCTGTCGGCCGTGCCTTCGGCCGTCCGGCGGCTTTCGCTCTGCGGACGCGCCGCCGACGCGGGACCGGACTTGCTGGCGCGCTTCACGGCGCTGGAAGACGTGCGGGTGATTTCGCCGAACCGCCCGGAGGACTGGCTTGCGGCGCGCGGGAAGAGACCGTACATCCGCGTGTTCTGTGGCGAATTCGCGCCGACCTGTCCTGCGGAGGACGCCGAGGGCCTGACGGTTGTGTTCGGCGCAGCGGACTATCTGCCGAACTGGCCGCGACTCGCCTTCGGCAATGGACCTTAACGCATGCCAAAAAATCCACCTGGCGGGGAGTGCATTGAACCCCGCAAGGGCGATGTGGTAAAAAACGGTGACTTGGAGAAAATAGCGAAAGTTGATCATGGCAATTGCCGGACCAAAGAAAGGAAAACGATGAAAACAGAACGCATGTCAGCGCGCGGATGCCTCCGAATCTGACCTCGCCGCGAAGTACTACCAGGAAGCCCTCGACCAGCTCGCGAAGTACCGTGCCGACAAGTCGGTGCCGACGCTCGCGCGCGGCACGACGTTTACGCTTGCGCACCATGGCTGAACTTGCCGCTTTTGCAGTTTTTGCCTTGAATCCGCCGGTGATTTTTGATATTCTCCTTCGGTTTTCTTTAGGGGCCTGTGCCCTTGAAGGGAGCAAGGATGGAAAACCGTTCAAAGGAGATGCGACAATGAAAACTTCAATGCACAAACTGGTGACGCTGTGTATCGCGGCCGCGATCTGCGCGGTTGCGACGTCAGCAACGGCGGCAGTGGGCAACCTCGAAAGCTACCACTTGCGGCACGACTTCTCGACCGGATCGCGCGTGTTTATCGGCGGCCCGAACTGCCCGACGGACTTCATAGCCGACACTTCGACGGACAGCATGGCGGTCATAGGGCCGAACGGCCCCGACAGTGCCATGCATATTGGTAATTGTGCCGGCCAGTTGGCCATAAATGGTGTTCAGGTCAACAGCAACGATTCCTCCAGTACAAAGACACCGGATCTCGCCTTGAACACGAACGTCTGGACGCTCACGATGTCGTTCAGACCAGGTAGCGTCGAAAAGGGCATGCTGTTTTCAATTGGACGCTTGAACGGCGGTAAAAGCAGCGGTCGCATCGCCATCACGGTCTGCTCTTCATTCGACCCAAGCAAGCCGACGTGACGCCGGAGGAGCGCCGGCGCGTGTACGAGTGGATCGACGCGATGGTGCCGTACTATTCCACCACCGACTGCGCCCACCTCAATGCGCGTGGCAAGCGCGACCGCTGGGGCGAGCCGGACTCCGACAAACTCGCCCCGTGGGCGGTTGCGTATGCGCGCACGTTCGCGCGTTCGTGCGCGTCGTGCCACGGCGCGTTCAAGCCGGACCAAGTCAGCAAGTACGGAGACAGGCGCTGGGAGTGGGTGGACCTCACGCGACCCGACGCGAGTCCCGCGCTCGTCGCGCACCTCCCGAAATCCGCAGGCGGAAGGGGCCTTCCGGCCAAAGGCAAGTTCTCTTTCTCAGGGCGCGACGATCCGCTTTGGAAGAAACTGCGTGAGCAGTTCCGTGCGGGCGCGGCGTTTGCCGCGCAGACGCCGGAGCCGGACGAGGCGGGATTCCTGCCCCGCTCCCATGGCCGTCTTGAATACGAGACGCTGCTCAAGTCCCGCGCACAACCTTGACGGCGAAATGCAAAAACGAGCATAATACACGCCGTTGTCTTGACACGGAGCGCCAAAATATGAGATAATACCTGCGTTTCGTAAATCCGTTTACTCAATTGCAGCGAAACTTAGTAAATGCAATTACTAAAATAGGCCGTGAAAGAGTATCTGTGATTATGAGGAGCAAGTATGACAAGTGAACAGATGCAAGAGTTGTTTGAGACTTCGGACCGAGTCGTTGGCGAGGTTCCGCTTGGTTTTCATCGTTATCTGCATGATGAAATCGACTGGCGCGACCGTCTGATCTGCATCATGGGGGCTCGTGGTACGGGCAAGACGACTTTGATGAGGCAACGCATCCGCGAGGCATTCGGGACAGGAAGCGACAAGGCCATCTACATGAGCCTTGACGATTTCTGGTTTTCGCAGTACAGCGTCAAGGATGCCGTGGGCTATCTTTACAGTCATGGTTACACGCATGTGTTTATCGACGAAATTCACCACTTCGGCAAAGAGTGGCAGCGGCTCGTAAAAAACCTCTACGACCAGTTCCCGTCCATGAACTTCGTTTACAGCGGATCGTCCATGTTGAAGCTTGAAAGCGGCAAGGCGGATTTGTCCCGCAGACAGGCTGTATACAGGCTGCGCGGATTATCTTTTAGGGAGTATCTGTCGTTTGAGAAGATACTGGACCATCGTGCAATCACCCTTGAAGAACTCCTTGCCGATCATCGTCGCCTGGCTTCGTTGATTGTGGCGACGACCAAAATACTTCCACATTTCGAGAGGTATCAGCGAATCGGGTTCTATCCGTTTTACGCAGAATCCCATGCGCAATATCAGGATCGGTTGCTCGCCACGGTGCGCAAGGTTCTTGAATCAGACTATCCTTCGATTGAGGACGTTTCGCAGGAGACGATTAGAACGACGAAGAAGATGCTGAAGGTTCTTGCGGCATCGACCCCACAATCTCCAAACATGAGCGAACTCTACCGTGAGCTTGGCACGGAGCGTAACCAAGGGCTCAAGATGTTGACCGCCCTTGAGCGTGCCGGGCTTCTGGCGCTTGTGCCGAGAAAGAAGAACAAGCTCGGCAACCTTTCGCGACCGGAGAAGATATACTGCGACAACACGAACCTGATGTATGCGCTGGTCCCGCATGTCGATGCCGGTGTGCGCCGCGAAACCTATTTCTTCAATCAGGTCAGGAAGGTCGGCGAAGTATGCTTCTCGGGCATTGGCGACTTCGAGGTGGACGGCAAGTTCGTTTTCGAAGTGGGGGGAAAGGGCAAAGGTTTCGAACAGATCAAGGATGTGCCGCACAGTTATGTCGTGAATGACGATACGGAAGTAGGCATCGGCAGCAAGATTCCCCTCTGGCTTTTCGGATTCTTGTATTGACTGAAAAATACCAGCTGCGTCCCCTCATGCAGAAGAACTTCCACCTCCACGACAACGTACACGGCATGGAGAAGCTTGGTGCGATGGAGTTCATCCAGTCGATGCTCATCCAGTGCGACCACGGCATTGTGAAGGTGTTTCCCAACTGGACGGGCGCGGACGCGAAGTTCGAGAACCTGCGCGCGAAGGGGTGCTTCCTCGTCTCCGCCGAGATGAAGGGCGGCAAGGTCGTGCGCGTGGAGGTGAAGAGCGAGAAGGGCGGGCGGTTCCGGTTGGTGGAGCCGAGACAACAAGCGTACAACAACAAGATGCCGGAGGGCTGGGTGCACGGAAAAACGCGCAACAGCGGCGAGGCGACGCTCGAGCGCGACTTCAAGCCCGGCGAGGTAGTATCGCTGACGATGGCAGGAGATTGCGCTGCGACGGCGGGCGTACTCTCGCCGATCTCCTTTGACGCGCCACGGCGAGAAGGGGCGCATGCGCGTGCAGTTGTGGAACATGGGCGATACGGCCAAGACGGGAACCGTGGAGCTGGCGGGCGGCCCGCTTCTCGGACTGCCGGAGCGGATCGTGCTGGGACCCCACGGCACGCCGCCGGCCACGTTCGACTGCACGCTCGCGGCGGCTGGCGATCCGTCCCGGGCACTTGAACTGGTCGGCGTGTTCGGCGGCCGGCGCTCCAGCCGCTTCCACATGTCGGTGAAGACGCCGCCCAGCCGGCCCTAACGAATAGTCAGGTATGATTCCCCCTCTTGACGGTGGGTACAGAAACGTGATATACTTCCTTTAAAAACGGAAACATTAGGCATATTGTGTCCGTTAAAAAAGGAAAACCATCATGAATAAAAAGGACATCTTCAAGACCCTGATTGCGCAGAAGCAGTCGGAAATGCCATTTTCGGTTATCGGCAGAGATGTTTCTTTGCCAATTGACGGGAATGAAATCGTCACCATCCCGGGGGTACGTCGTTGTGGGAAGTCAACCTTGATGGAGATCACGATCAACCGGCTTCTTGCGAATGGCGTCAGGAAGGAAAATGTCCTTTGGATTGGTTTTGACGACGAACGAATCAAGTACATGGCAGTGGAAGAATTGGATCTCATTCTTCAAGCCTACCGTGAAATGTATCCAGCGACGGAATTGAAGGACGTTTGGATGTTCTTCGATGAACTGCCGCTTATCAAGGGCTGGGAATATTTCGTGTTGCGCCTCTTCAAGGGTTCGTGCAGGCATCTCTACATTTCCGGAAGCAATGCCAGCACGTTGTCCGTGGAAATGAAGAGCGCACTCAGGGGTTGGCCGCATGAGATTGAGGTCTGGCCGCTGAGCTTCAGGGAATTTCTGCGGTTCAAGGGCATTGACGCAGACTCTCATCTTGAGCAGGACAAGGCCCGCGTTCAAGTCGCCTTTGATGAATACAACCGTCTTGGCGGGATGCCGGAACCGACACTTATGCCCATCCTCAGCGAGAAATACCGCAAGTTGCAGGACTATTTCGACGTCATGCTCCTGCGAGACCTAGTAGAACATTGGCAGATATCCAAACCGCAGATGGTGCGCTATTTCCTCAAGCGCGTGATGACGACGATTGCCAACAGGCTCTCGGTAAACGCCATTTTCAGGGAGATCAAGGCCTCCGGGCGGAAAGTGACCAAGGACGATCTCTATGACTGGCTTGTGTGGGCGCAGTCCATCTACCTGGTCCGAAAACTTGACGTCTACTCGCGATCCGTGAAAAGCGAGATTTCGCTTCCAGGCAAGTATTACGTGAGTGATGTGGGACTTCGTTCGGCGGTCATTCCGCTTCAATCCGATGATGACGGAAAGCGGCTGGAGAACACCGTTTACCTTGAGCTAATTCGCCGAAAGGGACATAACGAGGAATTGTCTTACTTCAGCGAATCGGGAGAGTGTGATTTTGTCGTGTCGGAGGGGGATGAAGTCAAGCGGCTAATTCAGGTCACTTGGGACATGTCGGATGCGGAAACGCGCACGCGCGAATTTGCAGGACTTTTAAAGGCGGCGAAGGCCACTGGGTGTGGAGACCTCACCATCATCACGCGCGACGAGGAGGGGGAGGAGACCCACGACGGCTTGACTGTCAGGATTGTACCCATCTGTCACTTCTTGCTGTCCAAATGATTTAGGGAAACGAAATGAATGTAATCGGTCACTCACCTGCATCTGCCCCAAAACAGATACTAGAAGACCCACCGTCGGGGAAGCGGCGCTCTCGCCGCTTCAAATCAGGAAGCGACAGGAGTGTCGCTTCCCCAACGGGAGATGCATTTTTCATGCGCTTTTGGAGGGATGCAGATGAGTGACCGGTTACAAATGAATAGGATTGTCAAATGCAACTACCTCGTGTTATAATTAGACCATGAAAACGACAACCCTATTCTTTTTCTGCGCTGTCGCCATGGCGCTTCCCGCCGCCACCGCCACGTACCGCCAGCCGAACTACGACGAATCCAAGATACACCCATACACGCTCGAAGACCCGCTGACCTTCATCGACGGAACGAAGGTGAAGTCCCCAGCGGACTGGCCTCGGCGCCGCGCCGAGATACTTGACATATTCGCGCGCGAAATGTACGGGCAGCCGCCGCCCGCGCCCGAGGCCGTGGTCACAGAGGTCTGGGACGTCAAGAAGAAGGCTCTCGCTGGCTACTGCATCCGCAAGCAGGTGAAGATGTGGTTCAAGAAGGATAAGACCGGTCCCTGCATAAACTGGATAGTATTCATCCCGCGCCACGCGAAGGCTCCGTCGCCCGTCATCCTTTTTCTCAACTATCGCGGCAACCACGAGCTTGTGCCCAACACAGACATCCCCGTGCAGCAGGCGTGGACGCGGTCTGGACCGAAGACGGACGGCAACAAATCCTCTGCCCGTACGCGCGGCGTCATGTGCGACCCGAACAGCAACAGTATCCTGCCGATCGGAATGCTGCTCGCGCGCGGCTACGCCGTCATGAGCGCCTGCTACTGCGAAGTGTCGCCCGATCCATCGTTCAAGGAGCGGGATCCCGCGTTCCGGCAGGATCCGTTCGCGTACACCGGCGTATTCGACCTCTGGCCGAAGCGCGATGAATCCAGGGACGACAACCCCACGGCGCTCGGTGCATGGGCCTGGGCGCTTTCGCGCGGTCTCGACTACGCCGAGACGGATCCCCTTCTCGATGCGAAGCGCAGCGTGGTGACGGGATGCTCGCGCCTCGGCAAGGCAGCGCTTCTGGCGGCCGCGCGCGACGAGCGTTTCGCCGTGTGCGTGCCAAACCAGACCGGCGGCGGCGGCGCACCCCTCGCCAAGCGCGACTATGGCGAGAACACCTCTACCGAGAATACGATGTTCACGCACTGGTACTGCAAGGCATACCGCAAGTATGCAGACAGGCCGTGGGAGACGCTTGACTTCGACCAGCACCTCCTTCTCGCCGCCGTCGCGCCGCGCGCCCTCTTGGTCGAAGGCTTCGACACGAGTAAGTGGATGCACACCAAGGGCGAGTATCTCGCCTGCCGCGCCGCAGCGCCGGTGTGGGCGTTCCTTGGCCGCGGCACCATGCCGGACGTTCCTTATCCCGACAACTACTCGACCGCAGGTATCGGCGAAAGCTTTGGTTACGTGCGTCGCAGCGAGCAGCACGGCATCGCCGCGCACGACTGGATGTGGATGATCGACTTCGCGGACCGCGAGTTCGGCATAAGGCGTTGATGAATACGGTGTCGTATCCTGGCGGCGCCCTCCGGCCTCTCGCCTTCCGGGCTTCTCGGCCCCGTCCAGATAGTCTCTGAACGCTAGGATTATGCTATACTACTGCCAACCACAAGTAGAAGGATATTGTAATGGCGAAAGAAAATACGAGGGATTCGCTCGATGAGAGCTGAGTCGCATCCTTGTTGCCTGACGATTGCGGGTAGTGACTCCGGCGGTAACGCCGGCGTGCAGGCCGACTTGCGCGCGTTCCACGCCTACGGCCTGCACGGCTGCACGGTGTTCGCGGCGCTCACGGCGCAGAACCCGTTCGGCGTCTCAGCCATCCATCAGGTGCCGCCGGATTTCGTGGCGGCACAGCTCGACGCAGTGCTGGGCGTCTACGCGATCAAGGCGCTCAAGACGGGGATGCTCGCCGACGCGGCGGCAATCGAGGTGGTGGCCGACCGCGTGGCACGCCATCCGGAGATCGCGAAGGTGGTTGATCCCGTGATGGTCGCGACGAGCGGGGCGAAGCTCATTTCCGACGACGCGGTGGCCACGTTGACGGCGCGGCTCCTGCCGTGCGCGACGCTCATTACGCCGAACCTGCCGGAGGCGGAGGTGCTGTGGGGGTGTGCGATTACGGGTCGGAACGACGTGCGCGAGGCGGCAAAGGCGCTCCACGGACGCTTCGGCTGCGCCGTGCTTGTGAAAGGCGGACACGCTACGGGCGACCTCGCGGCTGCGGAGGATACACTCTACGACGGCGAGCATTTCTACGCATTTACGCTGCCACACATCGAGAATCCCGTTTCCACACATGGCACGGGGTGCTCGCTCGCGGCGGCGCTGGCGGCGGAGCTCGCGCTCGGGCGCGCTTTGCCGGACGCGGTGTCCGGCGCGAAGGCGTTCGTGCACCGCGCGATCGCCACGTCCTACTGGGTGGGACCAAACTGCGGCGTTCTCGGTTGGGGGCGTTGAATCTTGTTAAATGACGGAAAGTTGAGGATCATGAGATGAAACTGAGTGACAATCATGTTATCGGACTGGGATGCCTTGGCGAACTGATAGTTCTCGCCGTAGGCATAATCCTGTTGCGAGATACGGAAGCGGGTATCAGTGCATACGCCTATATGATTCTCCTCGTGGGGCCGTACTTCTTCCTGCGGTGGATTCTGAATCATTTCGACCTCTGGTCTCCTATAGTGGGGGCCGTGATGGGGCCTGTTTTTGTCCTCGGATGTTTCCTGCTCGGACAGTTTGCGCCGTTGCCAACCGATAAGGGGTCTGGTACCAAGGGCTCCGACGAGCAGATAGAAAAGGATGCCTCGGGGGGAGCAGTGCCGCCAGGCGTCAGCTACACGCCCGCGTCCACGAATGAAGTCTCCGTTGAGGAGGCGCTCGCGGAGCTGGACGAACTTGTCGGGCTCGCGCCGGTGAAGGCCGAGGTTAGGCGTTTCGCGAAGCTTGTGCATGTGGCGCAGCAGCGCAAGGCGAAAGGACTCAAGGTGGCGCCGATCTCCTACCACATGGTGTTCACCGGCAACCCTGGTACGGGCAAGACGACTGTCGCGCGCATCATGGCGAAGGTTTACAAGGCTCTCGGTGTGGTGAAGAAGGGGCATCTCGTAGAGTGCGACCGGGGCGCGCTCGTGGCCGGCTACGAGGGACAGAGCGCCATCAAGACCGGCAAGGTTGTCGACTTCGCGCTGGACGGCGTCCTGTTCGTGGACGAGGTGTACTCGCTCGTGAACGGACCGCAGGACAGCTACGGCGAAGAGGTTATATCGACTCTTCTGAAGCGCATGGAGGACGACCGCGACCGCCTCGTGGTGATCGTGGCCGGATACACCGACGAGATGAAGAAATTCATCAACGCGAACTCCGGCCTCGCCTCGCGCTTCAACCACTATGTGGAATTCCCCGACTACGCGACGGACGAGCTGGCGGAAATATTCCGCAGAATGGCAAAGAAGAACCAATACGTGCTTTCACCGGAAGTGGAGCGCAACCTATCAGCCTTCATCGCCGAAAAGACGGCGAACCGCGACCGCAGGTTCGGCAACGCGCGTTGGGCGCGTAACCTCTTCGAGCAGGCCGTGGCCCACCAGGCGGAGCGCGTGGCCGATCTCGCGAACCCGACCGAGGCGCAGCTCATGACGATCGAGATGCGCGACATTGGCGAAATGGGCAAGGGGGCGGCTGGATTCGGCGCGGACTCACTTGGACGGACCGTGCCGCCTGGAGTCCACTATACGCCAGCCTCCACGAACGTCGTCAGCGTGGAAGAGGCCCTTGCAGAGCTGAACGAACTCGTGGGGCTCAAACCCGTCAAGGAGGAGGTGGAGAAGTTCGCGTCTTTCGTGCGGGTGGCGCAGCAGCGCAAGGCCGCCGGACTCAAGGTGGCGCCGATATCCTACCACATGGTGTTCACCGGCAACCCTGGTACGGGCAAGACGACCGTCGCGCGCATCATGGCGAAGATATACCGTGCGCTCGGCGTGGTGAAGAGCGGACACCTCGTGGAATGCGACCGTAGCGGACTAGTTGCAGGATACACGGGCCAGACCGCCATAAAGACTGGGAAAGTGATCGACTTCGCGCTCGACGGCATCCTCTTCGTGGACGAGGCGTACTCGCTCGTGAACGGTCCGCAGGATACCTACGGCAGCGAGGCGATATCCACGCTCCTGAAGCGCATGGAGGATGACCGCGACCGACTCGTGGTGATCGTGGCCGGATATACCCACGAGATGAAGGGGTTCATTGACGCGAACTCCGGTCTGGCCTCGCGCTTCACGCACTACGTGGAGTTCCCCGACTACACGGCGGAGGAACTTGCGGCGATGTTCCGTCAGCGCGCGAAGAAAAACCAGTACGTCCTTTCCAAGGATGTGGAGAAGTGGCTTGATGCGTTCATCCGCGTGCGCATGAACACGGTGAAGCGCGATCGCACTTTCGGCAACGGACGCTGGGCACGGAACCTCTTCGAGGAGGCCGTGTCACGTCAGGCCGTGCGCGTGGGGAAAATCAAGGATCCTACGCCCGAGCAGCTTAAGACCCTCATTATGAGGGACGTGGGCATTAAGCTTAAGGATCCCGACGCGTCCAATGAAGACTAGGATCGTAGTAACCGTGCTGCTGCTTGTCGCCGGAACGGCCGGTGGCACCCCTGACTTCGTTATCGTGTCGCCACCAGATCTCCACGCCGCGTGGGAGGTCTACGCCGGGCGGCGACACGCGGCGCGGCCTGATCTCGACATCGCGGTGACGGGGACGGACGCCATCTACGCGGCGCATCCGTTCGGCCCCGGGCTCCCCTGCCGCAATGCGGCGGAGTCCGTACACGCCTACATCCACGAAGCGGCGCAGGCGGGCACTACGCACTTCCTGCTGGGCGGGATGTGGCTCGACGCGCGCGCCGGTGACACCAACGAGCTCTATTTTGCTACGGGTGAGCGTCTGTCCCTCTCCAACTGCGTACCCGGCATCTGCGCGCTTCCGTATGCGGGCACGGACAGCAAGGGCGGCGACATCCCGTCTGATCTGTATTACGGCTGCCTCGGCGATCCCGCGAACGGCATCGTCCATCCCTGGGATCCTTCGGGCGACGGCGTCTATCTCTCCGCGGACGAATTCGCGTCGTGCGACTACGTGCCGGACGTGGCCGTTGGACGCTTTGCGGCCGTGCCCTACGCCTACGGCGGAGCGGCTGCGCAGTCGCCGAGCGAACTGGTGCTGGCCTACGCGGACAAAGTGGCACGCGGCACGCAGTCATCCTTTTCTGGCTTGCACCGCGTGGGCGTGGCCAGCGGCAAAATGGTCCGCACGTATGCGTCCGGCAGCCGCGACCTCGGATATGCGGGGAAGGAAATCTGCTTCTACGACGACGTGTCGAACCTGTGGGACCCCGCGCACCCCAATCCCGTCGCCGACACCGAATGCGCCATCCGCGAGATGTTCCGCACCGTAATCGCATCCAACTGGCCGGTGCTGGACGTCGAGGCTGTGCATGGGACGGGGCCAGCCTTCGCCGCGCGGTATCCCAACATGTCATCCGCCCTGACCGCCTTTTTCGCGAACGACATGCTCTGCGCGACCTGCCGTTCACACGGTTCGGCCACGGCCACGACCGGCGTCAACCTCACGCTCAATCGCTATGCGAAGGCGACGGGATTGACGCTCTTCGGCGACTTCTGCATGCCGTGCCTCACCGGATCGGTCGATCAGAAACAGCTTGAAGGAGGACGCATGATCGTCCTGCCGTCGTTGGGCATCGCGGCCACGTGTTCGCCCGTGGGTGGTTTTCTGGCGAGTGTACACAATTCCCGCTACGGGTGGACGTCGGAGTTCGACAGTAATGTCGTGGCGGACGGTTTTTCGGGTTCACTGTCCCAGTTTCTGACCCGCCGTCTCTTCGTCAACGGTGACGCCTCCATCGGACTTGCCCACCTCCACGCACGCCAGGAATACGTGGCGGCCTACCCAATGACGAGCATGCGCGTCTACGCGCTTTGCGAGCAGATGCTCTACGGCGATCCCACGCTTGGCTTGCCGACGGTGGTGAAGACACGCACGTGGGCAGGCGATCTGAGCGTCACGGAGGACGTCGCCGCCGTGTCGGCTACGTTCACCGCCGATGCGGTCGTTACGGGAACAGGCCGTTTGAAAGTCATGGACGTACTCTCCTGCCACGGGACGAATCTGACGCTTTCCGTTCCCGGCGGCGTTGGACGCATCGTGGCGTTCACGGGTTCCGAACCGGGCGCGTTGACGCTTTCCGGCACACCGTTCTATCTGGGCGGAATCACCAACTGCGCATCGGTCGCGCTGCGCGGCGGGGGAAAGACCTGCGACGTCACGCGCACGGATGGTGCGCTCACCATCCTGACGGCCGATGGTAGCGGCACACCGAACGCGACGAATATCCTGCGAGGCATAGGCAACATACCATTCATTGCGGTGACGAATGCGGCGTTGCGTCTCGCTCCCGGCCCGCAGTGGGCTTTGTCCGGCGCCGCACAGCGCCTGACGAATCGGATCGCCCTTGCATCCGCGACGCTTGCGGTGGATGCTGAAACGTCTGTTGTTTTCGGTATGCGCGACGGTACGGGACTTCATCCGTTCCATCTCGACGTCGACGGGGCGTGCGCACTCGTGCCCGCGACGGCGGAGGCGTCGGCGGGATTGGTCGGGACAACTTGGGTGGAACTGGCTGAAGATGCGGAACTTGCGATGGACTTGCCGCTGTACGATGCTGACGTTGGGGGGATTGTCTTCTCGGGACCCGGCGCGGCGAACGCGTCGGTACGGGCGCTCGCGGGAACGGTCGAGGTACGTGACGGCGCGGCGCTTGTTCTGGAGACGGTGCCGCTGCCCGCCGTGACGGCGCTTGTCGTGCGCGCGGGGGCCACCCTTCGGGTTCCGTCTGATGCCACGGGCCTCCACATGGTGCTGGTGGGCACGGGTCGGTTGGTCGTCGAGGAAGGGGGCGTGGTCGAGGACCTTGCCGGAAACGTGCTCGCGGGGCGTGCGATGAACGGCATGTTCTTCGAACCGGGGGCCGCGCTGTGCTGGCGCGGCGGCGCGGGGGCGTGGTCGGACGCGCACGGCTGGTACGACGTCGTGACGGGCGTGTCGGGGGCATGGATGGACGGCCGGATCGCGGTGTTCGCGGATGCTGCCGACGTGACGAACGACTGTGCGGATGCTGCCGTGAAGGGGTTCATGTTCGGCGCGGACGTGTCGGTGTCGGGTGCGGGAATCCACCTGGCGACGGGTTTCGTGGAGGTGCCGTCCAACACGACCGTGACCATCTCCGCGCCGCTCGCGAGTGCCGACGACCTCGTGAAGGCGGGGGAGGGTACGCTCGTCCTGCGTGGAACACAGGCGCTCGCGGGCGGAATCGTCGCGCGGGCGGGGGTGTTGGAGTTGGACGGCCTGGACGCGCCGTCGGCCACGAACCTTGCGGCAGAGGCGGGCTCGTCGCTCGTGCTGCGCGGAGACTCGGTCTTGCCGCATGCTTCTGCGCGCCGCACGCTGGCGGTCGGGACGTTGCGTCGGGCGACGGAAGACCCCGCGTCGCTCGACGTGGAGGCGTTCGTGCCGGTCAGTCGGTTTGTCGTGCCCGACGGCGTGACGATTCGCGCGGCGGCCGACTACGGACTTTGGAAGATGACCGTCAACGGACGTCTTGAATGCCGCACGACACCGTCGATGTGCATCAACTCGTGGATTGATGGTACGGGCACGGTGTGCACGGTGGGACTGTGGACGGATACGACGGCGTATGCGCGGTTCAGCTTCTGCCGCGTGGAGATGGCGGCGGGTGCGTTCCAGGTGCTGGGGAGTCCGGGCGCGGGCGTTCAGAGCCGCTATTCGAAGAACTTCCTCTTCGACGGCGTGACGTTCGTGCCCGTCGGCGGGGACGTACACGTGACGAACTCGGATTTGCCGGAAGGGCTCGTGTCGATGTGCGTCAACACGAACGGCGTCGTGTTCGACACGTTTGACGTGTCGTCAGCATGCGGACGCACTGTCTTCTTCGATGACCCGGGCGCGGCGAACCTCTTCTTCTGGGGACCGGGCGACGTGACGAAGATCGGTGCGGGCGCGGTGCGGTTCACGGAGACGGTGGACGAGCACGAAGGTCGCACGATCGTGCAGGTCGGGACGTACGAGGTGTCGACTTGGTCGTTCTCGTCGGGTTTCGTCGTGACGGGTGCGGGCTCGACGGCCGCGCTTTCGTGTGCGGCCTACGAAGGGGACGTTTCCGTGGGGGCGGGCGGCGTGTTCGACTTGTCTGCCCCCGCCGTGACCGTGGTCGCGACGACGAACCTCCAGCTGGCGGCCGGTGCCGTGCTGAAGGTGTGCGTGACGGCGGACGGCTGCGACCTCGTCGACGCGCGCGAAGGGACGTGCGAGCTGCCGATTGACGGCGAGGTGGTGCTGGACGTGACGGTGCGGCCCGACACGCCGCCGGGACTCTACGCGGTGCTGGCTTCTTCTCACGCGCTGCCCGAATGCTGGGCAGGCCGGTTCACAACGCCGGGCAGACAGCAGGCCGAATTGGTCTTTGCCGCCGACCGCACCATCCTCTGCGTGCGCGTGCGCCGCCCCGGCACGGTCCTGATCCTCCGTTGAGGACACATCTGGTTTTCACCCAAACGCATTGAGGTGGGAAACAACCAGAACAACTAGAAAAAACAACTTTGAAGAGGTGCGCGGGCTAACTCGCCCGCGCGTCTATCCGTTTGGTTTTGCAAAAATCTTGATATAATTGTATCGTTTTGGATTGGACCATGGGCACGGGCGAGTTAGCCCGTGCGCCAAAGGCGGATTGTTTTAAATAGTTGTTTCCAAACAACAGAAGGCTCGGCGGTGAATTTCGCAAATGCGCCTGTTTGAACTCCACGGGCCGGGGAATTGTGGTATACTAATGGCCTTTCCAAAAAGAGGTGCCTATGAAACTTGATCCGACGAAGATGAAAGACTGGGAAATCGCCGAGGCGGCGGAAGAGACGCTGCGCCCGGCGGCGGAGCTCGCGGCCGAACTCGGCCTGGAGTCCGGCGAATGGACGCCCTACGGCGACGTGCTTGCCAAGGTGGACGTGACGAAGGTGCTGAAGCGCCTTGGCGAGAAGAAGCGCGCGAAGTACATCGACGTGACGGCGATCACGCCGACCGCGCTTGGCGAGGGCAAGACCACCACTACGCTCGGCCTCGTGGAGGGGCTGGGGCGCCTCGGCAAGAAGGTGATCGGCTGCGTGCGCCAGCCGTCGGGCGGCCCCACGTTCAACATCAAGGGCAGCGCGGCGGGCGGCGGCCTCGCGCAGGTCGTGCCGCTCACGAACCTCTCGCTCGGCCTCACCGGCGACATCGACGCGATCACGAACGCGAACAACCTCGCGATGGTGGCGCTCAACAGCCGCATGCAGCACGAGCGCAACCACGACGACGCCTGGCTCGCCGCGCGCGGGCTGAAGCGCCTTGACATCGATCCCGAGCGCGTGCAGCTGCGCTGGGCGATCGACTTCTGCGCGCAGGGTCTGCGCAACGTGGAGATCGGCCTCGGCGGTGGCGCGCTCGACGGTTTTCAGATGAAGAGCGGCTTCTACATCACCGTCGCGAGCGAAGTGATGGCGATCCTCGCCATGTCCGCCGACCTCGCCGACCTCCGCAAGCGCCTCTCGAAGATCGTGGTGGCCTACGCGAAGGACGGCAAGCCCGTCACGACCGCCGACCTCGAGGTGGACGGCGCGATGTGCGCGCTCCTCGTGAACGCGATCAAGCCCACGCTCATGCAGTCCGTCGAGGGACAGCCCGTGTTCGTGCACGCGGGCCCGTTCGCGAACATCGCGATCGGACAGAACAGCGTGGTGGCGGACCGCCTCGCCTGCGCGCTCGGCGACTACGTCGTCACGGAGAGCGGATTCGCAAGTGACATGGGCTACGAGAAGTTCTGGAACATCAAGTGCCGCTGCTCGGGCCTGAAGCCCGACGCCGTCGTGCTCGTCGCGACCGTCCGCGCCCTCAAGGCGCACGGCGGCGCGCCCGCCGTGAAGGCCGGCCTTCCGCTCGACCCCGTCTACACGCACGAGAACCTGGAGCTGCTCGAGAAGGGCTGCGACAACCTGCTCGCGCACATCGACATCATCCGCCGCAGCGGCGTGCAGCCGGTCGTGTGCCTCAACGCGTTCTACACCGATACGCCCGCCGAGCGCGACCTCGTGCGCCGCGTGGCTGAAGGCGCCGGCGCGCGCTTCGCCGTGAGCGACCACTGGCTGAAGGGCGGCGAGGGCGCGCTGGACCTCGCGAACGCCGTGATTGCCGCGTGCGACGAGCCGAACGAGTTCGCCTTCCTCTGCGACCTCGACGAACCGCTCGCCGACCGCATCGAGAAGCAGGTGAAGGAAGTGTACGGCGGCGACGGCGTGGACTACACGCCTGAGGCCGCGCAGAAGCTCGCCGCCTACCAGGCGGATCCCGAGACGGCGCGCCTCCCCGTGTGCATCGCGAAGACCCAATACTCCCTCTCGCACGACCCGAAGCTGCTTGGACGCCCGAAGGGATGGCGTCTGCCGGTGAAGGACGTCCTGATCTACCGCGGCGCGGGACTGCTCGTGCCCGTCGCGGGCGAGATCAAGCTCATGCCCGGAACCTCCGCCTCGCCGGCCTACCGCCGCATCGACGTGGACGTGGAGACCGGACACGTGAAGGGCCTCTTCTGATGATGCGAACGGCTGCGTATGCCGTGATGTTCGCCGCTGCGTCTGTCGCAGCGTCCGCGCGGACGCTTGACGTGGCGGAGTATGGGGCGAAGGCGGATGGCGTCACCGACAACACCGCTGCCATACAGAAGGCGATTGACGAGTGCAGCGCGAAGGGCGGAGGGCGTGTGATTGTGCCCGGCGGCGGCGTCTACGTGACCTACACGCTCAATCTCAAGAACAACGTTGAACTGCACATCGACCGAGGCGCAACGCTCATGGGCGGCGAGGATCCGCTGAAGTATCCGCTCTTTGAGAAGTCCGAGCACTGGAACTCCGAACGTGCGCTGCGTTTCAACCGCCGCGCCATGTTCTACACCGTCGCGCAGACGAACGTGTCCATCACCGGCGCGGGGACGATTGACGGCAACAACGAGAAGTTCCACCACTGGGAAAACAAGAAGAACTGGACCGGCTACAACTGGTGGCGCAACAGCCACACGAACGTGACCGGACGGTGCGTGTTCTTTGTCGCCTGCCGCGACGTGCGCCTCGACGACGTGCTCATCCGCAACCCAGGCGGGTGGGCCACGTGGTTCCTTGACTGCGACCGCGTGGGCGTGCGCGGCGTGCGCATCGAATGCGACTACCGCTTCCCAAATGGCGACGGGCTGCACATCGGCGGCTGCCGCGACGTGATGGTGTCGGACTGCGTCGTCGATGCGCAGGACGACGCGCTCGTCATCCGGACGCATCAGGAGCAGATGAAGAAGTCCAGGCCTTGTGAGCGCGTGATGGTGAACAACTGCGTCCTCCGGTCCAAAAGGTGCTACGCGATCCGCATGGGCTGGCGCGGGGACGGGCCGATGAAGGACATTTCGCTGAACAACGTCTTATGTCCGCATTCCCGCTGGGGAATTAGCTTCTTTTACCCAGACGAGACGACGGATTGGGCGAAGCAGAAGGATCCGCCGCGCGGCCAGGGGCTTGAGCCGCCTCCGCCCGAAACGCTGATTCCGTTCTACGCCGAGAACATCCGTTTCTCGAACGTCCACATCACGTGCGAGGACGAACCGATCTGGCTCAGGGTGGACAAAGGAACGCCGTTCCAGTACATGAAGGACGTGTCGTTCTCAGACTGCACGTTCAGGAGCGGCTTCCCCCCGCACGTCGACGTGTTCGCCGGGCACAAGGGGCACTTCTCCAATTGGCGCTTCCACAATGTGACGTTCGACTTCAAGCGCATGAGATGGGCGAAGAAACCTTCTGCCGCTGATATCTTCAGGGCCGTTGACGGATTCGAGTTCATCGACACGAAGTTCTCGCTCTCCGCAAAACCGCGCCGCTAACGCAGGACAACCCATGGTCATACATCCACTCGACAACGTTGAAATCCACGAAGACGGCCATAAGTACGCCCGCCGGGCCATCCGTGCGGGGGAGAACGTGGTCAAGTACGGCATGCCCATCGGGCACGCCACGCGCGACATCGCCCCCGGCGAGCATGTGCATGTACACAACGTGGCCACGAATCTCGGCGAGACGCTTGAGTACGCATACGATCCGGATCCTGCCGTGGTGGGGGCGGAAGGAGACAGCAAGCGTACAACAGCAAGGAGGGACGTACCGACGTTCAAAGGGTTCCGCCATCCTGACGGGCGCGTGGGCGTGCGCAACGACATTTGGATCGTGCCGACCGTCGGCTGCGTGAACAACCTCTGCGAGCGTCTTGCTGCCAGTTGCGGTGGCATTGCGCTTACGCACCCATACGGCTGTTCGCAGCTCGGCGCGGACCACGAGATGACGGCGAACCTGCTCGCCGCGCTCTGTCGCCATCCGAATGCGGGCGGCGTGCTCGTGGTGGCCCTCGGCTGCGAAAACAACACGCTCGAGTCGTTCAAGGAGCGCTTGGGCGACGTGACATCGCTCAACATTCGCTTTCTGCGCGCGCAGGATCCTGGCGATGAATATGCGCGCGGGCTAGAGCTGATCAGGGAACTGGAGGCGAATCGTCCGACGGAGCGCGTGGAGATCCCGGTCTCGGAACTTGTGGTGGGCCTCAAGTGCGGCGGAAGCGACGGCTTCTCGGGTCTCACGGCGAATCCGCTCGTGGGCCGGTTCAGCGACTGGCTCGTTGCGCGCGGCGGTTCCACGATCCTCACGGAGGTGCCGGAGATGTTCGGCGCGGAGACGCTGCTCATGCGTCGTTGCCGCGACCGCACCGTGTTCGAGAAGTGCGTGAAGATGATCAACGACTTCAAGGATTATTACGCGCGTCACGGACAGCCCTGCTACGAAAACCCGTCGCCTGGCAACAAGGCGGGCGGCATCACCACGCTCGAGGACAAGTCGCTTGGCTGCGTGCAGAAGGGCGGCAGCTCGTGCGTGGAGGACGTCCTCGATTATGGCGAGCACGTGAAGGCGCACGGTCTTTCGCTTCTCACGGGGCCGGGCAACGACCTTGTGGCGTCAACCGTGCTCGCGGCGAGCGGGTGCCACCTCGTGCTCTTCACGACCGGACGCGGCACGCCGTTCGGCACGGTCGTGCCGACGATGAAGATCGCCACGAACACGACGCTCGCCACGGCAAAGCCGCACTGGATCGACTGGGACGCGATGGCGAATCCGGACGTGGAGGCGTTTGCCGCGAAAGTGCTGGAGATCGCGTCCGGCGCGCCGGCGCGCAACGAGGTGGAAAATGCCCGTGGCATTGCAATCTTCAAGGACGGCGTCACGCTCTAATCGCAGCGCCTCATCACCAGTCGGGTTCTTTGACAGCGGCGTGGGCGGGTTGTGCGTGCGCGAGGCATTCAGGCGGCGTATGCCGCACGAGGATACGATTTACATTGCCGATACAGCGCACTGTCCATACGGGAATCGTCCGGCGGCGGAAATCGTGCGTCTCGCGCGCCGGCATGTGCGCACGCTGCTCGCGCGCGACTGCAAGATGGTGGTGGTGGCCTGCAACACGGCCACGGCGGCGGCGATCGACGTGCTGCGCGCCACATGGCCGGACGTGCCGTTCGTGGGTATGGAGCCGGCCGTGAAGCCGGCCGTGCTGCGCTCGCGGAGCGGCGTGGTGGGCGTGCTCGCCACGCAGGGGACTTTCAACGGCCGCCTCTACCGCGAGACGTGTGCGCGTTTCGCGCGCAAGACGACTGTGCTGACGTGCGTGGCGGACGAGTTCGTGACGCTCGTCGAGCGCGGCGAGACGACGGGCCCGCGCGCCGAAGCCGCGGTGCGCGCGCGCGTGGAACCGCTTCTTGCGGCGGGTGCAGACCACCTCGTGCTCGGCTGCACGCACTTTCCGCATTTGAAGCCCCTGATCGAGCACGTCGCGGCGGGCCGCGCGAAGGTCGTGGAGCCGTCCGACGCCGTCGCGCGCCAAGCCGAGCGCTTGCTCGCCGCGCGCGGTTTGCTCAACCCCGCCGGCGGCGTCTCGCACGTCTTCATTCGAACAGACAGGAGAAAAGCATGAAACTGAATCACATCCTCGCAATTGCGGCCGTGTTCGCCGCAACGACCGCGTTTGGCGCAATCCGCGCCGCCACGCCAGCCGCGTGGGACGGAAAGCCCGACAGCTGGCAGATGAAGCGGCACGCCGAGAAGATGCGCCAGGCCGCGGCCGGCGGCGTCAAGGTCGTGTTCATCGGCGACTCCATCACGAACGGCTGGGAGCAGAAGGGACGCGGCCCCGAGCAGCTGAAGAAGTACTTCTCCGAGGGTGACTGGAAAATGTTCAACCTCGGTTACAGCGCCGACCGCACGGAACACGTCCTGTGGCGCCTCGACAACGGTGAACTCGACGGCTACGAGGCGAAGTGCATCCTTCTCATGATCGGCACGAACAACGCGGGGCACTTCCAGCGGTTCGCCGACGAACCGCCGGCGGACACCATCCTCGGCATCCGGGAGATACTCAGGAGAATACGCGCGAAGCAGCCGAAGGCGAAGGTAGTGCTGACGGCGATTTTCCCGCGCGGTGCGGGCGAGAACGACCAGTACCGCCTCCGCAGCGACGTGGTAAACCGCGAGGTGCGCAAGTTCTGCGACGGCAAGTCCGTGTTCTGGTGCGATTTCTCGGACAGGTTTCTCGATGAGAGAGGCGATACGAAATGGATTATGAAGGACCGTCTGCATCCGGGCCCGCAGGGATACGAGATTTGGTACGAGGAGGTGAGGCCGTACATCGCGTATGCGCTATCGGACGGCAAGCTGCCGCGTCCGGAGAACCGGTTCTCAAAGGTGAAGACGGCGGCGGAGAAGGCGGAGGCTGGTCTGCCCGAGACCGTGTGCCCCGTTACGCGCGTCGGCACGGCGCTTTCCGGCAAGGGCGCGTGGTGGCTCGACCGTCTTCTTCGGAAGCGCAACCAGATAGTCGCATCCAAGGGCGAGATCGACGTCGTGTTTCTCGGCGACTCCATCACGCACAACTGGGAGCGTCAGGGCAGGGCCCAGCTCGCGCAGCTTGCGAAGACCTACTCGATACTCGACATCGGCTACGGCGGCGACCGCACGCAGCACGTCATCTGGCGCTGCCAGAACGGCGAGCTCGACGGCTACAGGGCGAAGTGCGTCATGATGATGATCGGCACGAACAACGCCTATCCGCGCAACGATCCCAAGGACGTGGTGAAGGGCATTCGCCGCATCCTCGACGTCATCGCCGAGAAGCAGCCGCAGGCCAAGGTGCTGCTGCTGCCGATTTTCGTACGCGGGGAGGGCCCGCAGAACGTCCAGCGCAAGGCAAACGACGAGGTGAATGCGGCCATCAAGGCGTTCGCCGACGGCGAGAAGGTGATCTGGGTCGATTTCAACGCCAAGTACCTCGACGCGAAGGGTGACACGAAGTGGATCATGCCGGACCGCGTCCACCCCAACGCGGCCGGCTACAAGATCTGGGCGGAGGCCGTCCTTCCGCACTTCAAGGCGATCTGCGGAAAGTGAACCGCCCGATTTATTTTCCTCAGGCCTTTTTGCCGGGCGTGAACGTTGCCGTGAGGGGGCGTCCCCGTGCGCCGAAGCAGTTGATGGGCGTCACCGTGAAGCGCACCTCGCCCTTGCCGAGATCCTCTGCCCTGAAGTAGCATGTCTGCTTCATCGCGTTCTTCTCGTGCCCGAGCGCATGGTTGAAGCCGAACGGCAGGACGGTCTTCTTCAGCTTAGAGCCGCCTTTGGCCTCCGCCGTGAACTCGAGCGTGAAGAGGCGCGCCTTGTCGTCCTTCACGACCGGCGGGACAACGACCATGTACGAGGGCTTCTTCTGGGACGGAATCGTCTCCTTGCCGTCCGGCGACTTGCCGCCGCGGTTCTTCGCCTTGACGACCGTGATCTCCATTGCGGCGTCCGCCGGGAACTGCGGGGCGTTCATCTTCTTCGCATGTTCCGCGAAGGCGAACGGACGCGGCTCCGCCGACGGAAGCGGCATGACCCACTCCTCGCCGATGTCGAGGTTGGAGAGGAACTCGCGGCGCTTCACCACGATGTGGTCGTCATACACGCTCCAGAGCATCCCCTGCCTGCAGTCGCCGGTCTTTAACATGGCGAGGCCCTTCATCGCGTCGCGCTTCCAGGCGTCGGGCGCGAACGCACTGCCGTTCTCGAATCCCTGTGGAACGAACTCGCGCGTCGGTATGCCCGTGTAGCGGAGGGAACTCGTGCCGACGGACGTGAACGCGCCTTGCCAGATGGAGCGCTCGTCGGTGAGTGAGTAGTGGGAGTGCCCGGAAAATGCGACCGCGTTTGAGTAGGCCGAAAGCGTCTTTGTGACGATGCCCTTGTCATGTCCCCACGCCCAGGAGCCGTAGCAGGTGTCCTTGGGGTGCGGGTGTTGCACGTAGAAGAACGGAAGGGCGGGGTCGATCTTCTTGCCGTTGGCGGACATGAAGTCCGCGATGCGTCCGAACGCATACACCTTCTTGCCCGCTTCGGGGCCGTAGCCGCCCATGTCCCAGTGCGCGCCGATGAAGGTGTATCCCTTGATCTCCTTCGAGTAGATGGGCGCATACGGCTCGTGGAACGCCTTCTCCCACCAGCCGGCCATGTCCTTCTGGAGAACGTGCTTCGCGCGCTCGGCGGCGTCGGGGTAGAGCTTCTCGGCGATTTTGCCGTAGTTGAAGCCCTCCCAGTCGTGGTTGCCGGTGACGAAGAACTTTGCGACGGGGCGTCCGTCGGGGTATTTGTCGTCGGGGAACACGGAGTACCAGGCCTCGGCGACGGCCATGAGGTGGGTGTCCAGGCCCTTGTCGGCCATGTCGCCAGCGATGACGACGGCGTCGACGTCCTGGCTGCGGAACCACTCAAGCGTGTGCTTGAAGGTGAGGTTGTTTCCGAAGGCGCTCATCTCCTCGTTCGCCCCGACGCGGAGGATGTGGATGTCGGAGACGACGCCGAACTTCAATTTCGGTGCACCTGCCGCAGACGTACCGTTGGACGCGAAAAATCGGCAGCCGCTGAACGCGCCAAGCGCGCCGAAAGCCGCGCCGCCGATGAAGAACTGCCTTCTTGAGATATTCATGTTTGACGTTGGCCTATTCATTTTATTTATGCTCCTTTGATGACTTCGGCGGAATTCTACCAGAACGCTCCTTCCCGTGCAAGTGCCCCATGCGCACGCGACCACCGTTCGCGTCTATCGTCTCGCGTCTCCCGTCAACCTCTGCGCCACCGCGCGCAAAACTTCACGGCGATTTCAGATAGTTGAGCAAGGTCCAATTTCGTATTGAGTTTCCGCCC
>CAMKJU010000012.1 GCA_946413265.1 uncultured Lentisphaerota bacterium
CGAATTCCCGCGCAACTTCCGCCGTGCTGCGCCCCCCGACCGTACAGGCCTCGAAGATCGCCCGCGTGCGTTCGGAACAACGCCAGCCGGACACCACCCGCGCCCGTGTCCTGACGCGGATCGCCGCCTCTTCGCGCGCTTCCACGATCTGCGGCACCACGGCCGGAACAGCGATCTCAATTCCGTCAATCTCAACCGTCATATCGCGACATCTGGCCTTCGCCCGTCGATGGTAATCAATCACTTGACGGGCGACCTGCGTTTTCAAGTACGAACACGTCTCGGCCGCGCTCCGTGCCCGAAAGCGTCCACCCCGGACCGCCGCGACGAACTTGATAAACACGTCCTGCACCGCGTCGTCTGGCTCGTCGCATCCGCGCCTCACGGCGTAGGCGCGCATGATGGGCGCGAAGGCGGCGTAGAACGCCGTCCATGCCTGGTCGTCATCTTGCTCGATGTCCGAGCAGATCGAATCATCTATCTTTTCCATGTCTGAAAATCCTTTTGAACTGGTGGGCCTGGCGGGAATCGAACCCGCAAAGACCTGCGGTCTGAACGCAGTATGTCTGCCAAGTTGCATCACAGGCCCATTGGTGCTCCCGGAGGGATTCGAACCCACAAAACAGATGGTTTGGGCATCCGATGTCTGCCTGTTGCATCACGGGAGCGTTGGTGGAACCGGCGGGATTCGAACCCGCACTGTCTTGCACCTCAAGCAAGCGCCTCCTGCCAGTTGGGCTACGGTTCCGTGCGTTGTGAAAGATCAAGGTATGCAAAGAGGCCGGCTCCGCGTGCGCGGGGCCGGCCTCTCCTTCCAACTGCTGACGATTCCAGCAGGCTTCAATTGATGAACCCCGAGCAATAGCGTCCAAGCAGCAGATTAAGCATCTGCCGCTTCGCGCGCAATAACTCTAGGCTCTTCTTCATTTGAAAACTCTTTTCCTTCTTTCTTTCACCAGCATAAACGCATTCACCCGGAAAGCGTTACACCAGTTTTGACAAAAAAACCTACAAGCAATAACCGTGCCAACGCCATTCATTGCCAATTACCTTGCCAATTGCCTTACAAAACCTATATGGTCTTATAGGCGATATAAATCTATCGCGTGGCGGGTGAGAGGCGGAATCTTTGCGGCGGACGCTGAAAGACCCAAACATCGGCACCATCGGGCAAGTCCGTCGCGGATTTCCTTCACAACGGCAGAACGAATCTGGCCCAGTTCCACCGCATTTGCGTAGTAGTAGCTCTCGCATAGCCGCCACTCGAGTTCGTCAGAGGATGGCAAACCGCCTTCTTCTGCAGGTTCCCACCAGAGCGTATAGCCAGCACGGTTGATGTTCGGCGCCAAAACGGCGAACCGTGGCGCGCCATGCCCTTGCGACAGCGCGTTGATGACGGTACCGACAAATGCCGGATGTAGTTTCTCCCCACACAGATCCGACACGCCCCCGCTGCGGTACAAAAACTCAAGGCGCGGCGTCCGTCCAACAAATCCGACACACTCCACCACGTCCCCCAGCCTGTAGTCCGTGAAACCGTTTCCCGTCGTCAGGACAACACCGTAACGCCTTCCAACTTCAAGTCGTTCAATCCCGACAGCCGTTCCGGGAATTGGCTCCGACGTCTCCGGATCGACCGTCTCGAACGCCAACGTGTGCGACGTCACAGCCGCGACACGCTTCCCGAACCAAGGGATCGTGACGACGCCCTCCGTCGCGAGAAGCCCCTTGCCCTCGACCTCAACGCGAGGGAATATCCGCCGCAAGCGGTCGGCGTCGCCCTTCGCGAACGCAGCGTCCCAACAGCTGATTACCTTGAGATGTGGCCATACCGCCGCATAGTTCCGCGCTGCGAGCCGCTCACCCAGTTGCGCACCTTCCCGTATTGGGGCCTTGCGAAATCCTTCGCCCCAGTCACCCGTTACCAGCGCATGCGCGAGTTCAGCCGCATACTCCGTCATGTACTCAAGGATGCGGATAAAGAAGGACGGATGCCACACCGAGACGATTCCCAGTCGGCGCGAAGCGAGCAGCCCGAGCGCGGTGAGGCGCAGATGGCGCGCGGGGTCGCGCACCCCACGCACGATGTCCGACACGGGAAACAGCGTCCACGTGATCCGACATCTCAACGAGCCAAGATATTCGCGGTCCTCTGCGAACCCGCAGCGCGCATCGCCGTCCGCGCCGTGCACCTCGGTGGTCGGCGAAATCGCCCAATAGTGCGTGCCGAGGAAAAGCCCGGGATGTCGGAGATAGAGCGAAGCCATCCACGGATTCACCGCGCGCATGAACTCGCGACGGAGCTGTTCGGTGTACGGTATCAACTTGTTCGCGCCAGTCGATCCGCTGGTGGGTTCGTAGAGGATGACATCTTCTTCCCGTGTCGGCCGCCGCCGCCGCGCCACGACCGCCTGCGCATGCGTCGGGTTGCGCAGCGCCAGCGCAAAACGGATGGTGTCCGGCAAGGTCGAGGCGAACCAGAGCAAGTTGGAGAGGAACACTTTCATGGTGCAGGCTCCAGATGCCATTCCGGATCCGTCGCCTCGATCACGCGCAACCCCAGCCGGTTGAGGTTGTCCGTCGCAAGCGGCGCAAGGCAGCACAGCTCGTCACCGTTCATCCATCCCGGATTCAACGCGCGGAAACGGACGGACTCCGTGTCCCTGCGCAGAAGGTCGCCGCGGAGACGGTCTTTCTTTCCCACGAAATGCAGTACTCCAGTCGCTGGATTGTATTCGCGCGGGTAGAACGCGGACGCAACGCGCGCGAGACGCGCTGAAAGATCGGCATCCGCAACAGGCCCCGGTACGTAACGTCTGAAGAAGGTTGGGAGGAAACGGTACGTACGCGCCCCCTTGCTGATGAGAAACCAGTACGCCGTCTCATCAGGGAACATGCACTCCACAAACTTAATCATGTGGCCGAACCCGCCCGCGAGGCCCCATTGTCCGCGCTGGGACGTCTCGACCACCGTGTCCCCGCTGAATAGAACGCGCATCCCCGCAACTTCGACGAGTTTCATCGTGGAGAATCCGCATACGCCCGTTCCGCGCAGGAGAATCGCGTAGTCCTTCTCCGCAAGATCGCGACGGAAGTCCGCCTCGTCCGCACCGACGTAGAACTCCCGGTAAAGGCGTTCCATCGCAGCGATGTCCGCTTCGCGGAGCAGGCTTCGGCTCCAAATCTCCACCTTCACGTCCGCGGTCATAGCGCCCCCGCTTCAATGTACGGCACGCCTGTGAACCCATTCAGATCGGCGCCGTATGTGACGATCATGAATTCGCTCTCGTACCGCCACGCTGCCATGTGGCACGCCGTGTCGACGAGCGGATCGCCATCATGGAGGGAGAAGACCAAGGCGCGCCCGCACGTGCGGGCAGACGCCTCGCGCACAAGCTCCGCAAACAATTGCGGGTCATCACCCTTGACGAGGGCGTATGCAAGATACGAGCAGGCAAGTTCAGCGCCCGGAGGCGGCAGCGGCGGACGTCCTGTCGCGTGCGCCCAGAGGTTGGCCGCGCCGCGCAGAAAGCCCGCACGCCCATAACCATCGACCACGATCCGACGGAAATCACCATGATTCCACACTGCCGCCGCACCAACGACCTCTCCGCCGCGTTTCAACACGAAGAAATCGGATAGCGAGAGAGACGGATGCATTCTTTCCCCGAATACGGGGAAGAGTTGCCGCCGTGGCGCCTCGCGTTCATAGAACGTGCGCAGCGTCTCGGCAGTGGCAACATCTGCAGAACGTGCTTGCGAAGATGCACGTCCGGCGAGCATGAACGTGAGAACCCTCCCGTAGGGCATGTAGCGCGGAAGCCCCGCCCTTCCCGACGTGAGCAACATGCGCGCACGTGGATTGCCTGAGAGGATTGTAGTGAACGTGACGGACACGGGATCCTCGGACATCCTGCGCTGAAGCGCGGCAAGCCCCCTGAAAAAGCCGTACCCACCGCGCCATGAAGGGAAACTGCGCAGTCCGCTCAGGTACGCCACGCGGGTCGATTGACCGTCTAGCCAAACAAGGCGCACAGACCGCGTGCCGCACCCCAAGATACCTCGCTTCGGTTCCTCGACCACGAAAATCTCCGTCTCGCCGCCCTTCAGGCCCTCGCCGGCCGCATAGCCGTTCACATAGCGGTACGAAAGCCGCACCCAGCCTGGCATCGACGCGGCCGCGAGTTCCTGGAGCTGCGGCTCGTCTTCTGGGCGATAGGTTCGCGCGCAAATCACGGCTCACCCCCGTTTGGAAGGCCCTTCCGCCGCAGGACCTCCTTCTCCTGGGTCAGGTTGGAGGCGAAAAAGTAGAGCGCCTTCAGAAGTCCGTGCGTGTTCGCGCGGAAGTCCATTCCCCTTTTCAGGATGGATGGCAGCGAATAGAACTTCAGCCGGTATTTCTCGCACGTCGCAGCCAACTCGTCCGGTGTGAAGTTGCGGGGACGGAAGACGACGTCACCGAAGTGCACGGACTTGTCGAGCCACCATTTTTCATGGAGCATCCGCCCCTCGCGCACAAAGCGCGCATAAACGTCCGTTCCGGGAAACGGGACAAGATGATTGAACGCCGCGAAGAAGAACCTGCTCTCCATCGCGAAATCGTATGTGCGGCGGAACGTCTCGTGCGTGTCACCGTCGTAGCCGAACACGAACGTCGCATAGATCGAGAGATGGTGGCGGCGCAGGTTCTCGATCGCGGCGGCATAGTCGGAGTTCGCCGTGTTCACGCGCTTGCCCATCGCCGCAAGCGTGGTGGCGTCCAGCGACTCGAAACCGATCAGCACGCCCGCGCAGCCGCTGCGCGCCATCAGGGCGAGAAGCTCGTCGTCTTTCGCGCTGTGTATGCTCAGCTGCCCCACCCACCGCTTGCGCGTCGGCTCCATGCGGCGGCAGAGTTCCTTGAGGCGCGGAACGTCCATTGCGAGATTGTCGTCGACGAAGAAGACGATGTTCTTGTCCAGGGACTCGACCTCGGCCATGACCTCGTCGAGCGAACGCGGCGTATAGCGGCGGCCGAAGAACTTCTGCACCGAGCAGAACTCGCAGTTGAACGTGCAGCCGCGCGAGGTTTCGACCAGGTTGAGCGGCCCGTAGCGACGGCCACGGTAGAGCGAACGGTCGGGGATCGGACAGAACACGCCGCCCCGCCCAAAATACCTGCGGCGCAAAGAACCGGCACGCAGATCGGCAAGGATGCCGGCCCATGTCGTTTCCGCATCGCCGCACACGACGGCGTCGGCGTGTGCGGCGGCCTCGTCCAGGTTCATCGTCGCATGAAATCCGCCGAGGAGCACCTTCGCGCCCTGTGCGCGAAACCTGTCCGCGATCTCGTAGCTCCGCGCGGCGGTATAGCACTCAACGGGCATCGCCACGATGTCCGGCCGTGCGGAATAGTCCACCTCGTCAAGACGGTCGTCCATAAACAGGCGGTCAATCCCCTTCGGCGTCAGCGCCGACATCACCGCGAGCGACAGCGGCTCCATGATCCACGTCTTCGGATACGTGGCGCCTCCGCCCTTGTGCCCCACCGCCGGCTGGACGAAAAGGATGGTCATTCGCATCCCCGCTTTGCGAATTCCGTGTCCACAAGGCAGGCCGGAACGAGCCTGTCCCCGTATACCGTCGCGTCGACGCACGGGTCGCAGTGCTCAACCTTCCCGTCTTCGGCAAACTCCGGGAGCGCCTCGACGACAAGGTGCTTCGGGCGTACGCGCTCGCGGCGGAAGATCGCCGCAAAAACGAATGCGAGGTTGCGCAGCGGCCCACCTGAAAGCGCATTCAACGCAATGCGCGCAAGCGTCCCCCACTTCCCCGCGCGGACGCGATAGGGCAACTGGATGCGAAACATGCGGAAAACCGCGAACACGGCACGTTCGAGAAGCGACGGCGGCACGACGGCAAAACCGGTCGTACGCCCGTCCGCGCCAACGCGTTCAAATCCGTGGTAGGTCATCCACCGCCATTTCCGCGAATTCCGAACCCCGCCGATTCCGGCGAATGGACGCCAGCCATGCTCCGCCACGAGCGAGGCCATCTCCTGGACGCCGTTCCCCGCGGAGGCGCGCTCACAGCCTTCATCAAACGTCTGCATGTCGCGCTCAAGCGTCAGCCAGAGGTACTGACACCCTTCACACCGAAAAAAGGCCTCCAGGATGGAATCTACCTCCGCGCGCCGCCGGACATTCACCGTCGCGACAGCCACGCCCTCAATCCCGCAGGCGTTCGCAATCGCGCATTTCGATTTGATAATGGAAAATGCGTCATCGGCCGTGGCGTCTTGGGGAAGATCGGGACGCTTCTGCCCGGGCTGGACGTGCAACATGACAAAATCAAGCCCCGCGCTCGCCAATTCGCGCGCAGCCGATTCGTCCCAGAGGATGCCGTTGGTGAGAAGCGAAGGGCTCAACCCCTCGCCGTGAACCAAGCGAACGATTTCGGCGATCTGCGGATGGAGCAATGGCTCACCGCCGCTGATGCCCACAGTTGCTACGTTCCTCAGCCGCCGAAGGAGAGAAAGCTCCGTCCGGATCTCCTCAAGCGGCTTGACGGATGGAGGACGGCGGTTGAAACACGCCTTGCAGACGCAGTTGCATCCGCGCACCACGTCGATGATGGCGCTCGGAACATCCTTCCCGCGCCAGGGCAGTCGAATTGGCTTCATCTTTTCCTTTCCTTCCCCATGCGGTAGGCCGCACACACCGGATACAGGCTTCCATCGGCGCACGCAAGCGCCGAGCCACACCGCTCGATTCTCTCCGAAAGCATGAATTCTCGATTCGGAAGATTGTCCACGACCGCAAGCACGGCACGCCCACCGAACCCGCACAGCCACCGATGCGCGAAAAGCGGCAGGCTCCTCATGCCGGCGAACCGGACCCACGCGAGCAACGCCCGCAGCGAGGGCGGCAACAGCCCGCTGCCATCAATGGCGGCAAGGCGTTCGCATAGCCGACGCATTGCTGCGGAGGACGCAAGAGGCGACAGCCGCGCACGCACTCCCGCCCCCCGTGCGGAGACGGCGCAAACAGCACAGCAATCCGGATGGACCCCGATGCCGAATGCCGGGACGTTGGGCGCTGGGACGAACGAATCGAAGGCCTCGACGGGGAACTCGCGACTCTCGCAGAGCGCGCGCACGATTCGCTCGCGGTCAATTCGGTCATGAAGACTTCGCCGTCCGAAATCTGCAAACGGCTGGAACAGGACGTGCGTCAGCGCAGGAAACCGGGTTGCAAGCAACCGGAAAACGGGCCCGACTTCGCAGATGTTCCGCTCGCAGACCGTCATGTTCGCCGCAAGTCCGAGTCCCGCCGCAGCGGCCCGCTCAAAGGCGGCGAGCTTTGCCTCCACATAGTCGTCGCCCCTCATCAGACGGCTCGTCTCGGGAGACAGGGTGTCAAAGGAGATCACGACCTTCGACAGCCCCGTTCTGCGCAGGCGTGCGGCAAGGGATGCATCACGCGAGAAGGCGAGACCGTTCGTGATGAGCACGACCTTGAGCCCGAGTTCACGCTTCAGGCGTCGAATCAGCTCCTCAAGGGCAGGGTGTTCGGTCGGCTCGCCTCCGGTAAGGGACACGGCCTTCACGCCCGCATCTTTCGCGATGCGCGCCTTCTCCAAGACATCCCCGACAGACGCCGGGGGTCCGTCACCGGACGACGCAAAGCAGATTGGGCATTTCATCGTGCACCTGTCAGTCACATGCAGAAGCGCGAACTGGAAACGCCGCGCGGCAGGCAACTGGGGGAAAGAACGAAAATGCGTGAACAGCTCCACGTCGGAGCTCAGCGAGAATACGGTGCCTGGCGCGTGCGGACACTCCACCCGGCACATCACCGCGCCGTCCGCCTCAAACGCCTCAGCCGGATGTTCCGCTTTGCATGTAAAGCACCAGACGCGCGTCCGCTCGCGAAAACCACTCATCCGCGCCCCTCCTCCGCACCGGTATCGGCAAGGCAGAGCGGACGAAGTTTTCCGCCACGCACCGTTGCGTCCGGGCAGTTGTCGCAGACCTCGATACGTCCGCCGCCAAGCGAACGCGGAGGATACTGCACCACGATATGCTTCTCGCGTACCGCCCAGCCCGCGACAATCGCGCGCAGGGCGAATACAAGCGTCGAGAAGCGTCCGCCGAACAATCCGTTCAGCAGCAGACGCACCTTTGCCTTGGCAGACGTCGAACGCACCCAATGGACCGAACGGCGGCAAAGAATCGCATACCCCCAGAGGAACAGTCGCTCGACGAGTCCCGGACGCACCATGTTCCATGCGCGTTCGCGTCCGTCCGGACCGACGGCCTGCGCGCTTTGCAGAACATACCAGCGGGGGCAGTCGCGGCGGACGCTTCCGCCGACGAATACCGCCGGACGATATCCCTCGCGCGCCAGCGCCGCAAGCATGGGGGCGCGATCCGGTTCGGATTCGGCGACGTCCGGATTGATTGCCGCGAAATCGCGCGCGACCGTGACGAGCGCATATTCGAACTCCGGCGCGGCACGAAGGAAACGCCCCAGCGCGGCGAAGCCTTCAGCGTCATCTGCGCGGATCGTCTCCACGACGGCCGGATAGATTCCGTGTGCACGGGCGATGCGCCCTTTCTCGCAGCGTACCGCATCCACGCATTCATCATCACAGTCGGGGCGAACCTGCCCCTTCTGTATGTGAAAGGTGACGAAATCGAGTCCAGCGGCATGCAGCTTCCCAGCCAGCGCCTCGTCGAAAAGAATCCCGTTCGTCAACATGCTCGCCTTCAGTCCTTCAGAGCGGAGCCACGCGATGATGTCGAGTATCTGCGGATGCATCAGCGGTTCGCCGCCGCTGAGCGAGATGGTCGTGACATTGCGCGCGGCGCAGATGACGGCCAGTTCCGATTTCAGCGTATCAAGCGACTTCGCGCACGGCTGTGCAGAGTTGTAGCAGTTTGCACAGCGGCAATTGCATCCGCGCAGGATGTCCAGCACCGCGTGAGGCACGGTCTTTCCATACCAGGGCAGACGCATCATACCACGTCCTCCGGAGAAAGCGCGAAGCGGTGGTTGTCGCGGGCGAGCTTGCGGCGATAGAGCCGGTAGGCGAGGTTGCCGATGAACGCCACGGGGAACTGACTCCGCCGCAGCGAGAGGCGGCGCAGGATGGACTTCATCGAGAACGTGCGCTGCCAGGCGCGGATGAATCCCGCATCCAGCTCCTCGGGCGTCATTTGTTTCGGGCGGATGACAACGTGTTGCGTGTCGTACCAGGACCAGTTCACGCCCGGAAGGAGTCGGTTCTCCGCGGCCATGCGACGGTAGCAGTCCGTGCCGGGGAATGGCGTGTAGACCGCATAGCGCGGGATGTCGATCTCCAGCTCGTCAATCATGTCCGCCGTCGCGTCGAACACGTCCGTCGTGTCGTCGTCGAGTCCGAAGATGAAGCAGCCCTGGATCATCATCCCGCGCGCATGCATGTTCGAGATGATCCGCTTGTATTCGTCCGGCGCGTTGAACGCCTTGCGGATTCCCGTCAATGAACGCCCGGAGGCGGACTCGAATCCGAGCAGCATGTAACAGCATCCGGCATCGGCGAGAGCATCGAGCATCAACTCGTCCGACGCGGCCTTGAGCGTCATGAGTCCGCCCCACTTCTTGCGCAGCGGCTTGATCGCCCGGCACAACGCAAGGGCGTATTCACGGTCTTCGCAGAGGCTCACGTCATTGAACGCAAAGCGCTTTCCGGGAAGGGACGCTATTTCAGCGGCCACCTCTTCAACGGGACGCGTGTGCCAGCCGAACTTCGCGCCCACGACAGCGCAGAAATCGCACGTATTTCGACAACCCCGCGTGGCGAAGACGGTTTGCGGCATCATGTAGCCGAAGCGTTTCTGGAGATCGCGGCGCGGCCAGGGAATCCCGACGAGGTCGGGCGAACCACCGTCGTAGCGCGGCTTCAACGCGCCGTTGCAGAAGTCGCGGCACATCTCGGGCCAAGTTCCCTCGGCGAATCCCGTCATTAGGGAATCAGCATGGGCGGATGCCTCCTCTGGCAGCAAGGTGGCGTGGACGCCGCCAATGACGACGGTCGCGCCCTTCGCGCGGAAATGGTCGGCAAGCCTGTAGCCTTCGATGGCCGTTCCCGTGATGATGCTGATGGCCACGAGGTCAAAGGTTCCGTCCATCGGCACATCGGAGACGCTCGCGTCGCAGATGCGGATGTCGAAGCCGAGTTCCGGGGGCGTCAGCGCGGCAAGGAGCGTGGCGGTGAGCGGCGCCTCGCGGAAGGATATGCGAAGGAATGGCAACGTAAGCCGATGTATCCTGCCATCTGGCAGGAGAATCAGCATTCGAAGACGCCGCTTTTCGCATTTGTCAGGTCTTTCCATTCTCGCCAAGAACTCTCACTGTTCAAGCGGAGAGTATTATACCAAAAATACGAGCCTATCAGCGCCCATCTGCGGTCTGCGCGAACAGCACCCTGCCCGGTATTGTGTCGCGGTAATTGTTGACAGCGGAAAATAGGAGGCGGTATAATGTTCGCGTGCAAGACGAAGAAGACATAACCGACGACCTGTGCATGATCGCCCTGCTGGATGAAGAGGGCCCACCTCCCCCATCCAGAAAAGCCGTCGTAATCACGTTGGCCATCGTGGTTGCAGTCTTCCTCGTATACCTTATGCTCTAATTTGCGTTACCACTTCATCCCATAATCAGCCTTATGGTAGCGAAACGCATTCAGCAAAGGCAAAAAACGAGCCAGGTCGACATTAAATCACCCGGCTCGCGAAGTCCACGGTCTCGGCAGGGCAGAGCTCCAGTCGCTAAGACGTACCAATTCCGTGAACGCGTTTTACAGTATACACGACCCAGAATCACAGGTCAAGCCCCATCGTGACACTTTCCCCCTTGCGTGCCGCACCAGAACCATTGCCTGTTACTGGTAAGGCTTCACGTTTGCCTGGCGCATTATCTCTTCTGGTGTCGGGAACTCCCCCTTGAGTTCTTTCGTCTTTTCATAAATCCATATCGCCAGGTCCAGAGCCCGTTTCTCCGATTTGATTGCCATTTCCAGTTTGAAAATGTTTGGATAGCTCATGCCCGATCCGATCAAACCAGTAAGCAGAATCTCGTGTCCCCTTGTAAATTCCTGCGTCGTACTTCTTGTCGAGTTCTTTGACTTTTTCTTTGTTGCTGCCATCTGCTTTTATCCTGTGAATGTTGAACGATTTGCTGCTCATTATACCTAAAACGTACTTTGCTTCTCCGATGAAATTTCACGTGGTCACCACTACACTTCATCACCATCCTTTGGGCAACCTGAATCCCATTTGTGTGCGGCCTCCAATTCTTCCCTGATTTGCGGAACTGTCTTGGTCGATTCCAACATCCCGTGTTCGACCATCGCCAACGTCAATTCCAGCATCACTTCCGGCCGTCCTACCGTCTCGTACTTCATCAGACCGTCTATCATCGACAACATCGCCGGTAGATTTCCGTGAAGAAATGACAACGCCGCCACAGCACAATCCTCCGGTGCGTTCTTTGCTGCCAACACCGTCAGAAAATCTCTTTCCGACGTTCCAACAGGCCTCACATTACTCAGCTTCTGTTGCTTGATTTTTCATTTCCTTGCTTGCGTTTGGCTTCGCCGTGTCTTGTTCTCAACTCAGTGAACATCATTCATCTGTATGTGAAAGTTGGCTCTCTCCCAACATCAAGAGCTTCGCCATTCGACGGCGCTTTTCTCTTTTCCAGCACGTCCATGGGTAAATGTTACGCTTCATGATGCTTCCCCGACCCCTAAACAACGCGCCGAGTGTATGATGTTCAAGAAGCACCTTGAGGACTTCCTCATAGCCGTTGTAAACACAAGCCGTCAGGATGTCATCTACGTCGTGTTCAGACAGAGGAAACTTCATGCCCACCAGCAAGAAGAGGATGAAATCGAGAACCCCTTGTTCGATCTGCCATCCGTTCTTGCGAAACCAGTTTCCGCGTACTTGCGGAGCATCATAGAGTGTGACCTCGGGCAATATGCGAGTACCCCATTGCCTAAGACCCAAATTGCCGCCAAGCTTAACCGCTTGTTGAACGACACCGTAGTCCATCCGCTGGCATGCATATACGAGTGTAGCATCTTCGTCACTCAACCCCTTCACAGAGTCATCGTCAAATATATGCCTCCTGCAACCACCATACGAAGCGAGAAGTATTTCAATCGGTTTGGCGAACCGCGATTCGTCAAACTCGGGTTCGTTCGGACGACAGTCTAGGCCGTTCAGGTCCATGATCGTCTTCCCATCGATGCCACTAGAAAGAAAATTGGGATTAGCACCATGTTCAAGGAGCATTTTCGACAGTTCAACGTCCTTACTCAACCATGCCGCATGCTGTAACGGCGTCGTACCAGTCCACATCCCCCCATAAACACTACAGTCGACATTTTCGCAACATGGCAAATTCGGATCCGACCCAAAATCCAAGAGAAGCGATACTATCCGTAGTCCCCGTTCTCTCACATCGGCCTCATCCAACCCTTTGTCACTAATGGCAATGATCGTATCGAGCAACGGTGTACCTCCGTAGTGTTTTGACACCAACACATTGGGATTCGCCCCCAACTCGATAGTTTTACAGACAGCCGCAACATCAAGGTTCTTGCAAGCCTCAAGGAGAGACGCATCTATCTGTGAAACATCATTCTCCAGGTTCTGTGCGCATGGGCAGACGAGAGACGGCACATCCTCGAAGTTCCTAACCTCGTTGGGGTTTATTGCAGTGTTCGACAAACTGTCTGGCGAATAGGGAAGCGCACCATAAGAAAGAAGCAGCCGATTGATCTGCGCATTCGCTCGTTCCAGTTCTTCATCACCTCGACAGCACGCTTCATCATTCCACACATGTACAAGCGGCATGTCATTAAATCCAGAACCATCATCCCGATATGCATTTGCATCCGCCCCAGACCTTAACAAGAACTCGACAAGTGGCGGTTCCAGATGTGCGGCATGCCACATCAGCGGGTACCCACCGTCATCCTTGATCTTGAGGTCTAGTCCTTTCGCAAGCATCATCTCAATTATCTTGATGCGCCGTCGGATGGACTCATCGATGATAGCCGCATATTCCTCATGCGACAGATCGTCATCATCGTCGTCATCATCACTCTCAAACTGATAAATGAAGTTGTAGGACAGTAAGCACTCAAAAACTATCGGCTTCCCTCCTTCATCCACCATGTTAACATTCGCACCGGCGGCAATTGCCTTTGCCGCCAATTCAACATCAAGATAAGAACACGCCTTTTGAAGGTCATTATCAGCTTGCGACAACTCTTGTACACCATTATTCATTGCCCACGCCTTTCTTTTCAGACCACAGAGCAAGCAACTCCTTTAAACAATCCTCATATCCCTTATCTTTGCAGATGGCAATAATTGCGGACATCTCGTCATCAGTGACGGGGACGCGGATTCCATTGAGCAGGAATAAGACAAAGTCAGTAAAGAACTCTTGAGAGGAAGCTCCTTCTTTGGGGCTATAGGTTTCATAGTCTTCAAGGAAAATCCGCACAAGGTTCCGCCCTTGCGCGTCTCGCGCAGCAGGATCCCCACCCCACCGAACGGCCAACTGCGTATTATATTCCCATCCACGCCGTACGGCTTGTATGAGTTTACGATCACGCATCGCCATTGATTTTGGGAAGTCTTCCTTTGGTGTACCCGGTCGATCCTCTGAATCCAGCATGTCGTTGTCTTGTTTGTCATCAAGAGCCCAGATCCCATAAGTCATGCCGCCGGCACGATAGAGCATCCTTTCAACTCTGGAAAACACACCTTCTTCATCACCATGAATGCATCGATCTGTTTTTAGATGCTCTAAAGCCGACACAGGATAATACTCATCCGGCATGAAAAAAGAACATGTGTTGGGGGCGGCACCAAGTTCAAGCAGAATTCGCGTGAGTTCAGGATAACCATGACCTGTTCCATAGATGGGACACACAGCGCCATACCCGGCAAAATCCAGGTCTCCACCATGCTCAAGGAGGAACCTAAACGCCATTCGTCCTTTTTCAAGTTCCTTTCCCCTTGCTTCAGTGTCTTCATCAATCTCGGCAGACATGATTGCTTCAGCAACCTCCTCAGCCACTGTATCGCCATATCGATTGGTAGCAAAGACATTTGCGCCGTTGGCTATAGCCTTTTCCATTGCTGGGACATCCAGTCTTGAGCACGCCTCAAATAGCGCTTCGTCGCAATCAGCAAAACGAGCCATTTGTTCTGCGTGCAGAAATGAAACCTGAGCTGCAGTCAACCTGACAAAACAGGCAGAGATTTCCTTCCATGCAAATGAAATTGCTCGACCATCCGTTGGAAGTGCATCCAAGTCTGACTCAGACCAATTATGAACCCCTTTGCCATCTATCTTTGGAACTACATAGTCTTTTAGTGGTTGTTTAGAAGCATTCATTCCGCATGGCATTGGATTTCGCCCAAGGTGGATCTTGATCATGCCAGAATCCGCAATGCGTTCCATTTCATCGAACATGGCAGAAGCAAACTTGTACCAACTATCCCACTTTTCATGGCCGTATCGAATCAGACGATGCGTTAAGGCGGCGTTAAACCATACCGCCTCCGTGTCTGCATCAATTCCTTTTTCAACACACCTTCTGCGAGCCTCTTCCCAAACCCTAACGGCATAATACGCCTTGGCTTCGTACACCCGGAGCGTCCACTCCGTTTCTGGTTTGTCACGCCGTCCAAAATGACTAACATCGCTATCATCTGGCATGCAAACTGCAACTGGCCAGTACCCGCTGTCATGTGTATTATGCACATCGCGGCACAGACGGATACTGTCCCAACCCAGCCATTCAAAAATGTTCCTTTCTTCCTTGTTGGATGCGAGTTCGGAATCCGAGAAAACAGTCGCAAGGAAATCTTCCTTGTTGTGCAATTTCGCAAACTCACGCACGGTCTGTCCACCGTATTCCATCGACCTTGTCTTGGACCATGGCCGTACCCCCATGAAGCGAAGATACCTGGCGATGCGCGCACTGCCCGACTCAATCGCACCACAAAACAGATCGGCTTGCTTGAAGCCATACCACATATCACAGGTTGGGCAACAATACTCGTCGACCTCTAGTTTAGCCCCAAGTTCGACGAGACGAAAGAACATTTCCTCTCGGCCATTTTCCGCCGCTATCACGATTGGCCATTCTTCCGCCTCCCTGTTCCCACGGTTAACATCAGCCCCTGCGGCTACAAGGTTCTCAAACCGCTCCATGTCGCCATCCTCAACGGCGTGCATGAGTGGCGTCCAGAAGGCATCGTCAAATTCGTTTATTTCTTCTTTGCTCATTTCGGTTTCGCTCCAAACTCTATGAACAGTGCCTTTCGGATTGGATCAAGGATGTCTACGACTCGCCCTTCATCGTACCCATCATCATAACCTGGATCCAAGCCACATTCAAGAAGGACACGAATATTTTCAAGCGGCGCATCGACAAATGAATTCATGCTGATGCATTCCAAGTCGCTTCCATGCTCGACAAAGAACCGAACACGGTCTGGGGAACCTTCCTTTAACGCAATATCCAGCTCTGTTCCGCCAAAACATGCGTCTCCGATTCCAGCACCATGTGAAATGAGAAATTCCAAAACACGAACATCGGGATTTAAGGCAGACCAGGACAAAACCGTTCCTCCGTCGTCATCGCACTTGCCTGGATCGTTTCCGAGTTCCACCAGATGCTTGACCATTTCCAACGAATTGTACTGTCCTGCATAGGCAAGCGGTTGCCGCCCCCAATACTCACACATATTTGGATCAGCGCCGTGCTCGACAAGTAAATCAATTACACGGATATCGGGATTTTGGGCTGCCTCATGGACGCAATAGTAATCCTCTGTATAGAGGTTGGGGTCTAGATCGTCGGGCCATGGTTCGACCCAATAAGGAGCAGACGGATTCGCACCCTGACCAATTAGACATTTCACTTCTTTTACAGATCCCTTGGCACAAGCTTGATAGAGTTTTATGTCTATCTCGCGCATTGAGTACTTACACTTCATTTAGAAGCACCTCCTTTTACGGACCAACGACAAAGAAGCCATCATGACTTGCATAATCCATCCATCGAATAAATATATCATAAAGAGCGACGATGTCATGGCGATGTTTGAATAGGCTCTTTTTCTTAGCTTCATCATAGTCTTCCGGCTCCGCTGACTCATCGTGATCCCACGCAAACGATGAACGCATCAGGCGATCCGCTAGTCTACCCAACGCAAGATCAGTTGGATTTCGCCTGACAATTTCTCTGACTTCTTTCATCCGGTCCATAATCCTCTGAACCTCTTCTGCCCTCACATAGAATTCCTCGTAGTAATGTTCCCAGTAGGATGGTATTATTTCACCGATCACATCCAGAATGACACTTGCCTTATCCTCATCGCCAAATCGAATTGTAGACAGATCCATCACTGGATCATACCAAGCACCATCATAGGACAACCAAAACGCCACCTCACTATGCGGGTCGTCTGGTCGTTTGCCATATACAATGTCCAATCCATGCCGCGCAATCAACTTCGACAGCTTATAGCTATTTACAAATCTATCGGCCAGATTTCTTTCAATCGACCCCGTGATAAGCTCTTCACTATAATGTAGTCTAGATTGAATGTGTTCCAGTTCACCTTGAGGCATCAGGGCAATAGCCTTTCGTGTCTTCCATATTCCGCATCTATTCAGCTTCTCTATTTTGGGTTCTCCGTCCTTCATCCAGCCAATCCATTCAGGACTCTTTCCGACTCCTTCAAGAATAAATTCGAACCGAAACACATCTTTTCGCCACACTGAAAAACATGCATTTGTACAGGACACTTCGTCGCCAAGCTCACATGCGACTCCCTTTAGAATTGAATCGAAAAGCCTGAGAAGCTCTCTAAAGTCGCCTCGTAGTGCAGTAACACTCACGGTAACCCTTGACCACCAACCCGTATAGTCTTCCTCAATCTTAAAGTAACCGATCCTTGCTGCATAGCGCCTTTGCGGAAGAAACTTTTTGATTATCGCCGCACGGTATTTTCTATATGCCTGCCGAGCCGTTACGAAATTCTCTTCAGGCAGGTCTGATTTGGACGAGATCTCCTTCATGTCGCGTTCGGCATCGTAGAGTGAAACATCGGGCTCGTCATACAAAAGCTTGCCGAGCGCAAGAGCAACGGCACGGGCATGCGGATAGTCCGTCATGGCGCATATTGCCGCGATTTCGTGACCGTCTATACGCACTTGCCGAAACTGGCATCGTCCTTCTGACTTCTCCTTCAATTCCGGATCACCTTTCAGTTTCGCCAGAATGCGCGGGACGTCGAACGGCTCCGCAGTTTCGTCTCCCTTTGGCAAATGCCATGCATCGCCGTTGCGCTTCTCCGTGTCACGACGGTAGGTCGTCCACCTATCTGGCATCGACTTGCTGATGTAGAACACATACTTCATTACTTTAAGGTCTTTCCTTCAATTCGCGTATTCGCCTTACGACGAAAGTGCGGGAACCATACCTTTCGGGTTGGTTGCCGATATTCTACCAGAAACATGCCTTGAAAATGTCAATCCCCAATTGACATTTCAGGCGATGTCGATCGGCTCGCAACCACAAAGAACAAGCAAGTCGTTTATGTCAAAAAGGTTTAATATCTTGTTTGAGAGGCAATAGGCGAAAACCTGCGATTCCATGTCGGTGCCTCCAAATGCATAACCAGCTGCCTTTATGAAGTTCTCAGATTCTTCCCTTGTCAACCGAAGCCCGACGCAAAGCTGAAACACCGTTCGCCGTGAGACCCTGGTCATCGGATCTGATATGATTCGAGAATACACCTGACGGCTAACGCCTGCGTTCTTGTAGCAAACACTCGCCTTGCCGTCGCATCTGTCACCGACTAACTGCATCAATAGACGGCCGAAGGACTTGTTTTCTTTCACCATCTTGAGGATTTCCGCGCGGCGCTCTTCAAGAGTAGGCTCGCGCCCTCTTATACTGAATCGCATACCGCTCCATCTGGCCTCAGCTTCAGCAACCGCAGCATCAACAAGTCTCTTTATGGCAGAATATGCAGTCGCAATCCGTTCGCCACCCATGCGTTCAACAGGCGTCGGCATCACTTCCTGCTGAAGTTGCAGTTCCAGTTCATGAAGCATGACGGGATCAGGTTTGATATCCAGCAGGAGAGCCACATCATCGCCATCGCGATTATCCAGTGTTTTTTCGAACATGTCCTTATTCCTTATTATGCGAACAAAATGAACAACAGTGCGATTATACCACATCGCCCATGCATCACTCATCTCAAATTCTTAAGAAGAATATGCTTCATCCTCCAGCATGCCACCCAGCACCTCGGCGAGGAAGAGGCGACTGCGGGACTGGATGCCGGGGGATTTGCTTTCGCGCGGGCCGGCGACGTTGAGGACAAATGGCACGGGATGCGCGGCGACGAAGAACTGGCCGAGCCACTTACGCACCTTGCCGACGGCATCCGCCTCGCCGAACGAAACGACGAAATGCGACTTCATCATGTTCATGCAAAAGTCGCGCGTTCTCAGCGTGCCGCCGCTGATCGGATAGACATCGGTCAGGATCAGCGTCGCGTGGGAGTCTGCGACGTTCTGCCGCGTCCGCACGATGTAGTTCGCGCTCGCGTGCTCCTGCATGCGCATGCGGAATCGCTCGGGGACGGTCCCGTTCTCCGCGCGCCAGCCCTTCGGCACCCAGCCGCCCCAAACAAGGCCGAGACCAAGGGCCGCCTCAAGCGCCCCTTGGTCAACGCCGGTCTGTCCGCCAGACACGATTTTCAGTTCTTGCCTTGTCATTGTCGTTCCTCACTTTATCCAATCTTTATAAGCGTCAGGACATGAACCTTTGGGCCGTGCCGAAAGGACATAGTCGCAGATATTGTAGCTGCAATAAAACTTTCGATAACATCGCCCAGACGGAACGTCTGCCGCCCGTCGAACAATATGATTGGCATATCTTTTGCCAAATTTCCTACCCGACTGATCCGTCAACCAGCCGCGATGTCTGAAAGAACGACTCATACCAGCATACTCCTTTCAAAATTTTTTCCCTTAGAAGAACCAATCGTCCCCTTGTGATTGCGTGATGAGGAATAAGGGCGGCTGGCTTTATCCCGTACCCAGAGTACGGTGCGGGTAACCATTCCCGCCAGAATTGTGGTTGAAACCAGCCTAACACCTCAAGACACAAAGTAGAAGCGAGGAATGAAACGCCTTGGCATGAATGACTTCGAATCACAGGTTGAAACCAAAGCAGGCACCTCGCAAAATCAAGACCCGAGAGGAATAAAATGTTCTGGCCAGCGCGGGATATGAACAAATGTCCACCCCCGCAAACGCGGATTTTCACTCCGCTGCTTCTCTAAGCTAGGTTGAAACCAGAAACCAACACCTCGCAGGAAATTCGCAAAGGAACGACAAGCTTTCAAAGACCGATGCCGCCGTGAGACGGCGTAACTTTACGAGCAAGATTCATGCCAACGAAGAGGTTCAAGGACTTAAGACGTAAGACTCCAGACATCGACAGGGTAAAAAGCACATATTTCGCACGAAAACCCCGCCTTTCGTGCATTACCACAAATCGCAGTCTGGCTTCGATTTGTTCCGCACCATAATCTCATTTTCAAAGGAATGAACACCCAATCAATAATTGCTATCTTTTAGGATAGGTCATATTCTTGCCTATAACTTCACGCTCCCGTTTTTTGCTTTCGCTACTTGGAGATAGGGAGACTTGGAGTTTGTGAGTCTTTGTTGAAGCTTTCCCCCAACCTCCGAAACTCCGAACCTCCCAGCAGCGAAAGCAAAGGATTTTCTTGCAACTACCTCTCCTGATAATCATGTCAATCCTGTGATAATCATGTCAATCCTGTCAAAAAGAAATCCTCAACAATACTCTTGTGCCAAACGCAGACCATCGGACTGTTATCGATCTTCCGCTTCCCGAATTTCGACACAGAGAATCCCGCACCCGGATCGTTGATGTCCACACGCGGATCAATGAACCTCACCTCCCCGTTGTTGCGTCGATGAAGGTGTTGCGGCCAGGCTTGAAGTCATAGACCATGTACTGGTCGTTGTAGGCGATCTTCCGCGCCGACGGCGCGAAGGCCGCGCTGGAATCGTCGCTGTCGGTTGTATCGAAATCATCCGCACTTTGTCGGTCCCACGCCTCGTCGTAAATCTTGAAATGCCGATTCGCCTTGTTCAGCGCCTCAACTATCTGCCCCTCACTCGGCGCGATAATGTGCCCGTCCGCATCCGTCTTCGGCGTCACGAGCGGCTGTTCGAGAATCAGATAGAACTGGTCATACCCGTTGTTGTCCCATACGGCGATATCACGAAGGATGTATGCGTCCTTCGGAAAAAGATAGTTGTGATAGACGAGCTTGGCCAGCTCGGACTTGACGCCGTCCAGACTGTAGACAGAAAGCTTGCGAACTTTTACGACCGTACCGTCGCCCGCAGCATAGACGCTGCTCTCGGCACCTCGGTCAAAATACTTGTGTTCCCCTGCCGCTATTTCTTTGGGGTCACCCTCATAGCGCGTTGCCATTCGCCGGAGGTATCCCAACCAGCCGCCGCTCTGCGAATGCGTTCCGCCCTCGCTTCTGCCGACCGCTTCCGTTCCTCCGGCGTAAACGTCGGGGGATTCCAACGATAGGATGTAGTTCCATAGTCTTTCATGTACAACTTCTCCTGAGGCGGCGGCTTCTTCCTTGGTGAAGCGCGGATGCTTCAACTCACCAGTCCCCAGCCCGCGCATCACCGCAGTCAGCCGTTTTTGGTCCACGGCGGAAAGTTTACCATTATCCTTCCCCGCCGTCAATTCCAAGATCGAACTAGGACAGTTGTCACTTCCCTCCCCAGCGAGCGCGGAGAACCGCCCCAATTCGGGGTGGCGGGGCTTTGCCCCCGCAGCTTCCCAGCGGGCTTAAGCCCGCTGGACATTTGCGGGCAAAGATGCCCGCCACCCCAAGTGAAATTTCAAATCGCCCGCGCTCCAAAGGCACGTTGTTTCAAGCAAGTTGTTTTTCTCTTCTCCAGCACGAACTTCATGTAGTCGATCACGGAGTCGTTCCAGCCGAAGATCTGATACACGTTCAGCCTCTTCGCCTCAGCCTCGGGGATGGGAGAGGTCATGTAGCTGTCGCCGCGGAGGACGAACGCAACCGCCTTAGGATGGCGCTTGTGGTAGTTCTTCCACGTCGCCAACCAGCCGGTGCCGTATTCCTCCGTGTCCGTGAGGAACACGGCGTAGTCCGTGTCGATGCCCTTCTTGAGCATGTAGTTCACGGCCGTCTCCATGTACGTACCGCCATAGACCATGTCCGTAATCGCCTTGATGTGCGTCATCACCGAATCGGCGCGCGGCACGCGGTAGGGCCTCACGCCCGTGTCCCACGGCAGCACCGTCACGTTCTCGAGCCCCTTCACGAAGAAACCCACGAACATCGCGCTCACGGTCGCGTAGGTGAGGACGGAGGACCCGCCAATGCGCGAAGACATGGAACCGGACACGTCCGGCGCTATGACCCACCGCTTGCCCGCGAACGCGCTCCAGTCGTAGGACTGCGCGTACTCGTTCATCACCTCGGCGAGGTGATCAATGAGGAACTTCTCTTCAACAGGGAAGTCCTGAGACGCCTCGTTCCCCGAGGCGAATGCATCCGCAAACGGCTTATTCCCCACGTCAGCACCAGACGCTGCCCTCTTGGCGCATGCCATTTCCGACGTAAACGCCAGATACGCCGTGTAGAGGCGGAACGGGAACACCTTCGCCTTCTTGAGCACCTCCACGTTCACCTTCGCCTTGAGCAGCTCGGGCGTCAGCACGCCCTCGCGCAGGAACTTCGCAAGGTACTTCACGAAGCGCATCACGGGCGAGCGCTTCGCAACGGCCGCCCAGAGCGCCTTGTCGAACTTGCCATAGTAGGCCGTGAGCGAGTTGACATCCAGGTTGTGCGCATCGAGGATCCGCGCCGCGGACGCGAGGTCGCCCGCCTCCACCGCGGACACGAAATCGCGGTGTGCGGCGAGGTCGGGATACTCCGCATACGCCTTCTCCAGCTTCTCCGCGGAATTGCCCTTCACGTCCGAATAGGCGTTGAGGATGTAGGCGTAGATCGAATCCTCGCCCTTGAAGCGGGAGAGGCGGATCGCGTCCGCAATCTGTTTGCGGTACTTCTGCGCGTAGTAGGGGTTCGTGTTGGACGCGATCCAGTCCGCGATGGCGGTCTTGAGGGAACGGCCGAAGCCGCGCACCGTCTTCGCGACCTCAATGAAGTCCACGAGGTCGTTGCCGGTGAGGATGACCTTCTTGAAGACGTCCTGGAAGAGATGCGCGTTCTTCTTGGAGAGATAGACGAGACCCAGGATTGGGAATGCGCGGATGAAGCCCTCATTGCGTCCGCGCACGATCGCGGCGGCGAGCGCCTGCGCGTCCGCCCGCTTGAGGAGCGCGACGGCCTCCTTGGCCGCCTCCTTCGCGTTCGCGTAGAAGGAATTGCCGAGCGTGCCCGTCATCGCCAGCTGCTCCAGGAGCGCGGCGTCCGACGGCGTCCAGGCTGCGAAGCCCTCCGCGTTGGTCGTGTCTGCGGTGGCGTACGTCGCCACCGTCTTCAGGTTCTCTTTCAGCGTCTTCATTCGTTATACTCCATTTCTCTTCAAGAAGCCGATCATTCCTTCGCGGATTGCGTGATGAGGAATAAAGGGTGGGCTGGAAACTACCATGTTGGAAACATGGTACGGGAATCGAACCCGTCATAACCAATGTTGAAACCAGCCGAGCACCTCAAGACACAAAATGAAAGCGAGGAATGAAACGCGTTGGCTATTGCGGTTTACGAAACCACTACATGAAAAGTTGAAACCAACACAAGCACCTCGCAAGAAATCGCAAAGGAACAATCGACTTGTCAAAGATCATGCCCCCTTTCGGCGGCGCAATCACTTTAGCACAAGCCGTGCCAACGCGGCGTGTCTGAGGACTTTGAACACCAGGTCCAAGACGTTGGCTGAATGAAAGCAGCTCGTTTCATGTCAAAATCCTAATTTTTTCGTGAACTCACGCCAAACGCAATCAGACTAAAAATCATTCCGCACCATAATCGCATTGCACCTCTCCCTCTCATGTATCCACCCACGCTACATCCTATCCAAAAAAATAGAATCTATCCGAAAGTATTAATTCGAAAATGCCGCCACGCGGGGCACAGGTGTGACAAGGCCATCAAGGTCCACGCCTGCATCCGACCACAATGCTTTCGCCGTATCCAAGCGGACGAACCTGCGGCCAAGGAAACGACTTGCCTCCCAGGCGGTCCTTCCGCTCGTACATCTCCCAGTAGGACTCGCGATTGGACACACCATGGGTGATCTCGTTCTCGTGAGACGGGATCAGGACAGCCTTCGACCTGTCGAACCCCGGCGCAGCCGCACACGCGCCGACCATCGCCCTGACGCGGTTCCACGTGGACGCGATGATCACGTCGGCCGGCGGACACTTGGCCAGCATCTTCTCCTTGTCAATGTCAGAGTTGTCGCCGTTGTGGGCGACCCTTACGCCGTCGATCTCCATCAGATACACGTTGCACGGAACCTTCTTGCCCTGGTGTCCCATGAAGTTCCAGAGCTTGACACCATTGATGTCGATTGGCTCCGGGTTGTCGTGCGCCTGCACGATGCAGTTTTGTCCGGCACCGGACACTCCGTCAGGCATCTTCAATTTATCCAACCCGCACGGCAACACGACGGGCTTGCCAGCGGCAAGATACGCCGCAATCCCCTTGCCGCAGTAGTGGTCGCCATGCGGGTGCGTCAATACGAACATGTCCGTCAACTCGACCAGCCGCCGCCAGTCCTTCGGTTTCCAGATGATGAAATCCTTGTTGGGCGCGCACCGGCGGTCGGGCTTGTCGCGGAACAATGGAAGGTTCGTTACGTCGATGGCCACCGTGTGCCGCGGACCCTTGATGATGAACCCCATGTTGTAGATGCGCCAGAGGCGCAGTTGTCCCTCTGGAATCTTCGCGTTTACGACCTCGGCGAACACGCGGTCGCGCGCCGACGCGCAATAGGCGTACACAACCGCATTGAACGCCCGTATATCCTCTAGGGACGCGTCCGTGCTGTAGTTGTCGAAATGGAGCGGATAGTCGATGATCCTCAGACCGTGCTCGCGCCGCTTGTCGTGGGAATCGCATCCCTCGCTCGCCTTGAGGAGCTCGGTTCCGCGTCCGATGGCCAGGTCCATCCACTCCGCCGCGCCCACGGACTTCTCGACGCGGTCCGCGAGGTTGTTTTCGCCCACCTTGCGCGCATACGACACAAGGTCGGCCTTGAGTTCGGCAACGGGCTTGGCCTTCCAGTCAAAGGCCACCGACGGCAGAACCACCGTTACGCAGAGTGTAACAGCAAGCGTACGACAGCAAGTTTTTGCAATCTTAATCATTCTAGTTATTCCATTCTTTCACTCTTCAGGAGTAATTAGTCATTTCACGCACTCATCCGCGCCCTCTCTTGTGCGCCGATTTGTGAAATCAGAACAGACGGTCACCGTAGACGAGGATCTTCTTGAGGCGGAGCGCCTTTTTACCGCCACCGGACCTACAGCCGACCTTGACGGACTTCACGGTCTGCAGATTCCCGGTGAGGTCGACGCGCAGAACGCCATCCTTTGTCGCACCGCCGCCGACCTCCTTCCAGTCACCCTCCTCGCCCTTCACCCAGACCACTAGCGGCATTTCCGCGCCAATTGCCGTCACGCCCTTCACAACCACATCTCCAGCCAATTCCACGACAGCAAACGGCGCCTCCTCCGCCCGCGTCTCGAAAAGCCCCTTTCGCGACGGGTCGTACGGCGTGGCGTCGGACACCCTCGCGTAGTCCTCTGGCGTGTCACCCTTTCCGGCGCTTGAGGTCAGCACGAGTGCGTCGCTCGACGCGAGCGGCGTACCGTAGTCCGTCTCTGCGACCTTCGCCACTCCCTTCGGCGGGTCTTCCTCGTTCCTGAAGTCGGCCATCATGCGGAACGCCGTCCTGTCCTCCATGCAGCCCTTGACCGAGCAGAGCCGCCGCCAGTCGATTTTGCCTGCGGACGATGCGTCCGAGTGCGCGCCGCTCATGAACCGCGCCACCTTCCCGAAGAACCGACCGAGGCGTTCCTTGTCATCTCCGAAACGCCTGATCGCGTAGCTGAAGGTCTGGGGCAGGTAGCTGCCGCTGTCCATGTTCGCGGAGAGCGCCGCCGCAAGCACGCCGTCCTCGAGATTCGGGATTCCACTGAACCGTTTCAACGAACGCGCCAGCGCCTCCTTCTCGAAGTTCATCTCCTCGGCGATGTAGGCCTTCGGCTGCGGGAGTCCGAGAAACACGCGCGCCGTCTCCTTTGCGAGCAGTTTTTTGTCGATGTTCTTCCTCTTCGCCAGCTCGTCCAGTGCCTCGTGCGCGAAGTCCCAGGAGACAAGCCGTCCGTTCGGGGCGAGCCGGACCAGTTCGGCGAGATAGCGCTGCCAGTCTTCAACGGAGGCGCCGGACTTCTTCATGCCGTCCGTGTAGGCGCGCCACGCCGACAGGTTGTACGGACAGCGCATCGCGGCCTCCTTGACGCATCCCGCGAAACGCAGCAGTTCTGACTCATCGTACGCCGCGCGGTCCGCGAACACGCGCTCTGTCGCCTGCAGATACTGGAAGCCCTTTCCCCAGAGCGTGAACGACGCGCCGGAGTACGGTCTGATTCCGTTGATGAGCCGCCAGTTGCCGTCCTCCTTGCGCATCGCCCAGCACCGGTGCGCCGGCGCACCCTTCCGGAACTTCGTGGCCTTGCGTCCGGGCTGGAAGTTCGTCACGGCCATGATCCCCTGCGCGTTGGCGGCGCGCGACGCCCACTCGGAAAGCTCCACGCACACGCCGCCGACGCGCGCGCGCAGGTAGAGGCGCGGCCAGCCGGACGCCATCCACGGGCGCATGTATTCGTCGTGCTTCGCCCACTTGCTCACGCCGAAGCAGTTTTTCTTGCGATATGGTACGTTCCTGATGCTCACATTTCCGAGATAGCGCGTCGGGAAGCGGCGCTGGGCGTTGAGGTAAAGCGTCTCCGCCGCGTCCGACGGACGCTTCACGATGAACCGCCATTCGCGGCAGTCGCGCTTTCCGGCCTCCGTGACGAAGCCGCCGACCTTCCCGATCCGCCTGAACGCCGCCCAGTGGCGTACGGTCGCCGTCATGTCGTCGCCCTTCTGTGCGTTGATCGCCACGGCCACCGTCGCCCTGCGGCCCATCTCCGTACGGCTCCACTTCTCGTCCTCGTCGTTGAGGAAGAGCGTCATCAAGGTCTCCAGCGCGCGCGGTGCGTCGAAGACGGGGCCAGAGAGCAGGAAGTCCTCCAGCACGGCGTCGTCGTTCCACAGCCGCACGAACAATTCGCGCCCGCCCTTCGCCGCGAGGATCTCGCCGATCTTCTTCTCGCCGCAGATCTCGACAAGCCGCTTCCTCAAGATCGCACGCCGGACAGGCGAGCCCGGCTTGAGGTCTTCTGCTTTCAATTTCCGGCCACCGAATGCCAGTTGTCGAATGTTCTTCGCCCAATCGACATTCGACGCCCGACTTCCGACAGTGGGGTCAAGCCGTTTCGGCTCCAGATTCACCACGCCGTCGCCGAACGCGCCGAGTCCGCGCAGAGGATCCTTCGGCGGCTGCGGCACGTCTTCACCGAGTTCCTTCAGGTAGCTGTACGCCGCCCAGCCCCAGAACGACGTGCATCCGGCGTCGTAAACGGCCTTAAGACACTCCACCGCGCGCGCCTTGTTCGTCTTGAGATCGTGGCGCAGCAGCGCGAACTCCGCCATGTCGACAGACTGCCGCTCTTCGAGATTGCGTCCGTTCGCCGGACGCGCCCGCAGCTCCGCGATGAACGCGCGTCCCTCTTTCCATTTCCCCTCCGCGCCAAGCCTGCTCGCGTGGCTGACGTCCCCCATGCCGTCCTTCGGCTTGCGTGGCAGGTCGATCTTCGGGGGCGTCCCGGAGCCCGATGCGAAAAACACCACGCACGCAAACGTAGTGGCGGCAATCATTTTAAGTACCGGTTTTTCCATTTCGTCCCCCGTCCTTTGCCTACCTGATGGCGGTGAAAGAATAAACTCCCGAACCGATTCTGCGATCGGGCTGACCGGGGAGGCGCACGATGGCCGTTGTGTTCGGCGGCACCGTTACGTCAAGCGTCACCTTTTTCCCATCACGACGCCACGCGGTGGTGATTGGTCCGTTAGGCCCGTTCACGGACACCTTCGCCCACGTGAGCGCGTCTATGAACTGCGGCGCAATCACAACCTCCCTGAACGCCGTCGCAGAAACATCGGGAATCGCCGCGCAGCTGCCATTTTTCTCTGGCAGCTGAATGCCACCGATATACTGGTACGCCCACGCCATGAAGTCGCCGAACATGATGTGGTTGCGGCTCGCGCCGTCGCCCCAGTCCTCCCACAACGTGGTGCCGCCCTTCTGAATCCACTCGACGGGCGAGGGTTTCGTGGGGTTCGTGAGCATCTTGAACGCAAGGTCGGTGCGCCCCGCACGGCTCAGCGCGCGGAAGACGTGCTTGGAGCCGAGAAGCCCGATGTCGACATGGCATCCCTCACGTTCCACCGACTCAACGAGCTTCGCCTCGACTGCCGCGCGTTCGCTTTCCGGCACCACGCCAAATGCGAGCGGGAACGCCTGCGCCGTCTGGTGTCCGTTGTCGTACACGCCATTGCCCTTGTAGAACTTCGCGTTTATCGCGTTCTTGATCGCATCAGCGAGTTTTGCGTAGCGCGCCGCGTCGTCGGCAAGACCCTTGATCGCGGCGATGCGCGCGAGGATCGCCGCCGCCTGGCGGTAGTAGCAGCTGGAGGTCAGCTCGGTTGAAGGCATGTGCCGCCTCTCCACGGGAATCCAGTCGCCGAGACCATGCCGCACGAGGTTGCCCCTCGCCTTCGTCGAGGTGAAATCAACGTAGCGCTTTAGCGCGGGATACACGACGTCAAGGATGCGGCGGTCACCCCGGTAGCACCAGAGGTTCCACGCGACCACGGGCAGTGCGCTGTCCCACGCGGGGCCGTTGCCCCAGCGGAATCCCCAGCCGCTCGTGGGGACGATGCAGCAGATGTCGCCGTTCGCGAGCTGTGTGTCCATGATGTCCCGCAGCCACTTCTCGTAGGCGGCCGTGTTCTCGTAGCAGTACTGCGCGAGCTCGGACGCGATCGAGGCGTCGCCCGTCCAGCCGTTCTTCTCGCGATGCGGACAGTCCGTCGGATAGCCGTCAGCGAAGTTGGAGCGGTACGCACGGTCGCCCATCAGCATGAGCGTGTTGAACGTCTCGTCGGAACACGCGAACGAGCCGATCGCCGGGAAGTCCGTATGCACCACGCATCCCGTGATGTCCTCCTTGCGCGGCGCGGCGCGAAGTCCCTTGAGGACGACATACTGGAAACCGTTGTACGTGAAGCGCGGCTCGTACCGCTCAACCGCCGCGCCGGAAGAGACGAAGCGGTCCGTCTGGAACGCCGCGCCCGTGGCGCAGACGGCCTGCGAGGCAGTGTAGCGGAAATGACAGTCGATGCGCCGGACGGACGCAGGCGCGAAGTCCTTGTTCGCGCGCTCGTCGTAGCGAATTACGAGCACGTCGCCCTTCTTCTGTCCGCGCACGTCCATGCGAATCCATCCCGCGAAGTTCTCCGGGAACTTCACCACATACGTGCCGTCCGGGAAGGCGTGAATCGCCTTCGGCGCGATCATACGCATCACCTTTGCGCCCGGACAGTTCTCCGCCACGAGCGCGCCCTTCGGCGCGGACACCTCGGCGGCGCGAATCTCCTTCGCGGCGAAATTTGGCTGTGCGGGATGGTGCGCGCCGATCACCTCGCCCTCGCGGATACAGTCGTAACCGACGGGGCTTTCCACCTGACGCCACGAGCCGTCCGAGACGACCGTCTCGCGCGAACCGTCCGCATACGTGATTTCAAGCTGCGCGATCATGCGCGGAAAGTCGCGCCACGGCGCGACGTCGAAGTTCCACACCGCGATTGAGCGCACGTCGTACCAGCCGTGTCCCACCAGCACCTTCAACGTGTTCTCGCCCGGCTTCAGCGCGCTACCGAGATCGTAGGTGGAGTAGAGAACGTGCTTGTCGTAGGCCGTGGGCGACGGGTCAAGCACCTTGTCGCCGATCTTGCGTCCGTTCAGCGACGCCTCGTAGAAACCGACGCCCGTGACATGGAGAAACGCGGAGACGATGGGTTTGGTGATGGCGATCTTCTTCTCGAAGGCGGGCGACGCGATCTCCTCGCGCGTGACAAGCGCCTTGCCGTACGGCGTATCGCGCAGGGCGCCGAGATCGTTGCCGAGCGTTCCGTTCGTCACGATGCGGCGACCGTCGGGGAATCGCAGCGCGCAGATGAACGCCAGCGGGGTTCCCCTTCCGCCTTTCTTCACGCGGACGGACATCGTGTTCTTGCCAGGTTTGAGCCACGGCGTCATGTCGCGGAAACGCAGATGGTTCCAGCGATCCACCTGTCCGGCATGTCGGTGGAACTCTTTTCCGTTCACGTCGATCTCGTGCCGCGTCGAGGCGGCGTGCAGCAGTTCCACATATTCGCCGGGCTTCGCGCCGGCGAAGTCGAAGTCGAGGGAAATCACCACGTCGCCGCGGGCGTTGGGCTTGGCGGTTATCCAGCGTGCACCAGACAAGTCCGCGTCGGGATGCGTCTCGGGCGCGGGGCCGATCCACTTCGCCTTCCAGCCGTCGCCAGGCATGATGCCAGTCACCCACGTCGCAGGAGCGCTCCAGTCGCTTTCCGCGCCCGAACCGTCCCACGTGCGTACCTTCCACCAGTAGCGGCGCGACGAGGCAAGCGTTTTTCCGCCATACTCCACGTCGATCGTGTCCGCGCTCGAAACTTTGCCTGAGTCCCATAAGTCGCCCTTGTCCGCCGCGAGATTCCCCTTCGAGCTTGCCACCATGATGCGGTACGCACTCTGCACAACGCCCTTTGCAACCTTCTTCGACGCCATCTTCCAGCCGAAACGTGGAGACGGCGCGTCCACGCCGCACGGATTTTCTAGCCTTTCCACCGTCAGCCCGCACGGAGCGCCAAACGCACCAGCGCGGAATCTCTCAACCAGCGCGTCCTTCTCCTGTTTGGGCACCGCGATGACTGTGCCGTGGCGGATGCCCTTCGGCAGATGGAGCTCCGCAGTGCGGTCTTTCCAGGTCTTGCCGCCGTCAGAGCTGGAAATCATGTTGTAGCGTCCGCGACGGTAGTTGTCGAAGCAGACGTAGATCTCCTTGCCGACGAGGAAAGGCGACGGTCCCTCGACCCAGTCGGGTCCGAAGTTGATCGGCCCGTCAAGCTTTGTCGGGAAACCCTTGTCCAGCGACTTCGTGCGCGTGGTGAGGATGTGCTTCTTCGCGACGGGCTTCTCCCGCTCGTCCTTGATCGTCATCACCCAATCGTGCGTGAGCGGGTCGCGCACGATCGCGGCGTCAATCACGCTGAAGCCCGGATCGAACCACTTCTCCGTCGGCGTGAACGTCTTGAAGTCGCGGGTCGTCGTGCGGTAGATGCGGTGTCCGTCCCCGCGTCCGGAAATCGTCGACGCCCAGTAGATGTGGTACGTGCCGGTGTCGGGATCGTAGGTGAGCTCCGGTGCCCAGCAGTTCCGGCATTCCTTCTCGTACTCCATCACCGGAATCGCGCGCTGCTCGCTCCAGTTGACGAAATCGCGCGTCTCAGCGTAGCCGATGATGCGGTCGTGCCAGCTCGTGGTCCAGACCATGCGGTAGACGCCGTCCGGGCCGCGGCAGATGGAGGGATCGCGCATGAGGCGGTCCTTGCCCACCGTGGGCTTCAGGACGCTCTTGTTGCCGTTAAGCGCGGTCCAGTTCAGGCCGTCGTCGCTCACGGCGAGGTGCAGTCCGTCGCTCTGTCCGCAGAAGTACGAGAAGATGTAGGCTTCCTTGGCGGTCGTTTCAGGTGCGGCCTGCGCGAGCGCCGTCACCGCCGCAAGTCCAGCAGAAACAATCAGGGTTATCGTTTTCATCTTTTTCCTCATGTATGGCATTACGACTCGTACACGACCTTGTAGCCGATCTTCTTCGCGAACGCCTCGACGCCCTTCTTGAAGTCGCCGAGGAACGTGACGCGGTGCCAACCGAACTTGTTCCAGTAGCGGTATGCCTTCTCGAAGTCGCCCGTCACCTCCACCACCATCTTCGTGCGGCAGCCGCGGTCGTCGGGGTCGTTCGAGAACGAGCGGCCGGTCTGCAGCGCCACAAGGCGCTTGCCGATGTCGAACTGCACGGACGTGACAGGGTAGTTCCGGGGCGCGAGGGCGCGCACGGACGCCCCTTCGCGGTCCGCGCAGTGCGTCTCGATCTCGAACGGCGACGCCTCGCTCTCCACGCCCAGCAGCTTGCGCGTGGAGACGCAGTGCGCGAACAGCATCGCGCGCCGGGAGCTGTCGATGGCGGGATCGGAGATGTAGCCCATGCGCCCCTTCGTCATCGCGTTGAACACGATCATCACGACGGTGGAGCGCACGTCGTTCTCGCACGTGCCGAAGAGGCCGACGTCCTGCAGCTCCATGAAGCCGAGGCACGGATAGGCCTTGAGCTTGCCATTGTAGCATCCGCCGAGGCAGTTGATCGTGATGGACACCGCCCCGCGGTCCTTGAGCACCTGCTTCATCGCGAAGAACATCTTCGCGCAGCCGAGGAGCGTCGCGTCCGTGACGCCGCCGATCTTGCGGGCCGTGCGCTTCCACTCGTCCACTTTCGGCTGCGCGACGGCGTCCGGAATCTTCTCCCACGCGGCGTTCAGCTCGGCGAACTTCAGGTCTTCCACGACGATGCCGAAGTCCTTGAGTATCTGCGCCTTGAACTTGGCGGGGCAGCCTTCCACGGAAAGAATCTTCTTGCCCTTCACGGCGGCGAGCGTCTCTTCCGGCGTCAGACAGTCGAGCGGCCCCTCCACGGGCTTGACGCCGCTCTCCGGCGGCGTGTGGGAGAGACGGTAGTCCGTCGCGGCCTTGACGAAGTCGTCCGCCGTGCCGTCCTTCAGCTTCTCGAACGCGCGCGCCGCGCCGATGGTGTCGTTGAAGTCGAGCGAGCTCATGAAGGCGTATTTGGGCCACTTGCGCTCGATCAGCGTCGAGTTGTCCACGTCCCATCCGCCGATGCCGGAGTAGGGGAAGCTGCAGAAGAGGAGCGGCTTGAACGTCCGCGCGATCGGCGAGATGCAGCTTACCCAGTTGTTCAGCTGGATCACAAGGTAACCCTTCACGTCGCCGGCTGCGTTGTCCTCGGCGACGATCTTCTTCGCGGTGGGTATGTCGCTCGCCATTCCCGGGACGAACGCGACGCCCTTCACGGCGGCGTTGAGGGCGTCCGTCACGTTCTTCATCACGGGGCGGAAGTCGAAGCCGATGTGGGGCCACGTCTTGCGCTTCTGTACCTCGTCGAACGCGGCGAACACGAGGCGCACCTTCACGGCGCCCGTCTTGTCGGGGATCGCCCCGGCGGGCGTGGGCGCGGGAAGCGCGGCCAGGAAGTCCTTGAACTCTGCCTTCGCGGCAAAACCGCCCATTGCGGCGGCGGCAAAGAGACTGTGGATGAAGTCACGGCGGGCGCAGCCCGCGCAGGTTGACGTTGCTTTTCTCATTGCATGTTCCTTGTTCATTTTACTTTTCTTTGTTCTTAGGGATTGACGCCCATTTCCTTGAATTCCGCAGCGGCGTTCAGGAAGTGCGCAGGCAACATCGCCGCCATTCCGAACTTTGCCGCAATGACAATAGCGGCCGCAAAAACAACTACACGGTTCCTCATTTTCTCGCCTATGACTTTTCTGTATCCTTTCTTATTTGCTTTCGCTGCTGGGAGTTTCGGAGCCTTGGAGGATGGGAGAATTTGTAAAATATTCTCCCTAACTCCGAGACTCCCAATCTCCCAATAGCGAAAGCAATCATCCATGTGCGCCTCATTTACTCGTGCTAGCTACGTTGTTCAAATACTGTCCGCCCAGAGAGAGAACCTTGACTGCTGGCGGGATGACATCCGACTCGGACGTACACAGTTTTCCCTCTCGCACGCGAATCTCGCCCACGCCTACGGGCGACGAGGTGAGAACGAGATCGTTCACCCCCGTCTTCTCGACAACCGACGCCCCCAGCAAATCGCCGCCCGAAATCCGCACGGGGCCATTCCGCGTGTCGATGAGAAGCGCGCTCCCCACCGCCCACTTGACCTTCCCAGCGAGCGCCGTATGCGCCGCCGCTAGGTTCTCGCCGAAGAAGCCCAGCTTCGCTTCGCCTGCCACGTGGATGGACGCGCTCCGGCCCACCGCGCCCGCATCCTTCACCAGCAGACAGCCCCCTTCGACGCGCGTCGCGCCCGTGTACGTATTCGTCCCCAGAAGGACGAGCGTGCCGTATCCCGCCTTCGTGAGACCGCCCCCACGCGACGCCGAATCCTCCGCGAGCACGCCCGGCAACTCAGCCCATGCGTCAAGCCCCACCTCGATGCGCGCGCCTCCGGACTGAATCCGCGTCGTAATCGTCGGTCCGATGAATGGAACGCATCGCCGCATCCCCTCGTATGTCGCCAGCGTGCCGCCGTTGAAATTGACGGTCGCGCCCACCACGCCCTTGACCGTGATATCGCCGAGCACAAGGCGTCCGTCGCCCTCAAGCGTCACGCTGCAGTTCCGGCAGGTCGCGGCGCGTCCCATCGAGAGATGCGGCGTCGAAAAGTAACCCGTTCCCCCCACGCGAAGATGTCCTTCGCCCTCTTCGCCCACATACACGCACGTCTGCGGATTGAGCATGTGGAACGAACCTCCCGTCTGGTTGTACCAGCCGACATCGCCCGGATAGCGTCCCAGCACGGCAAAATTGTTCATCCGCACCTCGCCGCCCGTCTGGTTGACGATGCCCTGGCAGCTCTCGTGCGGAACGTTCTCCAATTTCGGGCAGCAGCCAATCTGCATCATGCTCCGGTTCGTCGTGAGGTCCAGGACGCCGCCCGCGATCTCAAACACCTCCGGGCGTTCCGCGCTACCATGCAGCAGAAGACAGTTGCGCAGCATGGGAGGCGAGCGGTTCGTACGGAGTTCGGCATTGCCCACCCGCACGGACACGTTCGTGCTCCAGGCATAGGCCGCATCGCCGTCCGGTTCGCCGTCCGTTCGAAAACGCGCACGCCGCAGCAGACCACGGTTCCACAGGGCGTAGTCGTCCGGCGTCCAGTCCGCCCGCTCGTCATACGCCCCGCAAAACGGCACGCCAAGATCCACCCAGCACGCCAGCGTGCGCAGCTCGGTATCCGTGAGGCCGGGGGCGTGTCCCTTGTCGAGCTTGTCCGTGAAGAGTCGGCTCTTCCGCGAACCGCGCCAGTTCGGCGGCACGAGGGAGGCCGTGCTCCCGTTGTCGATCCAGTTGAGCATCGGATGCGCGCAGTCGCCCACCCAGGCGGTTTCCCACCACCTGGCATTGTTGCCGTATTTCTTCGCGAGCGCCTTGTCGTCCAGACGCGCATGCGTGAGGCTGAGGTAGGACCGCGTCCACCAGCGCTTCGCCTGCGGATCACGTACGCAGACGGACGTGAGGTCGGGAATCTTGTCGTTCATCGGGTTGTGGCAGCGCACGCAGCGGCGGTCGAGAATCGGCTGCACCTCGCGCGGGAAGCTGAAACCGTCCTTTGCGGGCGGCAGCGTGGCGCGGGCGAGCGCGTGATGCTCCATGCGGTAGTCGGGCGCGTCGTTGAGCGACTCGTGGCAACCCACGCAGCTCGCCACTTCGCCGGGCTGCAGCACGGTCCAGCTGCGCATCGTCTGCACCATGCGTCCCTTCTCGTCCAGCAACTGCAAATAGAACGGCGTGCGCGCGGGCAGATTCACCGCCACCGAGCCATCCTCCGCCACGGGCACTTCGCCGAGCACCTTCTTCACGAGCCACGTGCTGTTGCCGTGTCCGGGCGGTGTGGCGTTCATCGCGAATCCGCCCGGACCGCGCACCACGCTGCGGCCGACACCGGCGGGACGGTACGAGAACGACACTACGCGCATCGACTTCACCGTGCCGCGCGCAACGCCCTTCATCGACTCGCCGCGATAGACATCGGCGATGGTGATCGTGCCGGTCTTGAGCGATTCGTCTGGACGCACTGAGCTGCGGGCCGGAAGTTTGCGTGCGCGCACGGGGACGGGGCGTCCGCATGAGATTTTCCCGTCCTGCGCCACCAGCACTTCGCGCGCTCCGTTCACGTCGGTCCACACGAGACCGAAGTCGCGGTCGGGCGACACGTCCTTCGTACGCCGCAGGTGCGTGATCACTACGCCCTCCTCGTTGACCGGATACGGGAAGCAGTAGATCGCGCCCTGCTGCCCGAAGTTGCCGTCGCGCTTCACGAACTGGGCGCGCCGGAGCGGCGCCAGCTCCCAGCAACCAGCAGTCTCCTCGCGTCCCTCGCGCGGATCGAACCGCATGAGCTCGCCAGGTTCCCACGAGTGGTGTCCGGTGCCGAGCGCGAAGAAGAGCGGACTGCCCGGCACCATGCGCGCCTGCAGGATGCAGTTCGGGAAATAGGAGTTGCCGCCGTAGAGCGCGCGCTGGTAGGTTCCGTCGGGGTTCATCGAGAAGACCGGCTGCGTGTAGATCTGGCCGCGGTCGTTGTACTCCCAGCGCATGTAGAGCACGCGCCCGTCGTCCGCGAGCGTGGGGAAGTAGTTGTTCACCTGGTCGTAGGTGATGCGCGTGATCTTGGAACCGTCCGCCTCGCAGCGGTAGAGGTTGAACACTTCGTTCCACCAGCAGTCCACAATCTGTCCGCAGCGCGTGGAGTTGAAGAGGATGCGTCCGTCCGGCAGGAAACAGCCATCGATGTCGGCCGCGCCGAGTCCGAACGTGAGCTGTTTGACCTCGCGCGTCGCGAGGTCCATCGCGTAGAGGTGGAAGTCGTCCCCTCGGTCGCTCGCCTTGAACGAAAACAGCAGGCGCTTTCCGTCGGGCGAGACGTCCACGTCGCGGTAGCAGCCCGTCTTCGAGGAGAGGAGCGTTGTCTCCTTCCAGAGTCCGTCCGGCTGGTATTCGGCAAGACAGAGCGACGATCCGATCGCGCGGTACGAACGCTGCTCGAAGGCGTCGGAAAGTTCGGAGAGGTGCAGGAACGTGCTGCGGCGGCCCAGCACGTAGTGTCGGCAATACGCCCACGTCTTCGACATCGCCGCCACCGGCTTCAGGCGTTCCGCGCGGCGCGCGAGCTTTTCGGCCCGCCATGCGGCATGCGTCATGTGGGTCGGGATCGGACCGTCCTGCGCAATCCAGACGGCCTCCATTTCATCCGCCGGCCCCTCGGCCCCCGCGCAGGCAAGCGCCATCACGCCCATCAGGCAAGCAATGCGACGGGCAAGGCGACTCCTCTGACGGCATCTATCCGTTTGCGCCCCCCACCAGCTGGCCAGGACGGAACCGGAGAAGTTCATCCAGATCGAGAATATTGTCGCGGGAAGAGCCGCCACGGCGCTGTTCAACACTTTCACCGAAAGTGCCCCAGCCATTCCGCTATTCTGCATCCCCACCTCGATCGCCACCGTGCGGGCCTCTGCCTCGCCGAGGTGCGTGAAGCGTCCCACAAGGCGCGTCAGCCAATAGCCGCTCAGGTAGCCCACGATGTTGTGGATGACCGCAGCCGCAACGATCGCCACGCCGGCACTGGCAAAGGTGTCGCGGCTCGGCGCGGTTAGCACAAGGATCGTAAAGCAGATGCCCGTCATGGAGAGAATCGAGAGAATACGGTCGAAAATGACCTTGTGCGCGTCGAACTGGCGTTTGAGGAGCGCATGGACGATTCCGCCCGCCACGATGGGCACAATGACGATTTTCATGATGTCCACCATCATCGCCATCGCGTCGATATCGACAAAAAATCCCGCCAGCACTTTCATCGCAAGCGGCGTGACGAACGGCGAGAGGAGCGTGGAACAGCATGTCATCGTCACGGAAAGCGCCACGTCAGCCTTCGCGAGAAAGGCGACCACGTTCGACGCCGTGCCACCCGCCACGGAACCGACAAGCACGCATCCGGCCGCCAGCTCGCCAGAGAACCCGAAGCCCTTCGCGAGCAGAAAACCCATGAACGGCATGACGAGGAACTGGAGGAACACGCCAACAGCCACCGCCCACGGACGCTTTCCCACGCGCACGAAGTCGGCGGCTGAAAGCGTGGTGCCCATGCCGAACATAATGATCTGTATTGCGGGCACGACGAGCGACATCAGCTTCACGCCGCGCCACTCGATGAACGCCGACGGAAACGCATACGCCACCGCCGCACACGCAAGCACGGCCAAGCCAAACGCCTGCCGACGCAGAGAGCCGATCACCTGCACCAGCCAGACATAAAACCTTTGTTTGAATGTAACCATAGCGGCCTCGCCAATGTCTCATCGTCTCACGTCTAGGCTCGTCTCTCATCTCGCGTCTCACGTCCGCGCGCGCACGCCCACTCCGGCAGAGGTGAAAAAAGTCATGGACGTTTTTTTGTATTCCTTAGTTGAGAGCAACATGACAGTATCGGACTCGTGCCCAAGTTCCGCCACGATGACGCGATGAAGGTCGGCATGCTGCGCATGGGCCTCTTCGGGAGACGTGGCATGTACCATCGCGAAGAGATTGTAGGGGAATCCCTCCGACAATGGACGCTCGTAGCAGTGCGTGACCTCGTCGCGCGCGGCAAGGGCGCGCCCAGCTCCGGTAGTATCCCCTTCCACACGCCAGCAGCACATGCCATTCGCCACATAGCCCGCCGTGCGGTGCGCGAGCAGAAGACCGATGCGCTTTAGGCGTCCCCGCCGTTGCCAGAGTTCCAGCGTGGAAAGGAGATCCCATTCCTTCATCCCCGCCCGTTCAGCAAGGGCGGCGAAGTAGTCGGGGCGCACCTCGGTATCACCCTGCAGCGCAGCCACGGCCGCGCGGTCGCGTGCGCCAAGCGGCACCGTGTCGTCTTCCGTGCGCTCCTCCCGCGCTCGCGTGCCGGCGCCGAAAACGACATCCACCTTGTAGCGGCGCGTCGCGGGCAGGAACGACACCGAAAATGGCGCAAGCCGCGTACGGATTTCGTCCGCCATCGCATCAAACACATCCGCAGGATATGACAGCGTGAACCACAGGTTGGGATGAGAAGCGGCATGAGTGCCGCTTCCCCGAAGGGCGTCGACAGTTCGGGGAAGCGGCACTCCTGCCGCTTCACGGAGGTAGCAATGCGTAACCCCGAGGAAAGGCGTGATTTTCGCGGCCGCATCGTCCAGAGCGCCTTGAGGCACGGCAGCGGCGCAAAGCACGGACCGGTAACCGAGGCGGCGCGTGTCGAACACTGCTCCGAAACGGCGCACTAGCCCCGCCTCGCGACACCGACCAACGAAGTCGATGAGATCGGACTCCGCGCAGTCCAGTTCCCGGGCAAGCGCCTCAAAAGGACGGGCGCAAAGCGGGATGCCCCGCTGAAGTTCGGCGAGCCAGCGCCCTTCTGCGGAGGAAGAGTCGAGCCTCGCCGCGGCCAGAGGCTTCGACATCACTTCTTTTCCGGCTTTTCGGTGCCGTCGTAAGGGAAGGAGACGACGTCATCGACGATCTGACGCGCGAGGTCATGCGCGATGCGCTGCGCGGCGTTGCGCTGGGACGTGAGCAGATCGCCCTGCACGAGGAACGTCGTCTCGCCCGTGTAGGCTCGGTTCGACAGCAGCACGCGTCCGGCGTCCTTGTTTATAATCGAAACCTCCGCTGTCACGAGGTAGCGGTATTCGTCGGCGCGCGAGCCGTATGCACGGTCGAACGAGACAGGATGCCGCTCGGCCTTGACGATGGAGCCCTGCACCTCGATGGAGGAATCGCCGGAACGCCGGATGGAGAACGTGCCCTCGCGCTGGAACTCGCGCAGGACGTACTGCGAGACTATCGGACCCAGTTCCGCGCTCATCGTGCGGTTCTCGAACACCGGCACGGCGACCGTGCGGAGTTCATCCGGCACGTCTGACGTCCACTTGTAGTTGGCACAGCCGCAGATTGCGAGGAATGGAAGTACGAGGGCTAGGCCCCTGCTGGCATATTTAATCATTGCCGATTGCCTTTCTTAAGGGTTTCAATGCGCGCGCGGACCTCGTCCGCATGTGGTGAATACGGATATTCCTTTAGGAAGCGTTCCCAGGCCGCAGCCGCCGCGTGCGGCGTGCGCTGCTTGGTGTCGTAGAACTTGGCGCGCCTGTAGGCGTCGGCCTCCAGATGCTTCTCCAGTTCGGCAAGCCATTCCTTCATCTCGTCGACGCGGTCGTGGCGGGGATGTTCCTCGATCATCATCTTAAGGTACTTCTGCGTGTCGACGCAGCGGGGGATGTTGTACGACAGCCGGCGGCAGAGCCACATTCGCGCCTTGGCCTGGAGATAGATCGCGGCATCCGCCTCGGGCGTCTTCGGGAACTTCATGACGAGCTGGTTGTAGACCTGTACGGCCTCCTCGTAGTGGTTGTCCTGCTCGCGGAGATCCGCGATCTTCAGCATCGCCTCCGGCACGTATGCTGCGCGCGGAGCGCGACGTACCACGGATTCATAGTGCTGGCGCACGATGCGGTCGGACGTGAAAGAGAAGCCGAACATCGTCTTCTTCTCCTTGACCATGAGGTTCGTGAGCTGGTAGAGGTACTCCACGAGATCAAGGTATGAGACCTCGCCCGGATAGAAGTCCAGCAGGTACTCGAGCTCCTCCAGCGCGTTGTCGTAGTCCTTCTCGCGGGCGTAGATCTTTGCGAGACGGAGCTGGGCCCTGGGCGCCTCGGCGGAGGCGGGCCATTCGCGCACGAGCGCGTCGCAGGCACGGCGAGCCTTGCGGAGCGATCCTGCGGCCTCGAGCTCCTGGGCGAGCGCATACTGTTCTGCGGGCTTATCGCGGTCGACCCAGTTAAACCAGCTCTTTTCCTTCTTCTCCGGGCGCTTGGTGTCGTCCAGCCCGTCGAAGCCTGGATAGGCGTCCGTCGCGTATGGCGAATTCGCGGCAAACGGAGAGCCAGCCACGCGCGGCGGTTCGGCAAACGCAGCCATGCACGCACACGCGGCGACCGCCGCCAGCATCAACTTGTTGTTCTTCTGCATCATGCAATAACCTTTAAGGTTCTGTGGTTAGGGGAGTAATTATACCATAAAACTATGCGGCGTGCGGCTAGAATTCATAAAGCGGGCTTGGGGCGTCTTGATCGAGCACTTCGAGCGCCACGGGGCGTCCCAGCTCCGCAACTGCCGAACGCATCGTCTCAAGCGCAAGATATGGCGCGTTGCACTGCTTTGAAATGTGCGCGAGGAGCAATGTCTTGAGGCGTTGCGGACACACCTCGCGCACGAGGTCGGCCGCGTCGCCGTTCGAGAGATGTCCGCACCGTCCGGCAATGCGCTGTTTGAGCGACACCGGCCGGTCCGAGGTCTGGAGCAGCACTGGGTCGTGGTTGGATTCGAGCACGGCGCACGTTGCGCGCGCAAGGGCGTCCCGCACGCCGAACGTGGGCGCGCCCATGTCCGTTCCCACGAACAGCGCGCTCACGCCGTCGTCGAAAAGATAGCCCACGGGGTCTGCCGCATCGTGCGGGATCGAGAACGACGTCACGGAGAAATCGCCCACGGGGAAAGTCTCGGCCGTCTCAAACACGCGCCAGCCGTCGTCAACGCCCGTCAGGACGGAGATGGCGTCGGCCGTGTTGCCATTCGCGTAGAGCGGCACCTGCGGGTGCCGCTTATGGAAAGTGGCAAGGCCCTTGCAGTGGTCGGTATGGTCGTGCGTGAAGAAAAGGCCAGCCGCAGAGTTCGGATCCACGCCGCACGCGGACATCCTCCGTTCCAGTTCGCGGTTGCAGAACCCGCAGTCAACAAGCAGCAATGTCTCGCCGGATCTCACGGCAAGCGCATTTCCCTGCGATCCGCTCCCAAATACGCGCAGTTTCATTCCGGCTGGTGTATCCGTTCGTTGGCCTTGGTGACCTTGGCGCGGAGTGTTTCCTTGTGGGCGCGGAACTTCTCGCGCAGCCCCGCGTCGGCCGTGCCGAGAATCTGCACCGCGAGGAGCGCGGCGTTCACCGGTCCCGCGCTGCCGCAGGCCACTGTTGCCACCGGCACGCCGGACGGCATCTGCACCGTAGCGTAGAGGGCGTCGAGTCCGTTCAGCGCGCCGCCCGCCACTGGAATGCCGATCACGGGCAACACCGTGCCTGCGGCGAGCACGCCGCCGAGGTGCGCCGCACCGCCAGCGGCGGCAATAATCACCTGAATGCCGCGCCCTTCGGCCGTCTTCGCGTAGTCGAGCGCCACGTCGGGCGTACGGTGCGCGCTGATGACACGCGTCTCGTACGGCACCCCGAACGAGTCGAGCGTGTCGCAGGCTTTTTTGACGAGGGGCCAGTCGCTGTCGCTGCCCATGACGATCCCCACTCTGGGGTTTTGAGAATCCATCTGTTTTCTCCACTATGAAGTTGTTTCAAAGTTTCGTTGTTTTTAAAAGGCTCATGGTGCCGATTCCATATCAGGTGCAGATTCCATTGGGACGGGCTGGTGCTTTTCGACGAGTTGAAGCAGCTTGTCGAGCTTGCCCTCGATGCGCGCGGCCTGTGCGTCGGTGCGGGCGGACAGGTCTTGTATGGCGCCGAGCTGCATCCCCAAACGGTCAAGCTTCGTCTCAATGGCGTCACTGCGCCGGTCCAACTGTTCCTGCACCTGCTGTCCATGGCCGTTGACGGCGTCGTAGATGTCGCGGTTGCCGATGCGTCCGGAAAAGAAGTACCATAGTCCCGCGCCGCCCATAATCACGATGATGAGGATGAGTATTATGATCACAAGGATGCTCGTACTGGTTTTCATCGAAAAGTGGTCTCCCGGTTTGCACTTCCCATTATCCGCGTTCGAAGGCTCGGTGCGCGATGTCCTTGCGGTAAAACGCCTTGTCGAAGGCGATGCGATCCACTGCCGCGTAGGCGGTGTCCACAGCCGCGCGCAACGTGGGCCCCATGCCCGTCACGGAGAGGACGCGTCCGCCCGACGTGAGGATCTTTCCGTCCGACGCCTTCGTGCCGCAATGGAACACTATCGCACCTGGCACCTGCGCCGCCGCGTCGAGTCCCGTGATCTCCTTGCCCTTCTCGTACGACCCCGGATAACCACCGGAAGCAACGATCACCGTGGCCGCCGCCTCTGGCTTCACCACCACGTCGGCGTCGGAGAGGCAACCATCCGCGCAGTGCAGGAGCGCCGTCGCGAAATCACCGCCAAGACGCGGCAGCACGGCTTCCGTCTCGGGGTCGCCGAAGCGTGCGTTGAACTCCACCACGTTCACGGCACTGCCGCTGAGCGCCATCTTTCCGCCGGGCGGCGTGACCATGAGCCCCGCATAGAGCACTCCCCGGTAGGTGATGCCGCGCTTCTTCAGCTCGCGCACGACGGGGAGAATGATTTTCTCCTTGATTTCGGGGAGCATCGCATCCGTGACCACGGGCGCGGGCGAGTAGGCGCCCATGCCGCCCGTGTTCGGACCCTTGTCGCCGTCGAACACTCGCTTGTGGTCCTGCGAACTCGGCAGCAGTACGGCGCGTTCGCCGTCCACGAGCGCGAGGATCGAACACTCTTCGCCGTGGAGAAACTCCTCCACGAGCACCTCTGCGCCGGCCGCGCCGAACTTGTTGCCCACGAGCATGTCGTCAATCGCCGCCTCGGCCTGTTCCGTCGTCTCGGCCACCACAACGCCCTTGCCGGCGGCGAGGCCGTCCGCCTTGATCACGACGGGGAGACCATACTCCGCGAGCGCGGCCTTCGCCGCCGCCGCGTCCGTGAACGTGCGCGCGCGACCCGTGGGCACGCCCGCAGCATCCATGACTTCCTTCGCAAAACGCTTTGAACCCTCCATGCGCGCACCTGCCGCGACGGGGCCGAACGCCTTCACGCCGATCTTCTCCAGCGCGTCGACGAGCCCCTTGCAGAGCGGCACCTCAGGTCCCACCACCACGAGGTCGGGACGGTTCGCCTCCGCCCACGCGGCTACGGCAGCCACATCCTCCGCGCCGATGGCGATGTTCGTGGCGAGCGCTGCGGTGCCGGCGTTGCCGGGCGCGCAGTAGAGCTCGTGCTTCGTTTCGTCCTGGGCGAGGCGCCATGTGATCGCGTGTTCGCGCCCGCCGCTTCCGACAATGAGAATCTTCATGTTTCACTTCCTCTGATTTGACCAACGCCCGTATTTTACCATGTCCACTCCCCCGTGGCAAGCACGGCCCCGGTCACTTCGCGCCAGCCTCCAAACTTGCCGCTAGGACCTCCGCGACGTGGACGACCTGAATCGGGCGCTTCTCGCGGTCCGCGCCGCCGCGCAGCTGGATCGTGCAACCGGGGCAATCGAGCGCAAGGTGCGTGGCGTCGCCCGAACAGGCGTTGTCGAGTTTCTTGTGCATGAGCTCCTTGGAAATCTCCGGGAACTTGAATGACCAGCTGCCGCCGAACCCGCAACACGACTCCTCCTCCGGCGTGGGCGTGTAGTGCGCGGCGGCCGCGATGAGCGCGCGCGGGGCCTCCTTCACGCCGAGCGCACGGCAGAGATGGCAACTCGCGTGGTAGGCCACCTTCCAGTCGAGGCGCGTAAAGTCCTTCTTCGTCAATCCCAGCTTGTCATGCACGAACGAGCTGAAGTCCATCACCTTCGCGGAGAACGCCTCGGCCTCCGCGCCAAGCGTATCCTTGTACCAATGCTTGAGGTGCGAGGCGCAGCTTGCGCAGAGCGTGACGATCGCGTCGTATTCGCCCGCAAACGCGGCGATGTTCTGACGCGCCACCTCGAGCGCCGTCTCCTTCTCGCCGAGCGTGACGAGCGGCAGCCCGCAGCACGTCTGCTCCATCGGGAACTCTACCTCCACGCCGAAATGCGCAAACACCTTCATCGCCGCGACGAGCTGGTGCGGCAGGCTGAAATCGAGCGCGCACCCCGCGAAGAGCGCGATGCGGAAGCGGGGCTTCTCCACGGGGCGGAGCAGCGTCGGCCAGAGCTCGCGGAAGGATTTCTTGGCAAGCGCAGGCAGGGATTTGAAGCCCTGCTTGCCGAAAAGCGCCATCGGGAGGTGGCGCACGAAGCCATCCTTGCCCGCAAACGGCTTCTGCACGAAACGCATGAACTTGAGCAGACGGTGGAACGTGGTGCGCTTGCGCATCGCGTAGCGCGCGAGGCGCGAAACCACCGGCTCGCCGTCCTCCTTCGCGAACCGCGCGCGGATTTCCTGGATGAGGCGTGGCAGGTCTATGCCCCCGGAGCACACGTCCTTGCACGCCCCGCACCCCACGCAGTTCTGGCAGAGCTTATTCGCGGCAGCGCGGTCGTGGTAGAGGTAGGTGAGCACGAGGCCGATCGCGCCCACGTAGACGTGTCCCATGCGGTGTCCGCCCACGAGACGAAACACGGGGCACACGTTCGCGCACGCGCCGCACCGCACGCAGCGGTAGATCTGCGAGAAGAGCGGATCGCGCGCGAGGTCGGCACGCCCGTTGTCGAGGAGCACGATGTGGAGGATTTTGCGTCCCGTGGGACTCTTCGCGCACGCCGTCGCGCCGTCGATGAAGGTCACATAGCTCGTGAGACGCTGCCCCGTCGCGTTGCGCGGGAGCACCTGCAGGGCCGTGAGCGCGTCGTCAAGCGTGGGGATGAGCTTGTCGAGTCCCGCAAGCGCCACGTGGACACGCGGGAGCGTGTTGACGAGACGTCCGTTGCCCTCGTTCGTGACGATCGCGAGCGAGCCCGTCTCGGCGATGAGGAAGTTTGCGCCGGAGATGCCCATGTCGGCGGCGTGGAACTTCGGGCGCAATTCGGCGCGCGCGGTCTTCACGAGTTTGTGAACGTCCTCGTGGTCCTGCGCACGTCCGGTCGCCTTCTCGAACTCGTCCGCCACCTGTCCGCGCGAGAGGTGAATTGCGGGCATCACCATGTGCGAGGGACGTTCGTGGCGCAACTGCACGATCCATTCGCCGAGGTCGGTCTCGTTCACCTCGATGCCCGCCGCTTCGAGGTGCGCGTTGAGTCCGATCTCTTCGGCGGTCATGGACTTTGACTTGACGATCTTGTGGACGTCATTCTCCTTGGCGATGGCGGCGATGATTTCGCGCGCCTCCGCGGCGTCCTTCGCGCGGAGAACCACGGCGCCGCGTTTCTCGGCCTCCGCGCGGAACCTTTCGTACAATTCCTCCATGTGGCGCGCCGCATCGTCCTTGACGTCTGCAATGCGCTGGATAAGCGCGCGTTCGTCCACTTCCGCGAACACGCGATCGCGCCCCGCGCGGTATTCGACAGCGAATTTATCTAGCGTGCGGCGGAGGAAGCCATCCTTCAGCGCCGCCTCGATCTCGCGTGCGTAGCTCATGGACGTCCTCCGATCAGCACGATGTGGAGCTCCAGCGGACCGTGCACGCCGATCGCACTCACGCGCTCGATGTCGGCCGTGCGGCTCGGGCCCGTGATGAAGGAAACGTAGGAGGCGCGCCCTTGGGTCTGCTCCGCGCGCAGGAACGGCGCGGCGGAGGGAAGGTCGGGCAGGATGTCGGCGCTGTTCAAAAGAATCACGCTCACTTCGGGGAGCATCGTTTCGAGGCGCAGGGCCTCGTCGTCCGTCACCACGATGCACGTGCCCGTCTGGGCGATGCCCTTCGCGGCGCGCACCACGCCAACCCCACCCGGTAGGGCGCGCACCCCGTGCGCGCCGCCATCCGCGCCCTTCTCGGCGCGGATCGCCTCCACCTCGCGCGCAGCCGCCGCCTCATCAGGCACGGCATGCACCTGCGCAGCCGCCGCCTCGGCCCGCGCGATGAAAAGATCTGTAGCTGTTTCTTCCATTCTCTCAAGCTATAATTGATAGATTCACCAACATCGCTTGAGCGATAGTATACCATAAACGTTGTGCCCTTGGGCACTTTCGCATCAACTTCCATCGTAGTAGTACCGCAAGCGGTACTATCAAGAAACGAGCTTCGGCCCCTCTGGCAGCCAGTAAACCGCCTTTCCCGCCACCCTTACCGCCGTCGCATTCACCTCAAGGCACGCCGCCCGCGAGAATTCGATTTCGCTGTTGCCGCGCGCGATGATCGCCGCACGGCGATCGCGAATCGCCTCAAGCCACAAGCTACCAACTTTGAAATCGTGCGGCATCGCCGATGGCAAGATCTGCACGATCCGACCCCTCGGCTCGGCGAGCAGCATATCGCGCACCGCCTTCTCCCCTGGGCTGATCCAGCCACTCACAAAAATATAATCCCCCACCCGGCGGCGAATGCGCGCGACCGCCTCATTTACCTGCCGCGGCGAGAGCTTGCGGCTGATGCGAAGTGCGATGAAAGGCTTGTCGCAATCAAGTAAATCAACGGCGCCGATGCCACGCCAGAATTCCTCTGTTGAAAGCCGCCACGCGGCGAGCGGCTCGTGGATGGCGAGGAACTCGGGCTGGTTGTAGCGCAGCTCGAATTTCAGCGGATTGTAGTCGATGTAGCGGTTGACGGCGGAGAGCATCTCCTCCGACATGCAAATCCAATCGTGGTAGCTCTGCTGCCAAAGCGAGATTCAGCTCGATCGTCGTCTTCCGCGATACCGTGGAGAGATTGTCGCCGATGAGCCCCGCAAGCTTGTGGCCGGCCCGGGTGAGCAGATTCGCCTGTTCCGGCGACCCCGCCTTCTCCTTTTGGATCGCCTCCATGTCGCGAACCATCGAACGCACCTGGGCGTAGGTGTTCACGATGGCAAGTGTTGCGCGCGTGGCCACTTCGCCCTTCAAAATCGTTGCCAGCATGTAAAGGCCGCGCTCCGTCAAAGCATACGGGGCTCGACGTATCCCCATCTTGATGACTGCAATCTCCCTAGCAGATAAATTGGAGGTCAAAATTTTTGACTTCCAATTTTCAAACTCGTCTTCATTCAACTGGAATACGAATCCTTCGGGGAATTTCCCGGGATTGTTCCGTATCGCCTGGTTGATTTCCTTCGTCTGCACGCCATACAGCGCGGCGACATCTCGGTCGAGCAACACCTGCTGATTGCGGATCGTGAGCATGCGGGATTGAACGGCTGCGATGTCGATCGCCCCGGATTCGGTTGGTTTCTTCATGTGCCTATTCCTTTCTTTGTGATGCCGGCGCACTGCGCGGCCGAACGCCGGCCACTGGATACAATGCGCCAACAGTCGCATTTTCGGAATAGGCGATGCCTCGTCGGATGCCGACGACGCTTAGGCCGCGCTTTCGCGCTCAAGCCCGCGGAGGAAGCCTCCTCCATCACGCTCCAAATCGGCGACCGCGGTTCCCGAGATCGACACACCCTCCCGGACCGTCCGCCCACCCTTCAGGCTTCTCGATCCGTTCACAGCAGGACTCCTTCGGTTTCAACCCAACGGCTCATCAACGACTCCCTTTCGTACCTCCGTTGCCACAGAGTTCAATCCCGGGGGGCGCCGCTATGATACCACAAACCTGCCCCCACCGTCTATCCGAAATTCGCGAAAGGTGAAACGCCGCCTTACTGCGAGAGGGTACTCAGAGGTTGACAAGAGACGTGAGACGCGAGACGCGAATGGAGACTCGTAGACGTGAGACGATAAGGCTATGCGGCTTCGCCAAGGTCTCATCGTCTCACGTCTCGGCTCGTCTCTCGTCTATCGTCTCACGTCCGCGCGCACACGCCCACTCCGCCAGCGGCGGGCGCGTGCGCGGCACAGCCAATGGCTCGGCGGGACGTCATCAGGCGTTAGACGATGCGCCGAGGCGCTTCATGTCTGCGCCAAGCACGGCAAGTTCCTTCTCCACGGATTCGTACCCGCGGTCGACAGACTCCGCGTTGAGGATCGTCGTCTGCCCCTTCGCGCAGAGCGCGGCGAGGATGAGGGCGATGCCCGCGCGAATGTCGGGCGAGGTAACGGTAGAACCGACGAGCTGCGTGGGGCCGGTCACGACCACGCGGTGCGGGTCACACTGCACGATCTTCGCCCCCATGCCGATGAGGTGGTCCACGAAGTAGAGACGGCTCTCGAACATCTTCTCGAAGAAGAGACACGTCCCGCGCGTCTGCGTGGCAAGCACGATGAGGATTGAGATGAGATCGCTCGGGAACATCGGCCACGGACCATCCGCCACGGACGGAATCGCGTCGCCAAGGTCGTAGTGCATCTTGAGGTGGCGGTGGACGGGTACGTGCACCGTCCCCTTCGCCGCGTCCTCGCTCCACCGCACGCCGAAGCGTCGCAGGGGCTTGGAGAGCACGCGAAACGACGCTATGTCCATGTTTTCAAGTGTCAGTTCGCCACCCGTGATAACGGCCGCCACGAGGTAGCTCACCGCCTCGATGAGGTCGCAACCCACGCGCGCCGTACAGCCGTGCAGACGTTCCACGCCCTCAATGCGGAGAAGGTTCGTACCCGCGCCAGTGATGCACGCGCCCATCGCGTTCAGCATCGTGCAGAGATCCTGCACGTGCGGTTCGCATGCGGCGTTGTAGATCTCGGTGACGCCGCGCGCGAGCACTGACGCCATGAGGATGTTTTCCGTGGCCGTCACGCTCGCCTCGTCGAGGAGAATGCGCGCGCCGACAAGGCCGTTCTTGGGCGCCTTCACGGAGAGTATGTGTCGGCCGCACTTCACCTTTGCGCCGAGGGACTCAAAGCCCTCGAAGTGCGTGTCGAGCCGACGATGCCCGATACCGTCGCCGCCTGGCGGCGGGAGGCTCACGGACCCCGTGCGCGCGAGGAGCGGCCCCGCGAAGAGGATTGACGTGCGGATTTTCCGTGCGAGCTCTGGGTCGAGGCGAGCGCACTTCAGGTGCTTCGCCGTGACCGTTGCCGTCCGCGCAGCCATATCGCGCGAAACCTTCGCGCCGAAGCGCTGGGCGAACGCGAACATGAGGCGCACGTCGTCGATGTCTGGCACGTTCTCAAGAGTGACCGGCTCGTCCGAGAGCAGCGCCGCCGCGATCATCGGCAACGCCGCGTTCTTGTTGCCCGGCACGCGGTGGACGCCGCCAACGGCCTTCCGGCCCGTAATCTGGAACTTGCCCATGGCGACAGCGCTCCTCAGCCAATTTTCCAGAGTGGACGAACGTATGGCACCAGAAGCGCATTCGCCGCTTCAGAGTTGCGGAAGCGGTTCGCCTTCGCGTCCCAGTCGAGACGCCCCGGCACGCGCTGCGAGATACAACCGAGCAGTACCATCTCCGTGAGCGGCACGGAGTGGTCACAGTCCGAGAACGGACGCGCCCCGCCGCGTACGGCCTCGGCGAACTCCCAGTGGTGTCCCCTTACGCGCGGAAGCGAGACGGGGATGGCCTTCGTGGCAGGATGGTCCTGGTGGCGCGTGAACTTCGCATCGCCCTTCATCATCATCTGTCCGTTCCAGAACACGCCCTCCGTGCCGGCGATGAGCGTGCCGTCGAACTTATCAAGCTTTCCGTTCGTTAGGCGGCGGCAGGTCTCGGGAGGCGGACAAGTATTGCCGTCGTACCAGTAGATTTCAATGGGCTTCGCCTGGCGTCCGCTCGTCACCACCAGCTTCACTGTCGTCGCCTTGGGATACGTCTCGGCGAACGTCTGCGTAGTCTTCACCGTCTCCACGCTCACCACGTCGCGCAGGTCAAGTCCGCGCCAGAAAGCGCTCATCGCGTGGCACGCGATGTCGCCCATCGCTCCCGTTCCGAAGTCGAACCAGCCGCGCCACTTGAACGCATGGTACACGCCCCTCTTGTACGGACGCTTCGGCGCGACGCCGAGCCAGAGGTTCCAGTCAAGCGTGTCGGGAACCGTGTCGGAACCGCTTGGCCGATTGAGTCCCTGCGGCCAGACCGGGCGGTTCGTCGTAACGTGGATTTCGCGTATCTCGCCCAGCACGCCGCTCTGTAGAATCTCGATGTTGCGGCGCTGTCCGTCCATGCCATTGCCATTGTTGCCCATCTGCGTGACGACGCCGCATTTCTTCGCCACCTCGCGGAAGCGCTCGGCCTCCCACCATGTGCGCACGAGGGGTTTCTCCACGTAGACGTGGCAGCCACGCTCCATCGCAGCGATGGCGCAGGCGGCGTGCATGTGATCGGGTGTGGAGACGACCACTGCGTCGAGGCTCTTCTCGCGCTCAAGCATGTCGCGCCAGTCCTGATAGCGGTGCACCTTCGGGTAGTGCTTCGCCACCCGCTTAGTGGCGCCGTCTAGAATCCGGCGGTCCACGTCGCAGAGCGCCACAATCTCCTCGCCCAGATTGAGAAACTCGTTGAGGTTCGCCCCGCCGCGCCCCCCGCTGCCTATGAACGCCATCCGGATTTTCTCTCCCGGCTTGCGGAAGCCCGCCTTGCGCAGAATCGGCACGGGTGCCGTGGCATTAAGAGGTTCCTGCAACGAAATGCATCCGGGCACCGTAATGCCCGCTGCGGCCATCACGCCGCCTCCAATAAATTCTCTCCGTGAAATCTCCACGTTCATGATCCTTTCTTGATGGTATATTTTGCCATGGCGGTAGTATAGCATATTCCCAGCGCGGGGGGAATTGTGTTATACTTCTCCCTGCATGAAAAAAGAAGACATAGAGGCCGTCGTGGTGTTGAGCGGCGGACAGGACAGCGCGACCTGCCTCGCGCTCGCCGTGCGCCGCCACGGCGCGGACCGCGTCGCCGCCATCACCTTCAACTACGGCCAGCGCCATGTCCTTGAGACGAAATACGCCAAGGCCCTCGCGCGCCGCTTCGGCATCGCCCGCCACAAGGTGGTGCGGCTCGACTTCTACCGCCACCTCACGCGCAACGCGCTCATGAACGACGACATCCCGATCGCCAAGCGCGCGGATGCGTCCTGTCCCACGACAGTCGTGGAGGGACGCAACGCCTTCTTTCTGCTCTCCGCCGGCGTGTGGGCGAAGTCGCTCGGCGCACGCGAGATCTACACAGGGGTGTCGCAGGCCGACTTCTCCGGCTACCCTGACTGCCGGGCGGACTTCATCCGCGCGCAGCAGCGCATGATGCGCCTTGCAATGGAATGGCCCTTCAAGATCGTCACGCCGTTCATGAACAAGACGAAGTCCGAGGAATGGGCGCTCGCCGCCAAACTAGGCATCCTCGACATCGTGAAGAACGAGACGCTCACCTGCTACAACGGCATCCCCGGCGCGGGCTGCGGGAAATGCCCGGCCTGCAAGCTCCGCAACGCCGGACTCCGCGAATTCGAGAAGCGCCAGCACACAACAAAAGCCAAGCGCGCCACGTCACGCCCGCGTGCTTGACAGCTCGAACATCTGGCTCGGCGTGCGCGCGTCGCCGGGATAGAATGTCGCCTTCACGGAACGGTCCGAAACGGCGAGCGTGACATGTCCGGCCGCAACGGCGAACCAGTATTCCACAAGATTCTGTGCCACCTCGGCGATGCAGGCGCGGAAGTCCGCGCGCGCACGTTCGTCCGTGATGCGCGACTCATTCAGTGAGCCAAACCCCTTCGGGTCGGTGTAGAGCGGTTTTGAAAACGCCATCTGCTCGTCCGTCCACACGGCGCTCGTGATGAACTGCGTGAGCTCGCCCTCGATCGATTTGAGCCTCTTGAAGTCGATCACGTGGGTGTGTCCCGCGAGAACGATCGCGCGGCGGCGCATGAGCTTCGCGATGAGCGCACGGCGCGCTTCGTTGTACTTGGGCGCGCCGAGAAGGCTCCAGCGGAACGAGCCGGAATCGCTGAACACGAGGGGACCATGCGTCACGAGAAACAGGTGCCGCGCGCCCTCCGTCTCATCCACGAGGCGGTTGATGCGGTCGGGATCGGGACAGTTGAAGTCCACCACCACCCAGGCGTCCGGTCCCTGCCGGAAGGAGTACGTGGTGGACTCCACGGTCTGTCCGAGCTCGCGCCCCATCGTGGCGTTCGACCATGCGTGGTACGCCTCGCACGCGCCGTCGCCGCGGATGTCGTGGTTGCCCTCCACCGCCACGAACGGCAGACGCCCCGCGTAGGCGCGTTTCATGAGCTGCATCGCGTCGTCGAGCATCAGCTTGTGCGTGGGCTGGTCGTCGCAGTCGCCCTGCACGAGGTCACCGAGCTGCAGCACGAAGCGTGCGTCGGACGGCAGGCACGCGGCGGAGGCCTTCAGGAGGCGCGGACACCGCTCCGCCCACATGTCACCGTTGCGCATGAACTCGGCGCGCTGCACACGCCAGAGCCATTCGGCCTTGCGGTCGTTGTCGTAGTGGGTGTGGTAGGTCGATGAGGGAAACGTATCGTAATGCGTGTCGCCTAGCAGCACCACGGAGTAGTCGTCCGAGTTATGCCGTCCGAGTGACGCACAGCCGCCGAGGCACAATGCACCGGCGGCGCACCCCTTCAACCAGTCCCGTCGTCCAAGACGTGGAAACGCTTCGTGCTGTTTTTTCATGTTGTTTAACCGAGGACATCCTTCAGGGCGGCCACCTTGTCCGTCTTCTCCCAAGGGAAGGCGTCGCGCCCGAAGTGTCCGTAGCTCGCCGTGTCGCGGTAGCACCAGCCCTTTGGCGTCGTGAGGCCGAGATCGGCGGTGAGCGCGTAGGGACGGAAGTCGAACACCTTGCCGGAGAGTATGAGCTTCTCGATCTGCTCGTTCGTGACGCCGTGGTTCGTGCCGAACGTCTTCACGCACACGGAGACGGGCCGGTCCACGCCGATCGCGTAGGCCACCTGTATCTGGCAGCGGTCCGCGTAGCCGGCGGCGACGATGTTCTTCGCCGCGTAGCGCGCGTAGTAGGCGGCGCTGCGGTCCACCTTCGAGGGATCCTTGCCGGAGAAGGCGCCGCCACCGTGAGCGGCCATGCCGCCGTATGTGTCGACGATGATCTTGCGCCCGGTGAGGCCACTGTCGCCGGTGGGGCCGCCCACCACGAACTTGCCGGTGGGGTTCACGTAGAAGCGCGTGCGGTTCGTGAGGAGCTTCGTCTTCGCGAGGCGGTCGCGGGCAATTTCCTCAATCTGCGCGTAGGACTTCTTGTTCGCGCCCTCCTCGGTGGTCTGGTGCGAGATGACGACCGTGTCAATCGCGACGGGGCGTCCGTCCTCGTAGACGACGGAAAGCTGGCTCTTGGAGTCGGGGCGCAGGAACGGCAACTTGCGCGTCTTGCGCAGGCGCGCGAAGTGGACCAACAGCTCGTGCGCGTACATGATCGGGGCGGGCATGAGCGACGGCGTCTCGCGCGTCGCGTAGCCGAACATCATGCCCTGGTCGCCCGCGCCCTGCTTCTTGACATCTTTGCGGTTTACGCCCACCGCGATGTCGGGGCTCTGGTCGTGGAGTGCGCTCACGTAGTTGAACGTGTTCCAGCTGAAGCCCTCTACGGGACAGTCGTAGCCGATGTCCTTCACAACGCTACGGGCGATTTCCTGCGTGTTGACCGTATCGAATCCCTCGCTGGTGATCTCGCCCATGTTCACGACGAGGCCGGGACCGCACATCGTCTCGCAGGCGACGTGCGCGCGCGCGTCCTTCGCGAGGCAGGCGTCCAGAATCGCGTCGGAGATCTGGTCGGCGACTTTGTCGGGGTGGCCTTCCGAGACAGACTCGGAAGTAAAAACGTGCCGTGCGGCATGTTTTTGCATGTTCTACTCTCTTTCTTCGTACTTGCGAAGCGCATCCGGGGGAACATCCCGAACCACCGTGGCTGACGCTCGGTTGGCGCAGGGGCAACCCGCCCCCGCTTCCTGATGCAGAATCGAATGGCAAGAGTATACCATACTCGGCCTCCGATGGCGAGTGGAAAGTTGGCTACCGCCGTATGCTATTTTACGTATGCTATTTTATTGCCTTTAGTGCCTTAATCTGGTCGCGGAGATATGCGGCGCGTTCGAATTCAAGGGCGTCAGCAGCCTGCACCATTTCCTCCTGCAGCGCGGCAATCGTCTCGGCCACGTCAAACTTCTCCGGCGTCGCGTTCACGACAGCACGCTCCGTCTTCTTTGCCTCGGAGTAAACGTACACCGCCTCGTTGATCGCGCGTTTCACGCTCTTCGGCGTGATGTGGTGTGCCTTGTTGTATGCAATCTGCTTCGTGCGGTGATTCTTCGTGATGCGCAGGAGGTCGCGGATGGCATCCGTCTGATGGTCGGCGTAGAGGATCACGCGTCCGTTGACGTGGCGCGCGCAACGGCCCGCGGTCTGCACGAGCGACGTGGTGGAACGCAGGAAGCCCTCCTTGTCCGCATCGAGGATCGCAACGAGCGCCACCTCGGGAAAGTCGAGCCCCTCGCGGAGGAGGTTGATGCCGATGAGGCAGTCGAACTCGCCCTTGCGGAGACGGCCGAGAATCGCCACGCGCTCGAGCGCGTCGATGCCGCTGTGCAGGTATTCGACTCGCAGGCCCGTTTCGTGCAGATAGGCGGTGAGGTCTTCGGCGGAACGTTTCGTGAGCGTGGTCACGAGCACGCGGTCGCCCTTCTCCGCCACTTTGCGGATTTCGGCCATGAGGTCGTCGATTTGGCCCTTGAGCGGACGGATCTCGATCTCGGGGTCGAGAAGGCCTGTCGGACGAATCACCTGTTCGGCCACGATGGACGACACGTCGTACTCGTAGTCACCCGGCGTCGCGCTCGTGAAGACGATCTGGTGGATCTTTCGCTCGAACTCCTCGAAGCGGAGCGGACGGTTGTCCTTCGCGCTCGGCAGGCGGAATCCGTAGTCCACGAGCTTCTGCTTGCGCGCCTGGTCGCCGTTGAACATTGCGCGGAGCTGCGGCACGGCCACGTGGGACTCGTCGATGATCGTCAGGAAATCGTCGGGGAAGTAGTCGAGCAGGCACTCCGGCGGCTCGCCGGGGGCGCGTCCGGTGAGCGGACGCGAGTAGTTCTCGATACCGTTGCAGTAGCCGAGCTGGCGCATCATCTCGATGTCGTATTCCGTGCGCTCGCGGATACGCTGCGCCTCGATGTACTTCTTGCGTTCCTCGAAGAAGAGGAGACGTTCCTTCAACTCCTCCGTAATCCGCTGGTAAGCGGCCTCCATCTTTTCCTTCGGCATCACGAACTGCTTAGCTGGCGTGACGACGGCGGCGGGCATGGAGACGCCGGGCTTGAAGTCGGGCACGGAGAGCTGGCGGATGGAGTCGATCTCGTCGCCGAAGAACTCTACGCGGATGCCGTCCGTCGCGTAGGCGGGGAAGATGTCCACCACGTCCCCGCGCACGCGGAACGTGCCGGGGGAGTAGTCGAGGTCGTTGCGCACGTACTGCGCGGCGATGAGCCGGTCCACGAGGCTGCCACGTCCGCAGTTTTCGCCCTGCTTGAATCCGACGGCCAGGTTGCGATATTCCGTCGATTCGCCGAGGCCGTAGATGCAGCTCACGGAGGCGACCACGATCACGTCGCGACGCGCGATGAGCGCGTTCGTGGCGGCGAGGCGGTAACGCTCGATCTCCTCGTTGATCGAGGCATCCTTTTCGATGTAGGTGTCCGTCTGCGGGATGTACGCCTCGGGCTGGTAGTAGTCGTAGTAGGAGATGAAGTACTCGACGGCGTTCTCGGGGAAGAACTGACGCAGTTCGGCAAACAACTGGGCGGCGAGCGTCTTGTTGTGCGAGAGGATGAGCGTGGGACGGTTCCAGCGCGCAATGACATTTGCCATCGTGAACGTCTTGCCGCTGCCGGTCACGCCTTGGAGAACGAGACGGTCCTTGCCCTTCTCAAGCCCCTTCACGATCGCGTCGATCGCCTCCGGCTGATCGCCGGTGGGCTTGAAGTCCGAAACTAGTTTGAAAAGTCGCTCCACAGTATCCATTCCCTCACTCACGTGCCTCTTTATTAATTGTCCATGTAGAACATGCAGAACATATAAATCATCTGGATGTTTTGCATGTTCTACCTGTTCTACATGGATAATTATCTCATCAGATAGTGTCGAAAGCAATAGTCTAGATCAAATGGCCCATCTTCTCGCGCTTGGTATCGAGGTAGCGCTTGTCGAAGGCGGTGGGGCTTATCACTATCGGCACGCGCTCCGTGATCTCGATGCCGTAGCCGGCGAGACCCTTGATCTTGCAGGGATTGTTCGTCATCAGGCGTACCTGGCTCACGCCGAGGTCGGCGAGTATCTGCGCGCCTTCGCCGTACTCGCGCAGGTCGGGCGCGAAACCGAGTTTCACGTTGGCCTCAACGGTGTCGAGTCCGTTTTCCTGCAGGTGGTAGGCGTGGAGTTTGTTCGCAAGTCCGATGCCGCGCCCTTCCTGGCGCATGTAGAGAATCGCTCCGCGTCCTTCGCGGTCGATCATCCGCATCGCCTCGTGCAGTTGGTGTCCGCAGTCGCAACGCTCGCTGCCGAACACGTCGCCGGTGAAGCACTCGGAGTGTACGCGAACGAGCGCGGGCCCGCCGTACGCGAGGTCGCCCTTGAAGAGCGCGAGATGTTCGAGACCCGTCACGCGCGAACGGTACATGCGCAGGCGGAAGCGTCCGAAATCGGTCGGCAGATCAACCTCCTCAACCATCTCCACTAGCTTCTCGCGCGTGCGGCGGTACTCGATGAGCGAGGCAATCGTCATGAAGCGAAGGTTGTGCGCGCGCACGAACTCGGTGAGGTCGGGGAGACGCGCCATCGTGCCGTCGTCCTTCATGATCTCACAGCAAAGCCCCACCTCGCGTAGTCCTGCCAGACGGCAGAGGTCCACGGTCGCCTCCGTGTGGCCCGCGCGTTTCAGGACGCCGCCCGCGCGCGCCTCGAGCGGGAACATGTGGCCTGGGCGGCGGAAGTCTGACGGCTTCGCGCCCTCGCGCACGCACGCGAGGGCAGTCATGGAGCGCTCGGCTGCGGAGATGCCGGTCGTAGTCTCCACGGAGTCGATCGAAACGGTGAACGCGGTCTGGTGGTTGTCGGTGTTCGCGGACACCATCTGCGGCAGGTCGAGCCGTTCGCAGAACGCCCGGCTCATCGGCATGCAGATGAGGCCCTTGGCGTAGGAGGCCATGAAGTTTACGTTCGCAGTGGTGGCGAACTCGGCGGCGCAGATGCAGTCGCCCTCGTTTTCGCGGTCCTCGTCATCCGTGACCACGATGATCTCGCCGCGACGCAGCGCGGCAAGGCAGTCTTCTACCGTGTCAAAATTCATTTTCTCTTCTTCGCCGCCTTCAGTAGGGCAGCCGCCTCGGCCTTCGCCTCTGGGTCCGCCAGAAGCGTCTTGTACTGCTCTGCGTATTTGTCCCTCTCGCTCGGCCACGTCTGCCTGAACCATACGATATCGCGTAGGGCCTCGCCCTTCGACTCCTTCGTACCCTCGGCCAAGCAGGCAGCGATGTCCTCTTCCAATTCCTTTTTCGCCTTTTCAATGGAGTCGAGGATGGCCTGCGCCTCCTCGGCCTCTCCGGGTCTTCTGCTCTTCAGCGCGGCCTTGAACGGCGCGAGGTCCGCCCCTTCGCCCCTCACCTTGCCCATGACGTAGCGTTGGTCGTAGTTGCGGAACTTCTTCAGAACCACTCCGTTGATTAGATGCCCGGGAATTGGAAGATCCATGATCGCCTCGGTGATGGCCACGGCGGCGTCGTTCTTGTCCGAACCAGAGTACACCTCCTTGCCGGATGCGTTCTTCACGCGGATGTCTGGCACGTTGCCGCCGTTGCGGAGCGTGGCCCTCATCGCGACAGGATGTCCGGCCTCGCGGTACCCCAGAACGGTCTTCTTGAGGAACGCAACGGCATTCTGGCTTTCCACGTCGCCCCGCGCCCAGTCTACTGTGACGGTGACCTTCCGGCGACCGGAGGTGCCAGCGAACGCTGCGGATATAAGCGCGCAGACGCAGACGATGAGAAAAAGGTGCCTTCTCATTTCATTTCCTTTTCGTATGGGACAGCGATTCCGTAGGCGGCGGCGAACGCATGGATGTCCGCCAAGAGTTTCTTGCTCGGTTTGCGAGTGTACTCGGCGATCTGCTCGTAGAGACGCCGCGTGGCCCATTCGGTGCGGACATCCTGGTCCATCTGCTGGGCAGAGGCGAAAGACAGCGTGAACATGCTCTCGAACGGCGTCACGGAATTCAATCCGCGCATCTGGAACACGAGTTCCTTCTGGTCCGCCGGACACACTCCGTATATCTCCACAGGCTCGTCCTCGCAGAGGTTCGTAACGAGCTTCGGATATGTTTCGGCTCGGGACGAGGCGGTGAAGATCACGGCAACGTCGGTGAGCACCGGCTTCTCAAACTTCTTAGAGAGGTCCGGCACGCCCTTTGCGGCCTGCCAGCGCAGACCCTTGTGGCACGCCCATCCGCCGCGATTGCAGCGCGTAAGCATGTCCATCAGGTAGGCGTTCGCCTCGGGCTTGACGCCGTACATGAAGATCGAGACCAGACCGCCATTCAGCTCGGAGAAGCGGGAGATGATCTCCGCCGAGCGTGTCATGCCGCTCGTAGCGTCACCGTCCGTCGCCACGAAAGCCACGATCGGACGCGCCGGGTCGCGCGGCAGCGTGAGCACGCTGCGGAGAGTGCGGAACACGTCCGTGTTGCCGTGCGCCTTGAGCGTCCTGAGCCACTTGCGGGACTCCTCGACGGAGTTCACGTCCACTTCGCGCCACGCCGTATCGGGAAAGGCGTAGGAGAACTTGTCGCGGAACGCAACCACGTTGAAACGGTCCCCCGTGTTGAGACGGTCAAGCGCCTCCAGTACGGCGTTGCGGCACGAGCTGAGGCGATCGTTGCCGATTGAGCCGGAGGCATCGAGCATGAACACGATGTCCTTCGAGACAATTGGCAGCGGATTGAGGGGATTGGAGGCCACGCGGATCCTAAAGTACTTGCGGCTGGGGTTTTTCGGGTCGATCCAGAATCCAAGTCCCACGTTCACGTTCTTGTCGAACGGACGCCCTGTTGCGACCTTTTCGTCGCGCAGCTTGCGCACAGCCGCCTTCTCCTGCTCCACGATGGCCTCGTCCACGCGCGCCATGGCCGGTGGCGCTGTCGGCGGCTTCGCGGCCTTAGCAGCCTCCTCCGCCAGCTTCTCGGCTCGCACCTGCTCAACAGTCTTGCCCGCCTTCTTCGCAGCAGCTGCCTCGGCGGCATCGCGACGCCTCTGGGCCTCCTCAGCTTCTGAAAGGATCGTGAACGCAGCAGGCGCGCCTTCCGACAGGGTCGCAGCCCCGCCTACGCTGCCAGGCGCCCGCCGCGGTGCCGCACGAGGAGCTGCGGGGGCGGGGGCGGCGACAGGCGAGCCACCACTTTCCTTGCTTGGGGCGAGGCTTGACGAGATGGACGGAGCTGTAGATGATGCGGTAAAGGCGGACTCCGTGCTCTCTATCAAGTCGAACGCCGGGACGATGTCCGCAGCGTGCGCCACGCGCTCCACCTTGGGGATTACGACACGCGGCAGCGCTTCGCGGACATCCGGCACCGTCGGCTCCGGCACAGAGAGGATGTCCTGGCGCGGCTGCCATTCGGCCGCCTCGACGGCGCGCGGCGTAACGTCCGGCTGCGCAGGCGCCATGATGGACGCGGGGGTTTCCGGCATCTCTGGCACCACCGAGCCTGTCACGTCGCCGGAAAGACGCTCCACACGGTCCACCTGGCGCTCTTCGTCGGGTGCCGGCGCGGGACGCGGTACGTCGCGGATGATCTCCGCAAGCGGGTCGCCCTCGTACTTCCGCATCTGCATCTGCGGAAGGTCTTTCGTCAGTTTGCGGTCGGTGTGGACTTTTTCCACCGTTGGAGTGAAGGAGTAGTCGGAAACAGAGAGCATCAGCCCGATGTGTACGGCCACGGAGACTATCAGCAGCACGATGATGAGCATGAAGCTCCGCTCGCGGCTCTCTTCGTTCGTCTTCTCGAAATCGGCTTCCAGAGTCTGCGCGGCATCTGCACTCATAGCGCCTCCTGTGCGTTAGGGAACCGCTTGCGCAGTTCGGCCATGACATCCCGGGACTCCTTCTCCCGACCCTTTTCCTTGAGAATGGCCGCCGCGCGGGAGAGGGCGTGTGGCACCATCTTCGCATCGTCGAACAGCGACCCTACGAGCATGTGGTAGGCAAGGGCCTTGTCCATCTCCCCGCGCTCCTCCTCGTTCGCCGCGAGCGCGGCGTATGCCTGGATGCGCAGGGACCGCTGTTCGGGAGATTGGGCGCGGGTGACGGCGTTCTCCAGATGCTCGCGCGCCTCGTCGAACTGCCCGCCTTCTGATTCAAGCCGCCCCAGCGCAAGCGCGGCCAGAGCGCCGCTCTCCGTTTCGGCCCCAGTTGCAAGCGCGCGGGCGTACGCCTCCTTCGCGGCGTCCTTTTCGCCCAGCCGCTCGCGGGCCTGCCCCAGCAGCGTGGCCGCGGTCTGCGTCCAGGCCGGGTCCACGTTCCTGCGCTCAAGAACGGATGCGGCCGCGCAAGCGGTTCCCCATTCCTGCATGTCCATAAGCGTGCGTGCCGTCCACTCCAGGACCTCCGACGTGAGGCGGCCAACGGCCTTCGTGTTCAGGAGAGAGGCGAACAGCGTCGCCGCCTCGCGCGAGGCCCCACGCTTCTTGAGCACGGACGCGAGCTCCAGCTTTATCTCGCGCTCAAATACGGCTGAAGGCTTTTCGGCCAGCGCGGCGCGGAAATGCTTCTCTGCCTCGGGTTCGTCGCCCGCGCCTAACGCCGCGACGCCCCACCAGTAAAGGTTCTCCATGCGCCGGGCCGCGTTCGGGAAGCGCGTAATCCGCTCGCCCAGCAGCTGCTCCGCCGCGCGGTAGTCACGCACAGTCTTCTCCGGACGCCGCAGCACCGCTATGGCGCGCGCGTATAGCGCGTCAGACGCATACGGGGAGTCGGGATAGCGCGCCACGAGGTTTTTCCAGTCGTTGCACGCCTGTTCGACCTGTCCGCGCTTCATTTCGCATGCGCCCGCTAGAAAAAGAGCCTGCGGGGCCACGGCATTCGTGGGCCAGTCTCCGGCAAGACCGCGGTAGGCCACGGCCGCGCGCCCCCAGTCGCGTGTCTGCTCCAGCAACCACGCGAGACGGTGGACCGCACGCGGCGCAAACGCGCTTTTCCTGTTCTTCGCCATGCGGCGCGCATACTCGACGGCAACAGGATAGTTCGTGAGCGCGATTGCGCTTTCACAGCCGAGGCTCCATGCGCGTTCCGCGTACTTTGCAGGAGGGTCTCCATGCGATGAGAGCATCTTCAGGACGCCGGCGTTATCGCCCTGCGCGGAAATCACGGATAGGTAGTCGAACCACGCCTCGTCGGCGTAGCGTCCCTTCGGAAACTCCTTCAGCTGCGCGGCGTATGCGTGTATCGCGTCCACGCGCCGCTCAAGCATCCGCAACGCCGAAGCGGTGATGTAGTAGGCATCCTCGTTGTCTGGTCCGCGCAGCGGCGAAGCTATCTCCAGCGCCTCGGAGTAGCGTCCGGAAAGATAGCAGGCCCATGCCGCGTAGATACGCGACTCCTTTACGCGCGGCGAATCGCGGAATTCGGACGCGAGGCGGTGGAAGAGCCTGGCGGCCTCGGTATACCTCTCGTCACGATAACCCAGCATCGCGGCGGAGAACAGAGCCTCTGCCGCGACCTGCGGATCGCTCGACGCGGCCATGTCCAGGTAGATGCCGAGCGCCTGGCGCCTGTCCTGCACCGAGTCGGACTCCGAAAGCAGTGCAGCCCCCTTCAGTCGGGCAAGGCGCGCCACGTCGTTCGTGCGCGAAATCTCCGCAGCACGGCGGTAGTAGTCGATGGCGCCCTTCATGTCCTTCGCGTCGCGGGCGATGTCGCCCAGGTAATTGAGCGCCGTTGCGCGGATTGAATCGGAGGCGCTCCTGCGGTCAAGTTCCTTCAGTTCCCGCGCGCGCGCTTCGCCGGTGCGGAGCATCGCACGGTTCAAGCGTGCCACGTCGGCATAGCGCGAGGCCGGCGTGGAGGCAATTAGCTCGGCGTAGCAGTTGAGCGCGTCTTCGGGCCGCTTGAGGATGCGATAGGTGTCTCCGAGACGGAACAGCACCTCGTCGTGCGGCACGCCTTTCGCGTTGCGGATGGCCTCGTACTCGCGCAGGGCCTCGGCGTACATGCCCCTTTTCGAGAGCTGGATGGCCAGCTCCAGACGGTCGGGCGGCGGCGCGGTAACGAGCTGCGCGGCGAGCGGCAGAGCCACGAGGGCCAGGACTATAGGACAGAATCGCTTGAACATCGGAGAAGATTATACCAAAAAAACGCCCCTTGTGCGCATCCTTTTAATCGTTCTTCCTGAAAGGAAGCGGGAACGTCACCCTTTCCGTCCGGTTGGTGGCAAGCGGATCCTTCGCCTGCTCGTCGAGTGAGCGCGTGTCCAGCGAGGCGATGCCCTCGATCGCGTTGCCGTGGCGGTCGCCTGGTTCGAGCTTCACGCCCTCAGTGTACATGCGGCCGAGCACCGCGTTCTTGGGCAGGCCCACGTCCTGCTTCAGCCCCTTCGGATCCGCCATGCCCACGGTCACGAACACGAGAATCTCCTTCTGCACCTTCGAGCGGATCTTGCGTCCGAAGAGCTTGTCGCCGACCCATGGGATGTCGCGCAGCCAGGGAATGCCTGAATCCGTCTGCTCCTCCGTCGTTCTCGATAGGCCGCCAATCACGGCCGTCTCGCCCGCCACGAGCGTAAAGTCGGTCACGAGGCGCTGTACGTCCAGCACGGGGTACTTAGACGAGTACGTACCGGCGTTGTTGGCAGACTGCGCGGTGTCGCCCGCGCCAGCGGTAACCCAGTCCGTGCGACTTGAGATCGTGGGGACGATGGACACGTTGATAAGCCCGTTGGAGCTTACGCGCGGCGTGACCTCCAGCGAGATGCCCCAGCTGAAGAAGGCCTCCTTCGCGAACATCATCTTGTCCTCGCCGGGTACCGCCGCCATGTTCATGCTCAAGTCCAGGGCGTCCGAGTTGCTGCCGGTCGTACGCTTGGCGGATATCTGCACGTTGGGGTACTTCTCGGTCATGTCCACCGTGGCCTTCTTGCCGTTGGCCACGATGATCTTCGGATTGGAGAAGATGCGCGCGTCGCCGCTCGAGTCGAGCGCGCTGAGCACAAGCGACATGTCGGAGAACTGCAGCGTACCGGAGAAGTAGCTGATGCCGCCGTCGCGCCCAGTAGTGGTCGAGGTCTCGGACGACGTGCGATCCGATGTGACTTCGCCCTTCGCCGACGTTTTTTCCGTGTAGGAAGACGTCTTCGACGCGGTCTGCCCGGCGATGCCGTATGTGTAGGTGCCCGCACTCCCCGCCCCGCCGGACGACACGACAGAGCGCTTGAAGTCAGTGACCGCGTTGCCCACGACCATACGGTCCATGCCGCCGCCGAACGAAGCCGTGCCTTTCATGCCGTCGAGCATTGACCAGTCAATGCCGAGCTTGTGCGAGGCCGAGTTCTGGAGTTCCACGAAACGCGCCTCGATGTAGACCTGAGGGACCTCGATGTCAATCGCCTTCACCACTTTTTCGCAGGCATCGAGGATCATTCCGGGAGCCGTGACCATCACAGTGTTCGCCTCTGGAAAGGCTTGGGCCATCTTGGCTACCCTGAACGCAATGCCGAAGTCCCCGCTCCACGTGCTGTTGAACCTCTCGGCGACCTCCACGGCATTCGCGTGGTAAAGCCTAAAAGTGCGGGTGGAGATGAGCAACTTCTCATTCTGCCACGCCATCCATACTGGGTTGGTGGCGACAAGCGTAACTACGTTCGTGAC
>CAMKJU010000013.1 GCA_946413265.1 uncultured Lentisphaerota bacterium
GTGACGCGCGTCTGCACATGAACCGCTTCCTCGTGCGCAACGGGACGAAGCCGCAGACGCTGACGATGCTCTTCCACTATACGCCGCAGCTCACCGACGGAAACCGCGTTGCCGGCGAAATGCCGTTCGGCGGCACGATCCGCACATTCAAGGGTGACTGGTTCGCGGCGGCGGAAATCTACCGCCGCTGGGCCTGGGAACAGCCGTGGGCGCGGGCCGCGTTCGCGCGTCGGCAGGACAAGTTGCGCAACATCGCCATCTGGTTCTGGAACAGAGGTCTCTCGGACGAGGTCGCGCCGCCGGTGGAGCGTTTCCAGGAGCTGTCCGGGCTTCCCGTGGCGCTCGACTGGTACTGGTGGCACGCCATTCCGTATGACGCGGGCTATCCGTTCTTCTGGCCGCCGCGCGAGGGCGAGGAGCGGTTCGTCGCCACCGTGCGCAGGCTCGTGGACAAGGGCATCTTCGTGCAGCCCTACATGAACGGAATCAGCTGGGACGTGAAGGGTCCGAAATGGCAAGAGCAAGGCTCGCGCGAAGCCGTCGTGAGCGCGGCCGGCAAAACGGGCGGCAGACAGTACAACATTTACGTTCCAAGCGGCCTCACGACGATGTGCGGCACGGCAAAGAACTTCCAGTCGCACATGCGCGGGCTTGTGCGCAAGTTGCGGGAGTGCGGTCTTTCGGGCGTCTATCTCGACCAGATCGGCGGATGGCGCACGGTTGTCTGCGAGTGCTGGAGTCCAACCCATCCGCATCCTCCGGGCGGCGGCGCGATGATGACGGAGGGCTACCGCAAGTTCCTGAGGCAGGTCAAGGCCGACAACCCGGGTTTCCCGATTTCTACCGAATATACGCCCGAGGCCTATCTGGACATTGTCGACTCGGCCATCATCCTCTATCAGAACGGCGAGTGTTTCGGGATGTCCGCGATGCCGGAGGAGGAGACGGTCCCCGCGTTTCAGGCCGTGTACCACGGGGCGATCACGCTCTATGGCAGCTATGCCATCATTGACGGCATCCCGCCGTGGGATCCGAAATGGCCGCCCGAGTGTCGGTGGAAGAAAGAGAAGGCGTGGGAGAAGCTGTACCCGGACCAGTTCGCGCTCGAGTTCGCCCGTGGCGTCGCGATGGGGATGCAGCCGATGGTACACTGCCTGCGGATGACGCATATCGACGATCCGCGCTATGCCGCCGACTTCGCGTTCACCGTTGATACGGCGAAGTTCTACCATGCGAACCTCGACTATCTCTACGACGGGACAATGTGCGCCCCGGGTACGCTTTCATGCGAGAAGCAGCCAGTGGAAATCCTTGCGCGCGGAATCTACACGACGAAGAAGAAGGCGAGGGTGGTGCGGCATCCGGCCGTTCCGACGATCCTCCATTCCGTGTGGCGGAAGAAGGACGGGCGCGTGGCGGCCGTGCTCTGCAACTGGTCGCGTAGGGAACAGCGCTACGACCTCGCCACGCCTGACATCGTCGCGTCCGGCGTTATTCCCGCCCGCAGCTGGTGCCTGATCGAGAAATAACCAACCGAGAGACTTGAGATGGTATTTACGTCGGCTGTGTTTCTAGGTGTATTCCTGCCGCTCCTTATTGGCGTTTACTTTCTGGCGAACACGAAGGCGCGGCCGTACGTGCTGCTCGTGTTCAGCCTCCTGTTCTACGCCTGGGGCGAGCCGTCCGCAGTCGTCATCATGCTCGCGCTGATGGTGCTCAACTACTTCCTTGCGCTCGGGATGGCGGCGGGTGAGCGGAAGTGGCTCTCGGCGACTCTGCTGGGCGTGGGCGTATGCGCGGACCTCGGCGCGCTCGTGGCGTACAAGTACATCGGCTTTATCGTCAGCAACCTGCTGCCGGTGTTCAACTACTTTGGCGTGAAGATGGAGGTGCCGCAGGTCGCGTTGCCGATCGGCATTTCGTTCTACGTGTTCCAGATCATCTCCTACATGGTGGATGTCCGCAGGGGGACGGTGGAGGTCCAGCGCAACCCGTTCAAGTTCATGCTCTACGTGAGCCTGTTCCCGCAGCTGATCGCCGGGCCGATCGTACGCTACGCGACCATCGCCCAGGACATTGAAAACCGCACGGCCGACTTCGACAACATCGTCTCCGGATTCCGCCGCTTCACGATCGGCCTTGCGAAGAAGGTGCTGATCGCGGACGTGATGGCCGGCGCCGTGGACGTGATCTTCGCGGCGAAGGTCGAGACGATTCCGGGGTTCTACTGCTGGCTCGGCGCCATCATGTACACGCTCCAGATATACTTCGACTTCTCCGGCTATTCGGACATGGCGATCGGCCTCGGCCGCGTGTTTAACTTCCGCTTCCTTGAGAACTTCGACCATCCCTACGCCTCGTGTTCCGTGCAGGAGTTCTGGCGGCGCTGGCACATCTCGCTTTCAAGCTGGTTCCGCGACTATCTCTACATCCCCCTGGGCGGGAACCGGAAGGGAACGGTGCGCACATACGTTAACCTCTTTGTCGTGTTTCTCCTCTGCGGCGTCTGGCATGGCGCGGCGTGGAACTTCGTCGCGTGGGGCGTCTACCACGGCGTGGGGCTCGTCGTGGAACGTGCCGGGTTCGGCAAGGTCGTGAAGCGTTTCCCGAAGGTCGTCGGCAACCTCTACCTGATGCTTTTCGTCGTGATCGGCTGGGTGCTGTTCCGCGCGCCGGATCTCGGCTACGCGGGAACGTACATCGGCAACATGTTCGGCGGCGGCGACGCGGCGTTCCGTTCGTTCACGCCGCTCATCGACTTCATCTCGCTCGACAAGGCGCTCCTCATGGTCGTCGGCATCGTGGCGTCCTACCCCGTGTTCGAGCCGATGGCTCGGCGGGTGCCGGAGGCGGTGCGCCTCATATTCGGCGTGCTGCTCTTTGCAGTTGCTTTTATGCTCGCCATGACGTCGGCGTACAGTCCGTTCATCTATTTCAGGTTCTGAGGAGCGCGTCATGGTCAAAGCAATGAAAATCGTCTATTTTGTGTTGATCGCGACGCTGCTCGCCATCCCCGCGCTCTATTTCTTCGGCGCAAAGGAGGACTGGACAAAGCTTTACGGCTGGGAAAAGAACACCAAGGTCGTGCCGCTTACCTACGCAAGCTACACCAACCGCACATACCAGACTTCCTTCACCGAGGACTTCTCGAAAAACTTCTTCATGCGCAAGACGTTCCTCCGAACGTCGCTCCAGATCTGGGATATCTTCAACCTGCGCACGTTCCACCACGGCTACAAGTGCAGCATCATGGATGGACGCAACGGCATCCTGTTCGAGAAGCCGTACCTGAAGTTCCATCTCGAGGCCGACCGTTCCGGCGACACGAACAAGTACGCCTCCGTGATGAAGAAGCTCAAGGAGGTCGATGCGTTCTGCCGCTCGATCGGTACGGACTTCGTGTTCGTGCCCATGGCGGACAAGCCGCAGGCGTACCCGGAATACCTGCCCGCGTGGCTCGATTGGTTCTTCGACTACTCGAACTACGACACGCAGGGCAAGCTTGCGGCCCTGTGTCGTGCGAACGGAATCAAGACGTTCGACGCCAGTACCTACCTGCTCGCGAAGAAGAAGGAGTGGAAGGAGTGGGTTTATCCGCCGGGCGGCACGCACTTCAACGCCTACGGGATGGGGCTCATCTACGAGGGCTTCGCCGAATTCGCGGCGGCGAACCTCGCGAACCGCCTCACGTTCAACCAGTTTGTGGGGGCGTCTCGCGCCGAACCGGTGTGGTGCGTGGATGACGACATCAGCAACCTGCTGAACGTGTGGTACAACCCGAGTCTGTGGAGCAATCCGCACTATGCGCCGGAGTTCAGCACGAATGCTGTGGCCAACGCGGGCAGCGCCATCGTTCTCGGCGACTGCTACAGCGAGCAGATTGTGAAGATATTCAAGGATGCGAGGCTTTTCGAGCCCAAGAAGATTGTCAGGGCGAAGCGCCACGGGGCGCAGAAAGCCCAGGATTTCCGCAACATCATCGCGAACCTCCGGCTTGTCGTGATGACGTACCAGTCGTTCAACACCGACCGTCTGGACGAGCGCGAAAAGGAGATTGCGAACATCTTTGAGGCAATGCGCGTGGCACGGAAGAAGTTTGCCAACGGCAAAGGCGTTCGCTGATTAACTGGGGATTGACTTGAATGTAGCGAAATCCTGAAAAAGCCGATTTTGTCACATTATGCGGGATTCTTCAATAATGTGACAGAATTTTGACATGAGAATTTTGTCACATTATTGACGAAATCGAAATAATGTGACAAAATGCTATTGACCGAAACGGCGGGATTATGATAGAATACGCGCCGAAGGACAAATTATGAGGTTTTAAAATGTTTTTTGGCCGCGAAGAACTTATTGAACGCTTGGAGTCCCTTTTCAGAAAGCGGACTTCCTCGTTTGTCACATGCAGAGGTCGGCGCAGGGTGGGCAAATCCACCCTGATTGAGAAGTTTACCGAAAGGGCTGGTGCGCGTTTCATCAAGATCGAGGGCATAAAGCCGAGGGCAAAACTGAACAATGCCATGGAGCTTGAAAACTTCGCGGCGAAGCTTGCCGCCCAGACCGGATGCGATTCCTCCGTTCCGAATAACTGGCTCAACGCATTCCTTCGGCTGGATGGGCAGATTCGGGACAATGAGAAGACGGTCGTCCTTCTTGACGAGATATCGTGGATGGCGCATTACGATCCCCTGTTCGCAGGTACGCTGAAAGGTGCGTGGGACGACCATTTCAAGAAGCATCCGAGGCTCGTATTCGTGCTGTGCGGCAGCGTTTCGTCATGGATAAAGGACAACATACTCGAGGACGGCAGCTTCTACGGCAGGCGGTCGCTCGACATCGTGGTTCCCGAACTGCCCGTGTGCGAGTGCGCGAAATTCTGGGGGAAGGCTGCGGCAAGGCTTGATCCAAGGGAAATCCTCGACGTGCTTTCCGTGACGGGCGGCATCCCGCGCTACCTTGAGGAAATTGATCCGTCTGCGTCTGCGAACGAGAACATCCGGAGGTTGTGCTTCCTTCCGAAGAGTCCGTTGCGCGAGGACTTCGACGAGATGTTCTCGGACGTCGTGACGCAGCAGCCGCAGTTCACGGCATTGGTTCTCCGATGTCTCAAGGGCGAGCCGCGAAGCGTGAGCGAAATCGCCTGCGAAATCGGGATGGAACGCGGCGGACGCATTTCCGACTCCCTCGAACAGCTTGCGGAATGCGGGCTTGTCGTCAACGACGGCGGCGTGAATCCGCAGAGCGGCAGAAACGTCAGGGAGTCACGCTACAGGCTGAACGACAACTACTCGCGGTTCTACCTCAGGTACATCGAGCCGGTGAAGGACGTTATCGACCGCGATGCGTTTACTTTCGGTTCGCTCGACAGCCTCGACGGTTGGGAATCCATTATGGGGCTCCAGTTCGAGAATCTCGTGCTGGCGAACCTTGGCAGCCTCGTCGGGATGCTGGGACTTGGCAATGCACAGATTGTTTCAGCAGCTCCATACAGGCGCGCAGCGTCCCGCGATGGCACGCGGAAGGGCGTGCAGATCGACTTGCTCATCCAGACGCGAAGGTCAATGTGTGTCGTTGAGGTGAAACGCCGCAGGGATATCGGACGCGATGTGATCGACGAAGTGGCGGAGAAGGTGAGCAGGCTTCCGCGTCGTTCCGGCATCTCCGTGCGCACCGCGCTCGTGTATGAAGGGCAGCTCGCGCCGATCGTGGAGGCCGACGGATACTTCGATACGATTGTTCCGTTTGCGAGGCTGCTTGGTTTGAACTGATGTGGATCCCGGAAGGGGAGGCGGGTTGGGGATACGATGTTATGAGGTCTGGGCGGGATGCACCACGCGAAGTGGCGACGATCCACAATCATTTCAAACGGGTAGGTACGGCGATTTTGTGACAAATTGGCATGACCAATATGCTCAATTCCGTGACAAAACGCTCAATACAACTATGCCGATTTCGTGACAAGGCGTTTGACGGCTAAGATTGGATTTGATATAATTTGCGCCGAAAAGAGACAGGATCATGAAAAATTCGTCAATTCTTGTGCGGAAACGATATGGGGAGAGGCGTCCGCTTGGGAAGGATCTTCACGAGAAGGCCAAGGGGCTTGCGCGACAACACATGGTCGTGGGCGGGATGCCACAGTCGGTCGAGGCGTATCTGCGTGGCGGAGACCATCGGCTGGAGGCGGCGGAGGCGATGAAGCGGGAGATCCTTCGTCTGTACATGCAGGACATCGGGAAATACGCAAAGGGGTATGCGCCAAAGGTACGGGCGATATTTCGGCACATTCCCGGTGCCCTGAATTCCAAAGAGAAGAAGTTCCGTCTTTCCGACCTTGACGCAAATGCCCGCATGCGCCGCTATGAGAACGCCGAGGATTTCCATGAGGAAGGTGGTATTACATATCTGCCTTTCTACATGGCGCATTGTTTGTGATTGTGGGTAAAGATTATGAACGGATTTGACGAAAACATGCCGCGCCAGATTGGGCCGTATCGTTTCGTGAGGCTGCTGGGCAAAGGCGCAATGGGTGCTGTTTACGAGGTAGTCCATGAGCACCTTGGCGTCCATCGCGCCCTTAAGCTTTTCCGCACGGACGGGCGCAACGCCGATTTCCTACGCAAGCGTTTTCTCGCGGAGGGGAAGCTGCTCGCACGTCTCGACCACCCCAGGCTCGTTCGCGTACACGACCTCTCCTTCGACGAGGCTGACGGTACGCCGTATTTCACCATGGATCTCGTGACGGGCCCAAGCGGACAACCATTGAATCTCGCCGATGCACAGGACGCAAAAGGCGGCACTTCCGAGGAACGTCTGGCCGGATGGTACGGTGACATGTGCGAAGCCCTCAATGCCATTCATGCCGCCGGGATTGTCCACCGTGACATCAAGCCGGAGAACATCCTCGTAGGCAAGGATGGGCGCGCCGTGCTCTCCGATTTCGGTATATCGCGCATCCTCGATGCCCAGTTGCGCGAAGACATCGCCCTTACCCGCACGGTCGCCACGGGCGAGCCTTTGAACGAGCGGCGCATACTCGGTACCGTCATGTATCTTGCCCCGGAGGTCAGGCTTGGCGGCATTCCTACGCCGGCATCGGACTACTACGCCCTCGGTATGACCTTCTTCCGCCTGCTCACGGGCCTCTGGTACGAACCGGGTGGAAACGCATTTGATCTTCTCGCTCCGTTCAATCCCGCTTGGAAGCCGCTTTTCATGGCGCTTTTGGCGCAGGATCCGTCCAGACGCTCCTTGCCGCCGCTTGCGCTTGCCTGCAAGCCGCGCAGACGCTGGATATGGTGGACGTCCGCCGCCGTTCTGGTGTTTTGCATTGCAATGACGGCGTTGCTGTGGCCGCGGAACGAAAGGGTGCCGAACGATCCACAAGACGAGCCGCCAGCCGTCAGCGAGCCGCCAGCCGTCAGCGAGCCGCCAGCCGTCAGCGAGCCGCCAATGGTAGATGTGTCGGAGGCATTTTTGGCAACGCCCGGACTGGGCAGAGAGCCGTAGTCTGAAAAAATTATTTTCTACTGTTGCGTTTTGCGCCCGCGTGCGTATATGCTTTACAAACGGAGTAATAGTAGAAAGGAATCGACTAGATGACGACAAAAACATGGTTGGCGGCGGTAGGATGCGCATGCACCCTCGCGGCAAGCGGTATGCCCACGCAGGCGGAGTTGGAGAAGGTGCAGGGCCTTGTGACCGAACTGATGCGTTCGGACGTTGCGAACTTCAACGCACGGAAGATGAGCGCCGCCGACGTGGCCACGTCCGCGCTCAAATATGCGGGCGAGGCACAGAGCGAAGCCGCACGCTTCCTGCTTCTCAAGGGCGCGTTCTTCTATCGCGTGCGGGCGGAGGACTACGATGGTGCGATGGACGTCATCTCGAAGATACGTCACGATATCAACGATGTGCCCGATGCGACGCTCGTCAAGATCCTGTCCAGTGCCATCCGGCGCATCCCGCGCAAGAGCGCAGGCAGACTCTACGACTTGCACCAGCGCCTGCAGGATCGCGTCCGCTATGCGCAGGAAGTCAAGGATTTGACGGCAAAGATCAAGGCCAAGCCGTCCGACAAGTCTCTCCGCACCGCGCTCGGCGAACGGTATGCCCTGCTGGGCGAATGGGACAAGGCCATCCCCGAATTCGCTGCAGGCAAGGGTCCCGTTGCGAAGGCGGCAACGTTGGAACAGACCGCTGGTGCCAAGCCCGGCGATTTGGCAGACGTCTGGTGGGAAGTGGCCGGGAAGGATGGGACGGACATTTCGCTCGTCTACCGTGCGCATGCCGTCAGATTCTACCGTGCGGCGCTTGCTGACGGGTCGCTGTCCGGCTTGAAGAAACCCATCGCCGCAAAGCGCATTAAAGAGGTGAAGTCCGACGGACTCGTGGACGAACAGGACGATACGTGGGCAACTCCAAGTATGGTGCCGGGGAAGGCTTCATTGCGTCCCGAGCCGCTTGTGTTCGACCTCGGCGAAGGTGTCAAAATGGAGATGGTCGGTTGTCCGAGGGGAAGGGGAATCGTGTGGCCAGATACCAATTTTACATTCGAGATCACGCGCCCGTTCTGGTTCGGGAAGTATCCTGTGACTGTTGCCGAATGGGAACGGCTGATGCCACCTGCCATGCCACCGCCCGGCATAGAACGAAAAAACCTTGATCCACGTGTCCCAGTCCAGCATTATTACTCCAAGGATCCGAAACATGGCGGCATGACGCGGGCGGAAGCGGAAGAGTTCATGTCCAAGCTGACCGAGAAGTTCCGCGCCCAGATTCCGCCAGGCTACATATTCCGTTTGCCGACAAACTCAGAATGGGCATTCGCTGCGTTCAGGGCGGACACGCCCGATTTGCGGGAACTCTTCGAGCGTAAGAAAGAAGCGCTGGCGTCGTCCCAACGACGTTCCAGGTATTTCGTTCAGTATATTGAGTGCGAACAATACTGGAAAGAGCGTGGAAGTGGAGTGTCGTGTCAGAGACCGGGGGGATTTGCTCCGTATATTCCCGTGGGCAGCAAGAAGCCGAACGCATGGGGAATATACGATCTTTTCGGTCCATCGGTCGAACCATTTCTGTTAACTGAATCCCCAAAACACAGGTGGTCGTTTGGCATGCGTTACGGTAAATGTCACACAAACTACACACGCGACCCATTGATGTTTTACCACCATGGCGGGACTTTGTCAATCGGTGCTCTTGGATTTTACGGGGATATGAACAGATCGTGGGGGAAGGAATGGATTCCAACTGATTTCAAGGGTGGGAGAGGGTGTAAGTTACGTCTTGTTGTAGCACCCGATCTTCTGAAGGAACGCGGTATTATGCCGCTATCTTTGCCGGATAAGGCAGCGGGAAGCAAGTGAGCGTTGTTGCATGAATCCTTTGTGGCCACAGACGCCGAAGTCGCTGTTGATGCGGATTGCCGACCTTGCGGCGGGTGAGGACGAGGCGGAGTGGGCGCGGTTCGTTGAGCTGTATGGCCCTGCGATCGGCAAGTTCGTCCGGCTTTTGGGTTCGGACATTCCCGAGGCCGACGTCGATGACATGGTGCAGGAAACGCTGGTGAAGCTCGTGGTGCTCCTTCGCGGCAAGGCTTTCGACCCTCAGCGCGCGAAGTTCAGCACATGGCTCGGGGCGATCATCCGTAGGCAGATGGTGGACCGGATGCGGCGACGCCAGGCGCGAAAATTGGATTCGCACGTCCCGTTGGACGTCGAAATCCCTTCCGCCGCCGATTCCGATCCTGCTGCGAAGCTGGATATCGCCTGGCGTCTTGCGCGTCATCAGACCGCAGTCCGACATGTCTTTACGAAATCGGCCCTCTCGCTCCAGAACCAGCGCATCTACTTGATGGCCACGGCGGACGGTCTTTCCCCAAGGGAAATCGCCCAGCAGCTTGGCATCAAGGAGAACGTGGTGCGGGCCATCCGCAGCCGAGTGGCAAAAATGATCGAAGCCGTCGAGCGCCAGTTCGAATAAACATGGTTACGCGCCTGGACTGTTGGTCGCGTAGAGCGCGTTAAAGCCATCTACGAGTCCCAGGCCCAGCTAAATGTAGCGAAACCTCCGAAATGAAGATTTCGCTACATTTGAATTGTGTATCTACGATAAAAAATGATACAATGCTCCCGTTTGGGAGAAACAAGATGCGCTTTATCGGCAGAAAAAAGTATTTGGAATTCCTTTGATGCGGTTGTGCCGGCTCACAAACTCCTCGGCAAATGACTTTGGTATGAGAGTGAAAACCATGGAAACTATATCCGCAGGTGTGGTCGTGAATTAGGATAGTAAAGGAGTGATAAATGAAGAATAAACACAAAGTTCTTTTCACACTTGCGCTTGCCGCTACGATGATGAGCGGTGCGGAAGTGCAGTCGTGCAGATTGACGTTCTCCGGCTCCGCGGGCGCGGAGACGCTGAAGGACTTTCCTGCGCTCATCAAGATCCCCGACGGTTTAACGGGATTCAACTACGCTGATTCCTCAACGGACGGAAGCGATCTTGCGTTCTTTGGTGCGGACGGCCAGCAACTCGCATACGAGATCGACACGTGGGACCCGGAAGGGGATTCGTATGTGTGGGTGCGTGTGCCGGAGGTGACGAAGTCAACGACGATCACGGCGAGGTGGGGGAATCCGGGTGGACATGAGACAACAAGCGTACAACAGCAAGGGGTGTGGAGCGATGACTATATGGGTGTGTGGCACTTCTCGAAGTTCAGGAAGTGCGTGACGCGCGACTCCAAGAACGGCCTCGAAGCCGAGGTGCGTGGAAAGGATACGCGCCTTTTCATCCACGCCGATGCGTTCGTGGGCAGCGGCTATCTCGACGAGATGCGCCTCTCGAAGGCGGCGCTCTCGCCCGACCGCATCCGCGCCGACTATCTCACGCTCACGCGTCCCACGTAGTTCGCCGTGGCGGCTCGGCGGGACGCCTCGCCCCACCGTGGTGGCGTCCTGACGCGACGCCTCGCGGAGGGGGACACGCCACCCATCGTGCCGGATGTCGGTTCGTGGCGCGGCGTGTTGCAGTTCGGCGACGGAACGGAAACCTTCGTCGGCCTGTTGGCCGCGACGCTTTATCGTTAGTAGTTGCTCAACAATAACTTGCACACTTGCCGGTACGATTGCGATTGTTCACAAATCTCAATTGTTCACAAATGCCACCATTGCCACCAATACAAATAGGAGTGGCCTCCTCTCCGCAATTGATATTTGTGATTTGTGAACAATGTTGGCAATGAAGATTTGTGAACAATACTCGATGGAGCGCTCAAGTGGTTTTTGAGTGATGACTTAGAAATTGCCCAACACCTAGGGGCGGGGTTATGATATAATGCTTGGGCACCGGTAAATGCTAATTAGGACAAATGACATGAAAACCGTTTCAACGAGAAGGGCGTTCATTTCTGGCACTGCCGCCACGGCAGCGTTGGCGAGATGCTGGGGCGGGGGATTCCTCTCCGCCGCGAAGGCGCGTCGGCTGAACATCCTGTACATCATGACGGACGACCACGCCGCGCACGCGATCGGCGCGTATGGCTCGCGGATCAACAAGACGCCGCACATGGACGAAATGGCGCGCAGTGGCATGATCCTCTCGAACTGCTTCTGTACCAACCCCATCTGCACGCCGAGCCGGGGCGGTATCCTCACGGGCGAGTACAGCCACCGCAACGGCGTGCCCGTGTTCAACAACATCTCGCGCGACAAGAAGACCGTCGGCGGATACATGCGCGACGCCGGATACTACACCGCATTCGTCGGCAAGTGGCACCTCGGCGGACCGAAGACCGTGCGCGACGAGGACTGGGACCGTTGGATGGTGTACGCGAACCAGGGCGTGTACTTCAACCCGTGGTTCTGGGAGAAGAAGGACGGCAAGATTGTCCGCACCGACTATCCCGGCGAATACGCGACCGAGAACATCACGCGCATTACGAAGGACGTGATCGACGGCGCGCGCGCCACCGGCAAGCCGTTCTTCGTGATGATGCACCACAAGGCGCCGCACCGCAACTGGCTGCCGAGCGACAAGTACCGCGCGAAGTTTCGCGCCATGACGCTGAAGGACATCCCGATTCCCGCGACGCTCTTCGACAACTGGAAAGGACGCGCCTCGCCGATCAAGACGACGGCGATGACGGTGCTGCGCCACATGCGCCTCAAGGAGGACCTGAAACTCGCCGAATACTTTTCCGGCGGCGGGCAGTTCGAGTTCGAAGGGCGCCGTTACGAGGGACGCAAAAACGCGCAGGGGCAGTATGTCGATCGGTGGCCGGAGGGCATGGAGAACAACGACCGCGCGAAGGCCGCGCTCTCGTACCTCCGGTACATGCAGGACTATCTTGCGTGCGTCCAGTCCGTGGACGATTCCGTCGGCGAAATGCGCGCGTACTTGAAGGAGAAGGGCATCCTCGACGATACGCTTGTGATCTACACGTCCGACCAGGGGTTCTTCCTCGGCGACCATGGTCTCTACGACAAGCGCTTCATGATGGAGGAAGTCATCAAGATGCCGATGATCGTCAGCTGTCCGCGGCTCATCAAGCCCGGCTCCGTCAATGGCGACATGGTGACGAACATCGACTTCGCGCCCACGTTCCTCGACATCGCGAACGCGCCGAAACCGGCGCAGATGCAGGGTGAGAGTTTCCTGCCGAACCTCGAGGGCAACACGCCGTCCAACTGGCGCAAGGACTGCTACTTCCGCTACTACGTCGAAGGCGGCGAACATGCTACGAGCGCGTGGTACGGAATCCGCACCGAGACCGACAAGCTGATGTACTACTACAAGCGCGATGAGTGGGAGTACTTCGACCTGGCGCGCGATCCCGAGGAGCTGTCCAACGAATACGCGAACCCGCGTTACGCGGAACGCATCGCCGCGCTGAAGAAGCGCCTGTACGAGCTGAAGGCGTCCCTCGGCGACACGGACCAGTACAAGGACGCGAAGGAATACGGGCCGATCGGGCGATGAGGCCGTTCTCCCTTCTCGTCAAGCCCGCCGGCGCGGACTGCAACCTCTCCTGCCCCTGCTGCTTTTACCGCCCCGGTAGGGCGTGCGCCCCGCGCGCGCCGCAAGATGGTAGGGCGCGCTCGCCGAGCGCGCCGCCGTCCCACATGTCCGACGCCATTCTTGAACGAATGCTCACGACCTACTGCGCACTTCCTATCGCCGAACACGCCGTCGCGTTCCAGGGCGGCGAGCCGCTGCTCATGGACGAGGGGTTTTTCCGCCGTGCGGCGGAACTGGGGGAGGGCGTGTCGTTTTCCGTGCAGACGAACGCAACGCTCATGACGGATTCCCTTGCGAGCTTCTTCGCGGAGACTGGGTGGCTTGTCGGGGTGAGTCCGCATGGCAGGACGCCGGAGTTCCGTCGCGGATACGAACGGCTGGTTGCGGCGGGCGTGGCGGTAAACGTGCTCCAACTCGTCACGAAGAACGAGGTCCACGAGCCGGAGAAGCTCTACCACTACATTCGCGACGAGCTCGGCTGCCTGTATCACCAGTACATCGAATGCACGTGGCCGGAGCCGTTCGCAGTATCGGGCGAGGAGTGGGGCGATTTCATGATACGGCTCTTCGACGAGTGGATGAAGTGTGGAGACGTTCACCGCGTGAGCGTGCGCACGTTCGATTCGCTTGTGTCGCAGATGCTCACTGGCGCGCCGACGCTCTGTCAGTTCGCGCAGGACTGTCGGCACTATCTTGTGGTGGAGGCGAACGGCGACGTGTTCCCGTGCGACTTCTATGTGGAGCCGGACCTTTGCCTCGGCAACGTGATGCGCGATAGCTGGGAATCGATAGTTGAGTCTCCGGCGTATGCGGCGTTTGGCGCGCGCAAGCGCGGGCATCCAGATTGTCCGCGCAACCGCCACACGCTCGACGAAGGCTGGAAAAGATTCTATTCCCACGCCGGGCGGCGGTTATGGTATACTATACGCCCATGAACGCATTGGCAGAACAGTTGAACGCAAAACTGGGACCGGTGGCCGACATGCTCTCCCCCGTCGGCCGCCGTATCTACTTCCCATACGGGGGCATTCTCGGACAGGGCGCCGAGGCGAAGACGTGCGCGATCAACGCGACGATCGGCATGGCGTTCGAGGAGGACGGCTCCCCGCTCGTGATGGACTGCTTCGCCGGGCACACGGATCTCGACCGCAAGGCCTTCCTCTATGCCGGCAGCTTCGGCCTTTTGCCTCTCCGCGAGACGTGGAAGAAGATGCAGGTGAAGAAAACCCCCTCTCTGCGCGGAAAGCGGTATTCCCTCCCCGTCGTGACGAACGCTCTTACCCACGGCTTGCGCGTGGCGGGCGAGCTGTTCGCCGGTCCGGGCGACGAGGTGGTGGCGCCGGACCTCTACTGGGACAACTACTCGCTCATCTTCGAGGAGGTTTGCGGTGCGAAGCTTTCCACGTTCAACATGTTCCGCGCGGGCGCGTTCGACGTGGCGGCGATGAAGCGCGCGCTTCTTGCGCCCGGCGACAAGAAGATCCTCGTCCTCAACTTCCCGAACAACCCGACGGGCTACACGGCCACGTTCGAGGACGCGAAGCGCATCGTTGCAACGGTGAAGGCCGTGGCCGCGAAGGGCAAGAAGATCGTCGTCGTGCTGGACGACGCCTACTTCGGGCTCGTCTACGAAGAGGGCGTCCATGCCGAGTCGCTGTTTGCCGAGTTCGCCGACCTGCACCGGAACGTCCTCGCCGTCAAGCTCGACGGCACCACGAAGGAGGACTACGTGTGGGGCCTGCGCGTGGGGTTCATCTCCTTCGCCTGGAAGGGCGCGACGGACGAGCAGCTCCAGGCGCTCGCCGCGAAGGCTGCGGGCGACGTGCGCAGCGGTATCTCGAACGCGTCCTCCATCGGGCAGAACCTCGCGCTCAAGGCTTATGCGGACCCCGCCTACGCGAAGCAGAAACGCGAGAAGTACGCCGTGCTGCGGAAGCGCTACCGCATCATCCGCCGCCTCCTGAATTCCCATCCGGAATGGCAGGACCTCTTCGAGCCGATGCCGTTCAACAGCGGCTACTTCATGTGCGTGAAGCCGAAGGGCGTGGACGCCGAGGCCGTGCGCCGTCGTCTGATCGAAAAGTACTCCACGGGCACGATCGTTCTTTCCGGACTCATCCGCCTCGCGTTCTCCACCACCTCGTGCGAGAATCTGCCCGTGCTCTTCGCGAACGTGGCCGCCGCAGTTCGTGACGTCCGGGGGCTTGCGTAACGCGCCCGCGTGTGATATACTATCCGCTCACTTTTCAACAAAAAAGGAACCAGAAACATGAAGATGATGTGGCAGCCCTCGAAGATTAAGCGCGCGCGGAAGATCGGTTTCCGTGCCCGCAAGGCGACCAAGGGCGGTCGTAAGGTGCTCGCAAACCGCCGTGCGAAGGGGCGCAAGCGCCTCACGCAGGTCTAAGGGACCGTTACGTGCATGTCCACGCGGCTCCCCGGCAAGAAGTACAAGAGCGTCTTCGACCGGGGGCGCCCGCTTCGCGGGCGTATCATGACCGCGTGGGTCCTGCGTTCGGAGGACGCCGGCCGACAAGCCGGCGTCGTCGTTTCCAAGAAGAGCTTCCACGACGCCGTGGACCGCAACCGCGCCAAGCGTATCCTGCGGGAGGGCTTCCGCCTTTTGGCGGACGAAATGCCGGCGGACGTCGACTGGGTCCTCGTGGGACGCGCGTCGCTCGCCGGGCGGCGGACGGCGGACGTGATGCGCGAGCTGAGGTACTTGGCGGGGAAATGCGGACGCTGATGATAGCCTGCATCCGCGCCTACCAGGTCGTGCTAAGCCCCCTGTTCCGGGGATGCTGTCGGTTCGAGCCGAGTTGCAGTAACTACGCGATCGAGGCGATCCGCGTACACGGGGCTCTGAAGGGCTTCCTGCTGGGGACGTGGCGGATTCTGCGGTGCCATCCGTTCGGGGCGCACGGGTACGATCCCGTCCCGCCGAAGGGCCGGTGGCGGAATGATTGTGAAAAATGGCAAATGGAATGTGAGAAGACATGAGCAAAACTGACAAACTGATCGTGGCCCTGCTGGGCCTATTGCTGGTGGGCTACGTGTGGCACTCCTTCAACCAGTCGAAGAAGGAGGCCGAGGCGCAGGCGAAGTACCAGCAGGAACTCGCCGCCTGGGAGGCGGCGCATCCTGAAGAGGCGGCGCGGGAGAAGGCCGCGGCGCAGCCGTCCGCTGCGGCACCGGCCGCCGCGCAACCTGCGACCGCGAAGCCCGCCGAACCGCCTAAGCCGCGCGCGCCTGAGGCATTCGTGACGTTGACTAACGAACAGGCCGGGGCGCAGGCGGAATTCGTGTTCTCGACGCGTGGTGCCACGCTGAAGTCCGCCACGCTGTTCGATTTCTCCGAGAAGCCCGGTGCGCAGGGCACGGACAACCCCGCGCTCAAGCTCGACTTCTCCGCTTCGCCGGCGCTCGCGCTCTCGGGCGTGCCGGGACTCGATCCCGACGCCGACTGGACCGTGAAGGGTCAGACCCCGAACAGCGTCACGTTCGCCGCCGGACCGGTTGTGCGCACGATTACGCTGAAGGGCAACTATCAGCTCGACGTTAAGGAGACGTTCACGGGCGTCCCCGCCGCCACGCCCACGCAACTATCGCTCGGCGTGATGTCCCGCACCTTGGCCAAGAACGGCACGCTTACGGGCGATCTGTCGATTGATTCCTTCCGCGCGACCGGCGAGAAGCCTGGCGTCGTGCACTGGGACGAGGAGGAGCCGCTGAAGGCCGACCTCGTGAGCGCGTCGGGCGGCTGCAGCTGCTCGGGCGGTACGGCGAGCGGCCAGTCTCCCGTCTCCACGCAACGCGTCGAATCTCCCTCCAAGTGGATCGCAGTGAAGAACGGCTACTTCGTGACGGCGCTCTTCAACAGCTCGGAGATGCCGTCGGGCTTCTCCGCCACGGTCACGCGCCAGACCTCTGCGAAGGCGTACGTGCCGCAGGCCCTCTCGGCCACGGCGGCGTTTTCGGCCTTGGGGACGGAGCGCAGCTACACGCTCTACGTGGGGCCGAAGAAGCAGGCGATCCTGTGGGACCTCGGCCTCCGCGACGTGATGGAATTCGGGATGTGGCGGTGGCTGTGCTACGGGATGGTGTGGGTGCTGAACCTCTTCTACGCGCTGATCCCGAACTACGGCGTGGCGATCATCCTGCTCACGATCCTCGTGCGCATCCTCTTCTGGCCGCTCACGCACAAGTCCACGATCGGCATGAGGAAGATGCAGGAAATCCAGCCGCTTTTGAAGGAAATCCAGGCGAAGTACAAGGGCAATCCCCAGCGTCTCCAGCAGGAGACGTGGCAGCTCTATCGCGAGCACAAGGTGAACCCGCTCTCCAGCTGTCTGCCGATGCTCGTGCAGATACCGGTATTCTTCGCGCTCTTCGTGGTGCTGCGCGGCGCGGTCGAGCTGCGCTACGCGCCGTTCCTGTGGATCGACGACCTTTCGCAGCCGGAGGCGCTGTTTGCAAGCTGGTTCCCGTTCGGCGGCCTGAACATCCTGCCGATTCTGATGGCCGCCACGATGGCGCTCCAGAGCGCGCTCACGCCGTCCGCCGGCGACAAGAGCCAGCAGCGGATGATGATGGTGTTCATGCCGATCATGATGCTCGTCATGTTCTACAACTTCGCGAGCGCCCTGTCGCTCTACTGGACGCTGAGTCAGGTGATGTCGATCACGCAGATGTGGTGGATCCGCAAGAAATACGGCACGTCCGCGAAGCCGTCCGGCAAGGACGGCGTGGTGGTGCCCGACGCGGTCGAGATGCCGCAGACGCGCCAGATGCGCCGCCATCCCTGAGGAGGTAGACATGGCGAAGAAGATCCTGCTCCTGAACGGACCTAACCTCGCGCTTCTCGGCACTCGCGAGCCTGAAATATACGGCACGACCACGCTGGCGGACATCGTCGCCGCCACGCGCGCGGCGGCCGAGGCGCGCGGATGGACGCTCGACGCGTTCCAGAGCGACGTGGAAGGCGAGCTTGTGCGCGCCATCTGCCAGGCGCGCGGCGTGTACGACGGCATTGTCATCAACCCCGCGGCCTACACCCACACGAGCGTGGCCCTGCACGACGCCATCAAGGCGAGCGGGGTGCCCACGGTGGAGGTGCACATTTCCAACGTCTACGCCCGCGAGGGTTACCGCCACGAATCGCTCACCGCGCCGTCGTGCGTCGGGCAGATCTGCGGCTTCGGGGCGAAAGGGTATCTGCTGGCGCTGGAGGCGCTCGCGTAGCCGGCGCTTCGCGTCGGGGAAGGGAGAGGTTCCATGCGTCCCGGATTCTGGCAGCTTGTAATCATCCTCGTGCTCGTGGTCATGTTCTTCGGTGGACCGCTCGGCGCGTTCATCCGCGGGATTCGCCAGAGGTCGCAGCCGCCGCCTCCGCCGCCGCGTCCGCACCCCCCGCGCGGACGCAAGGTGCGTGCCTCCGAGGACATCGTCGATGCGGAGATCATTGAACGGCGCGACTAAATGTTGTTCAATTCACCGGAGTTCCTGCTTTTCCTCCCGCTCGTCTTCGCGGGATACTGGTTGCTGGGGGCGCATCTCCGTCTCCAGAACCTGTTTGTGGTGGCGGCGAGCTACGTGTTCTACGGCTGGTGGGACTGGCGGTTTCTGGCTTTGATTGTCTTCACAAGCGCGTGGAGCTGGATATTTGGTCTCCTGGAGTCGAACGCTGAACCGCGTTCTGCTGCCTCGAAGGCGCGTCTTGCGCTCAGCTGCGTAATAAACCTCGGCATACTTGGCGCGTTCAAGTACTACGATTTCTTTGTCGGACAGGCGGCCGAATTGCTTCGCGCCTGCGGTTTCGAGCCGCATGTCGCGTTTCTGCAGGTGGCCCTGCCGGTGGGCGTGAGCTTCTACACATTCCAGGCGCTCAGCTACACCATCGACGTCTACCGCAGGCAGATAGCGCCCACTCGCGACCCGATTGCCTTCTTCGCCTTCATTAGCTTCTTCCCGCAGCTCGTGGCTGGTCCGATCGAGCGCGCAACGAACCTCCTGCCTCAGTTCCTGCGTCCGCGCGCGTTCGACTACGGCGAGGCCGTGCTTGGCTGCCGCCAGATGCTCTGGGGCTTCTTCAAGAAGTGTGTGGTGGCGGACAACTGTGCGGTGGCTGCAAACTTCCTTCTTAACGACGCTTCTCTCCACAACGGACTCGGCACATGGCTAGGAGTTTTGCTCTTTACGTTCCAGATCTACGGCGACTTCTCCGGCTACTCGGACATCGCCATCGGATGCTCGCGCCTTTTCGGCATCCGCCTCATGCGGAACTTCGCCTGTCCCTACTTCGCGCGCGACATCGCGGAGTTCTGGCGTCGCTGGCACATCTCGCTCACCACCTGGTTCCGCGACTACCTCTACATTCCACTCGGAGGCAGCAGGTGTGGCGCGTGGAAGCGCGTACGCAACACCTTCGTGATTTTCCTCGTCTCAGGCCTCTGGCATGGTGCCAACTGGACATTCGTCGCCTGGGGCGCGTTCCACGCCGCGCTGTTCCTGCCGCTTCTGCTGGGCGGACGCAACCGCCGCCATCTGGACGTCGTGGCGGAGGACCGCGCGCTGCCGTCCCTGCGCGAGCTCGGCGAGATGCTGCGCACGTTCTTCTTCGCGCTTCTGGGCTGGACGCTCTTCCGCGCGCAGTCGATCGGCGAGGCTGGCCGCTGGTTCCGCGACATGGTCGATGTGCGGACGTTCGGCTCGCTGCACCATCTGCCTCGCGAGACGACAATCGCGGCGGTCGCGGTCGTCGCGCTGCTGCTCGTGGAATGGTTCAACCGTCGCGAGGCATACGGCTGCGCGCGTCTGCCGCGACTGACTTCTATGCGATGGGGCGTGTACTTCGTCCTCCTCTGGCTAGTAGTGTTCTACACGCCTGGCAGCCAGACGTTCATCTACTTCCAGTTCTGAGGTGCGGACCATGCGACGATTTTTGAAACGCCTTATCCTGTTCGCTGCGATTCCGGCCGTAATCGCGGTTGTGTGGACGGCGTTTGTCGTTGTCATGGAGTACCGCTCCTACGTGGGTGCGCTGACGCTCGCGGATGGCGAGACGATGGTGGTGTGCGGTGACTCGCAGACGAAGGACGCGCTCGACCCCGCCATCATTCCGGGCCTGCGCAACTTCAGCACGGCCGCCACCACGTGCGACCAGGACGCGATGCGGCTAAAGGACGTGCTGGCGGCGAATCCCGGCAAGGTCCGCCGCGTGCTGATCGACGTTTCGCCGCTCAAGATCGGCTACGACATCTCGCGTCCTGTCTCCGAGCTCAACGCCGCGCGCGTCCATACTTTCATCCACTTCTATCACTTCAAGGAGAACAGGCGTCCGCTTGGATCAGTGCTCTCGCTCTGGCGCGATGTGGTGTTCAAGCGCAAATTCAACGAGTTCCGCAAGTCGATCCTGCGCGGGAGGCGTTGGAAGAGTTCGCTCGTCGGCGGCTTCGATCCGTCAACGGGCGTGGGATTCGTCTCGCGCAAACTGCGCAAGATGGCACGGTCGGACGCGACGGACAAGGCTGCGCGCGTCAACAATCGTCCGCCGGCCACTTCGGACTTGCCGCTGCTCGGCATTCTGGAGGAGCAGGTCAGGCTGGTCCGCGCCGCCGGCGCCGAGCCGATAATCACGACAATGCCGCTTTCGGGTCCGCTCCGCGAGGCGATAGACCCAGTACGCCGCGCGGCGTTCACGCGGGAGGTGGAGGCGCTTGCGCGCCGCCTCGGCGTAGTTTACCTCAACTATCTGGAGTTAGACCTGCCAATCGAGTGCTGGCATGACGGAAACCACCTCAACCGCGACGGGGCAGAGGTGTTCTCGAAGCGTTTCCTACGCGATCTCTAGATTTTCCAATTGCGCTCCGTGCCGCGATATGGTAGTATTTTCGCGTCCAAGGCGGGATGGGCTTTGGCCGAGTGGCCAGTGCGGAAGTTCCGCCGGTACGGGGGCGTGCGCACAGGCGCATGGTCCCCACAAAATCAGGAAAGCACTAATGAAAACGAAAATCCTTCTCGCGGCTGCGGTCGCGGCAATCGCGGGCACGGTGTCCGCCGCAACGTCCACCCCGGCAGGATGGACCGACGACTTCGAGGCCGCCAAAAAGCAGGCCGCCGCCGAAAACAAGCTTCTGCTCGTGGACTTCTCCGGCAGCGACTGGTGCGGCTGGTGCAAGAAGCTCGACAAGGAAGTGTTCGCCAAGCCCGAATTCCTTGAAGGCGCGAAGAAGGATTTCGTCCTCGTGATGGTCGACTCGCCCAGCGACAAGAAGCTCCTCTCCGAAAAGGCCGCGAAGCAGAATCCCAAGCTCGTCGAAAAGTACGAGGTCCATGGATTCCCGACCGTCCTCATTATGGACGCCGACGGCGTGGTTCTGGACAAGACCGGCTACCGCCGCGGCGGACCGGAGGAGTACTTGAAGAACCTCGCCGAAATCAAGAAGTCCTCCGCAAAGCTGATTACCCTCAAGCGCGACATCGCAGGTAAGGCCAAGGGCGACCCTGCGCGCCTCGCGAAGATCGACGCCGCGTTCGCGGACGCAGAGGAGGATACTCTCAAGAAGAACTCGGACCTCATCCAGGAACTTCTCGACAACGACCCTGACGGCAAGTACGCCGCGAAGTATCCATTCGTCAAGTACCGCATGCCGCTCGACAAGAAGCTCAGGGCAGTGTTCGCCGACCTCAACGGCCGCTTCAGGAAGAGAATGGGGGAAGTCGCCGACAAGGGTAATCGCCCCAGCCGCGAGCAAATGGAACAGGTCAGGTCTGAAATTGACGTCTTTGCGGTCGAGTCCCTGCGCAAACTCCTGACGGAAACCACCAAGGAGCAGGCCGCCGCGCCAGAATACGCCAAGAAGGAGTACGCTTCGTTCATCAAGCGGCTTGAGTCGACCCTCAAGGGCATCGAGGGCCGCGGCAAGAAATCCGACAAGGCGAAGTAACGAAATCATCCTTCGCAATTTGCGCCGCGATTGCGGTGGTGGTCGCGACCAGCGCGGCACGCCACGCATTCGCGGCGACGCGATACATGTACAACACGATCGACGACGTGCGCGTAGCACCGCTTGTCGAGACGTCGTGGGGGCAGGGACGGCTACCACAAGGGCGAACTCTACCTCCACATCAACATGGGGCAGTCCGTTGACGCCACCGGCGCGAAATTCCAGAACGCCTGGTACAGGGCGCCCTCGAACAACCCGTCCGACAACGGCGTGAGCTTCTGGCCGGGTACAAACGGCGTGGGCGAGCAGTCCTGGATCAATCCCGTCATTTACAACATCTCGCCCACGGCGGCGCTGGGTTCGTCCGTGGTGAGCGGACGCATTCTTGACGCGTCGGGTAATCCCGTCTCCGGCGTCAGGGTCAGGGCGACGTCGCGCGTGGGCGTGGGCGCCGCCGCCACGTCAAATGCGAAGGGCATTTACGCGCTCGTCCTTCCCGCAGGCGAATACTGGATCACGGCCGGCGCGGAAGGCGAATACAGCCGGCGCGTCGTCAAGGTAGTCGCGACGGAGGGGACGAAGCGTGCGGACGGCGGCGCGCAGAACGTCGTCATCGGCAACCAGTGCGACATCGACTTCGTCCCGGCTTCGGTCGTCGACGAGTTCGTGGAATACGTCGAGGCTACGGGAACACAATACGTCGATACGGGCGTCGAGGGCAGGGCCGGCACGAAGGCGCACTTCACGTTCACCACGACCGAGCCGTACCAGAACGACCAGATGATCCTCGGCTCGCGTTCCACAGGCGGATCGAACCGCATTTACCACACCTATCTTTACAGTAAGAGCACTCCGAGGGTCAACATCGGCTACGGGACGGTATACAACAGGACGACATGGCTGTATACCGCGTCCTCCACCCACACGATGCAGACCGAGTTCACGACGAACGGCACAGTGAAGGCCGTGAACAACGGTTATGTGGCCGACAACAAGCATTCGGGCGCGGCGTCCGTCACCAGTGGCTGCACCCTGTACGCGATGGCCTGCAACACGGGCGGCACAGCGGACATGTTCGCAAAGGCGAAGCTTTACTACATGAAGATATGGGCCACCGGCGAGGATGGCGCGTACCGGCTCGAGCGCAACTACGTTCCGTGCATGAAGGGCGGACGGGCGGGGCTTTACGACGCCGTTTCAAAGACGGTTTAATATCTACTATTCCTCTTCACGGTGTTACGGCACGAAAATTTGGCAGATTCCCGATGGCGGAACGGGCTACGCGCTCGTGCGCGACTTCGTGCCGTGCAAGAAGGGGGATCGGGTTGGCTTGTGGGATCGGGTGTCCGGCGACATCTTCTATCCGGCGGCGGGCACGCTCACCGCCGGCAGCACTGTTGCAGTCAACGCCGAACCGGACAAAATGCTGGAATACGTGGAGGCCGACGGTACGCAGTACATCGACACGGGAGTAAACGCCAGGTCCGGCACGAAGGCCACGGCCAAGCTCGTCTATACCGAATCTAACGTGTCTGTTAACGATAACTATTGCGGATATGTCGTTCTTGGTGCGAAAGGATCGTCGAACACGTCCTATTTGTACATGATCCGGCGGCATTATAACGGTGAAAACTGGCACTGGATGACGTGCTACGGCGGACGTTACCAGACGCTGTTCGAGGACATGGCGAAGGACCAGATGTACGTACTTGCATCCGAGATCACCACGAACGGAACGTGCAAGGCGACAAGGAACGGACGGAACGGGTTGGAAAGAGACTATTCGGGGCAAACGAGCAACGGATCTGTCGTCGGCGCTCTCGACACGGGCGTCAATTTCTATGCGCTGGCCGCGAACCTCAACGGCAATCCCGGACACTACGCGAAAGTGCGTCTCTACTCCATGACGATCGAACAGACGGACGAGAACGGTGAATACCAGCTCGTGCGCGATTTCAGGCCATGCATCAAGAATGGCATCGCGGGTCTCTATGACGACATTTCAAAGAAGATATTCTACCCGGCGGCTGGAAGGCTTCGCGCGGCGGATAAGGCAGTGCCCGCGAAATTCGTCGAATATGTGGAGTCCGACGGCTCGCTGTACGTCGATACCTGCGTCAAGGGCAAAGCGGGGACGAAGGCCGAGATGACGTTCAACGCGAACGCGGACAACGGGAATCCGTCATACCTGCTTTCCTCATACGGCAACAAGGTCAACATGAACTTCTGCTATTTCGGCGATAGCATCAATGTTGGATTTGGCGGCAGTGATTGGGATACGTACTGGAGCGGTTATTCCAAAGGCACGCAATACACGTTGAAGTCCGAATATACCCTGGCGAAGAAAGTGAATGCCAGTCTCAACGGTGACCAGGCTTCGGAAAAGGCCGCCACCGGCGGGACGAACAGCGGCGTGAACCTCTATGCGTTCGCGCGCAACAAAGCGGGACTAGTTGATGGCGGATGCAGCGTCAAGCTTTACGTTGGCGTCCGGCGCGACGGCCTCGGTCGCGAACTCCGGCGCGGAGGCCACGCTCACGTTCGCCGTCGCAGACGGCATCGCAGCCACGATGAACGGCATCACCTTCGCCAGTAACATCATGCTTGCCAAGACGGGTGGTGGCAAACTTACGACTGTAGGGTCTGCATGGAGTTCGATTACGGTGTCGAACGGCACGCTGGCGGTTTCCGCACAGTCGTCCACCATTGGCTCGGTTTATCTGGCGAAAGGGGCCGTCCTCGATCTCGGCGGGAAAACCGTCACGTGCGGGACGTTCTCCGGCGCGGGAAAGGTCATGAACGGCACCCTCACCGTTACGGGCACGCTGTCTGCGGTGGTCCGCAACCCCTTGACGTTCACTGGCGTGGCGCTTGACGTTTCGGGCGCAGGCGTGGCGATTACCAATCCCGAAAGCATCACGGGACGCGATCCGATCGGCGTCGCCACGTCCGACCAGCCGATCACGGGGCTGGCGCGCGCGACCGTGTTTGGCTGGAAAGTGCAGGTCACGCAGGACGGCGACGTTTACAAGCTGGAGCTTGTGCCCTCCAACGGCTTCCATCTGTTTGTCAGGTAGCCCTCGGCCAGACCGCGAAGTCCAGTTGCCGGAGTATGGCGTTGCGTGAATCCGCACCTAAAATGCAAAATGCAAAATAGGTGCGGAAATTTCTGACAGGTGAAGTCCGCACCTAAATTGCAAATGCAAAATAGGGGAGTTTTTCGGATTGACCTTCGCGACCGGTTTTTGTATAATGCGCCGCGTGAAAAAAAACAAGGAAAAGTTCTTCGGGCGTGATGCCGAGCTCGCGCAGCTGAATGGGCTGTGGCCCAAGGGTACGGCCTCGCTTGTGACGTGCCGCGGGCGGCGGCGCATCGGGAAGTCCACGCTGATCGAGGAGTTCGCGCGGCGTTCCGACGCAAGGTTCCTAAAACTGGAGGGACTTCGCCCGAAGCCGGGCATGACCGAGCGCGACCAATTGGCGTTCTTCGCGGCAAAGCTCTCCGCGCAGACGGGTTGCGAGAGGACGCCGCCATCAGACTGGTATTCCGCCTTCGTGCGGCTTGACCGCGAGCTTGGCGGGCGCGGGCGCATGGTTGTCCTCCTTGACGAGATTTCGTGGATGGCGCACTATTCTCTGACGTTTCCAGAGATACTGAAGAACGCATGGGACGATCTCTTCAAGAAACACCGGAATCTCGTGCTGGTGCTTTGCGGAAGCGTGTCTAGTTGGATACGCGACGCGATCGTCCAGAGCAAGGCGTACGTAGGGAGGCGTTCGCTTGACATGGTGGTGGGGGAACTGCCGCCGTGCGAGTGCGTCAAGTTCTGGGGGCGCAAGGCGGCGCGGACTGACCCTCGCGAGATCATCGACGTCCTTTCGGTGACGGGCGGCGTTCCGAGATATCTGGAGGAGGTCGATCCGTCGCTCTCCGCCATCGACAACATCCGGCGGTTGTGCTTTATGCCGAGGAGTCTTCTGCGTGAGGACTTCGACGACATGTTCGGCGATGTGATCACCGAGCAGACGAGGCTTTCCGCAAGCGTGCTGAGGACGTTTCTGGACGGGTCGAAGACGGCGGCGGAAGTGGCCGAGGCATTGAAGATAGAGCGAGGCGGGGACATCACGGCGGTCATCGAGAACCTGTCCGAGGCTGGGTTTCTCGCGGAGGCGGGACGGATCAATCCGGAGACAGGACGTGAACTTCGCGAGCGGCGTTTCCGTTTGCGCGACAACTATGCCCGGTTCTACCTTAAGTGCGTTGAGCCGAACAAGCGGGTCATAGATGACGGTGCGTTCACGTTTGCGTCCCTGAGCGAGCTGGAGGGGTATGACGCCCTGATGGGGTTGGCGTTTGAGAACCTTGTCCAAAACAACTACCGCCTGCTTGTTCCGTATCTGCACCTTGACGGACTCGTGATTACGTCCGCCGGATCGTACCTGCGACGTGCGGCGAAGGGTTCGAGGGGACGAAAGGGATGCCAGATAGATCTCCTGATACAGACGCGACGGGCGATTTGCGTGGTCGAGGTCAAGCGCATGAGGGAGATTGGACGCGACATCATAGACGAGGTTGACAGGAAGGTTCGTGCAATCAAGCGTCCGAATGGGTTTTCCGCCAAGACGGCACTCGTCTATGACGGGCACCTGTCACCTGTTGCAAGCGCAGACGGCTACTTTGATGCAATTGTTCCGTTTTCAAGACTGCTCGGCCTTCAGAAATAGGTTCTGTACGCATCTGAAACATGAGAAATAGAGCACCCCATTTTCCACTTGCGCTGAGTATGCGGATTTGGCATACTAACCGCGCTGAACCTTTCAGACGCGCAGTGCAGTTTTCGTGAGTTCCGCCAAGCCGCGTGGCTTGCCTCGCGAACGGCGCGAATGAAGGCTCCGCAAAGGCCTACCTCAGATATGAAGAAGATGAAAGACTACGAGTTCTGGTTTGTCGTCGGCAGCCAGTTCCTCTACGGACCCGAAGTACTGGACACCGTCGCGAAGCGCGCGGCGGAGATGGTCGACAAGCTGAACAAGGGCGGCAAGCTCCCATGCAAGGTCGTGTTCAAGACCGTCGTCAAGACATCTGAGGAGGCCACCGAGACCGTCAAGGCCGCGAACTTCGACGACGCATGCGCGGGCGTGATCACGTGGTGCCACACGTTCTCGCCGTCCAAGATGTGGCTCAACGGCCTCAAGCTCCTGCAGAAGCCGTGGTGCCATCTCGCCACGCAGTACAACCGATCGATCCCCGACACGGGCATCGACATGGACTTCATGAACCTCAACCAGGCGGCCCACGGCGACCGCGAGCACGGCTTCATCGGCGCGCGCCTCCGCATGACGCGTAAGGTGATCGCGGGACACTGGCAGGATGCGGACGTAGCCGCCCGCCTCGCGTCGTGGATGCGCGTCGCGGTGGGCGTTGCCTTCTCCCGCGCGCTCAAGGTCATGCGTTTCGGCGACAACATGCGCAACGTGGCCGTCACCGAGGGCGACAAGGTGTGCGTGCAGGAGGTCATGGGCTGGCAGGTCAACACGTGGCCGGTCGGCACGCTCGTCGAGTACATCGACGCCGTCACGGACGCCGAAGTTGACGCGCTCGTGAAGGAGTACAAGAAGCTCTACGCCTTCAACACGAAGAACCTGGAAGCCGTCCGCTATCAGGCGCGCGAGGAGATCGCGATGAAGAAGATGCTGGACGCGGAAGGCTGCGCGGCCTATACCAATACTTTCGAGGATCTCTACGGCATGCAGCAGCTCCCCGGCCTCGCCTCGCAGCGTCTCATGGCGCAGGGCTACGGCTACGGCGCGGAGGGCGACTGGAAGGTGGCTGCGATGACGGCTATCGTCAAGGCGATGAGCGAGGGGCAGAAGGGCGGCACCGCGTTCATGGAGGACTACACCTACGAGCTCGCGAAGGGCAAGGAATACTCGCTCGGCGCGCACATGCTGGAGGTGTGCCCCTCCATAGCGGCGGCGAAGCCGAAAGTCGAGGTGCATCCGCTCGGCATCGGCGGCAAGGCCGACCCCGCGCGCCTCGTCTTCGAGGGACGCGCCGGCAAGGCGATCGTGATCTCGCTCGTGGACATGGGCGGGCGCCTCCGCATGATCGTGCAGGACATCGAATGCGTGAAACCGATCTACAAGATGCCGAACCTGCCCGTCGCGCGCGTGATGTGGCGGGCGATGCCCGACCTCAAGCGCGGCGTCGAGTGCTGGATCACGGCGGGCGGCGCGCACCACACCACGCTCACGTACGACGTCACCGCCGAGCAGATGCACGACTTCGCCGCCATCATGGGCATCGAGTTCGTCCACATCACGAAGGACACCACGGTCGAGAGCCTTGAGAAGGAGCTCTTCCTTAACGACCTCGCGTGGAAGCTGAAGTGACGCCGTGATCAGGACGCTCACGGTTTTCTACCTCCACGCGCCGCACCGCCTGGACGCGAAGAACCTGCCGGTGATGGAGTACGGCCTGTCGGATGCGTTCCGCGACTTCTGCCGCGAGACGTTCGACGCGCGCGGCCCGCTCGACTACCCGCCGCTGAAGCTCGTGACCGTCCACGCGCCGGACGACCTGGCGCGTGCGCTCTTCACGAGCGGCGGGCCGCGCGGGGTGCTGACGGATGCCGGGCGCGCGTGCTGCCTGTTCCTCATCGACGACGGATTCATGTCCGCCGACATCGAGGGGCGTCCGCTGCGCGCCTGGATGAAGCTCTTCTTCCCCGCCATCCCCAAGGTGGTGGTGACGCGTCCGGGCCATCCCGACGTGGCGCTCCCCGCGCGCCGCTGGACGAAGAAGGACTTCGCCGTCTTCACGCATCCGGCGAAATGCCGCGAGCGGATCGTGCATCTCTTCAAGAGCTTCTGGATGCCGCGCTTCTCCACGGCGCTCCGTCAGTACGTAACCACGAAGGCCGGCACGAACTGGCACACGCCCGGACACAACGGCGGGCGCGCGTTCTCCACGTCGCCGTTCCTGCGCGGGTTCTTCGAGTCCTACGGCGGGACGATTTTCCGCGCCGACCTCTCCGTGTCGGTGGAGTCGCTGGGCGACCTCTCCAGCCCCGAGGCGCGCACGCCCCTCTCCGAGGCGCAGAAACTCACGAGCGAGATCTTCGGCACGGCGCAGAGCTGCTACATCACGAACGGCACGTCCACCTCGAACAAGGCGATGCTGATGACGCTGCTGCGTCCGGGCGAGACGGTGCTGATCGACCGCAACTGCCACAAGAGCGTCCACCACGCCGTGGTGACCTCCGGCGCGGTGCCGCGTTACCTGCCCGCGCGCTGGAACGCCCGATTGGGCGTGTGGGGGCCCGTGGCCCTCGAGGACATCCAGCACGAACTGGCGTCAGCAGCTGGCGCGCGGCTCCTCGTCCTCACCACCTGCACCTACGAGGGCGTGCTCTACCCCGTGTGGGAGATCGCGCGCCTCTGCGAAAAGGCGGGCGTGCTGTTCTATGCGGACGAGGCATGGGCCGCGCACCTCAATTTCCATCCGTTCTATACGTTCGGACGCGGGAAGGGCGACACGGTGCGTTACAACGCCGTGAACGAGACGTGCGGCGCGCACTTCTCGGTGCAGTCCACCCACAAGACGCTCGCGGCGTTCTCGCAGGCGTCGATGATCCACGTCGCTACGCGCTTCAAGCAGCTGCTGGAAGAAGATTCCTCGCCGGCGTTCCGCTGGCTGCGGAAGCGCTTCACGCTCCATGGACGCGGCAGCTACGAGAAGTTCTCGCACGATTTGCACGAGATTCTCCGCTACTGGCACTCCACCTCGCCGCACTACCCGTTCCTCGCGGCGCTCGACGTGGCGGGCGTGCAGATGCGTCTGGAGGGCCTGAAGCTGATCGACGAGCGCCTGCGCTGGGTGTCGGCATTCCGCAAGCGGGTGTCCGACGTGTGCGGCAAACCGGAGAACGTCTGCTTCGCCGGGTTGGAGGAGATCGCCGGGCGCGCGGCGGACTGGCGTGCGGCCGGCTATCTGAAGGACCCACTGAAGATCGTGCTGCAGCTCAAGTCGCCGACGGCCTGCGTCGCCTTCAAGAAGGCGCTCCTCAAGGCGCACATCCAGTGGGAGAAGTCGAGCGCCACCACGGTGCTGTTCCTTGTGACGGCGGGCACGATGGAGGAGCATTTCGAGTATCTCTTCCGCGTCTGCCGACAGAACGCCCGTCTGATCGGCGCGCCCCCGGCGACGACTGGGGGAGGGCGCATCCTGGAGGCGGTGTCCGGGCAGCCCGTCGCGCTGCCGCGCGATGCGGCGCTCTGTGACGGCGAACTCGTGCAGATCGAACAGTCCGAGGGACGCATCGCCTCGCAGTTCCTCGTGCCGTATCCGCCCGGCATTCCGGTGTTCATCCCGGGGTTGCGGATCACGAAGGCGATGATCCGGCTCATCCGCGACGTCATTGCCTCGGACGGCCCCGGTGCCGTCCACGGGCTCTTCTGCCGCGGCGGACACGCCCCCTACTTTGTCGAGGTCCTCAACAAGGACGAAGAGTCCCGCGTCCAAATGCTTACATAAGGAAAAACCATGCTGAATAAACTACACGTACTGCTGCTTTTCATAATAGGGGTGTCTGCCGCCAGAGGTGCGCAGCCGGTGGATGAGCTAATGGCGGATTGGCTGGCGCAGGACGGCGGCCTGCCGCCGGGCAAGACGGAGGCCGAATACCGGAAGGACTGCCTTGCGCGACGCGCGAAGCGCCTGAAGGACGTCGCGGCATTCGCACGACGCTGGGTCTATTGCCGCCACTACGTGATGGGCGGCTCGCACTACGCCTACACGGAGGCGCTCTCCGACGCGCAAAGCGAGCGCACGTATCTGCGGATCGGGTCGAGTCTCTGTCTCGCCGAGTTACATCCGAACGGTCTCTGGCGTGAGACGGTCCTGCTGGAATCGAAGGAAGGATGTTTCCGCGACGTGGACGTGTCGCCGGACGCAAAGCGCATCCTCTACTCCTTCAAGGCAAGCGACCGGGGCGACGACTTCCACCTCTACGAGATGGAGCTTGCCACGCGCAAGGTGCGTCAGCTCACCTTCGGCAAGGGCGTGGCCGACTACGAGGGCTGCTACCTGCCCGACGGGCGCATTCTCTTCAACTCCACGCGCTGCATGCAGATCGTGGACTGCTGGTGGACCGAGGTGAGCAACCTCTACCGCTGCGAGGCGGATGGTTCCAAGATCACGCGCATCACCTACGACCAGGTGCACGACAACTATCCCACGCTCACGTGGGACGCCCGCATCCTCTACACACGCTGGGAATACAACGACCGCTCGCAGATGTTCCCCCAGCCACTCTTCTCGATGAACGTGGACGGTACGAACCCGCGCGCCTACTACGGCGGCAACTCCTGGTTCCCCACCACGCTCATCCACGCCCGCGCCGTGCCGAACAGTCCGCTCTTCTTCGGCATCTGCACGGGACACCATTCCCTCCAGCCCGGCGAACTCATGCGTTTCGACCCGCGCGAGGGACGCGAGGAGGCTCAGGGCGCGTGGCAGCTGGAGCCGCTCCGCCGCGCCACGGCGCGCAAGGTGGACGCCGACGGACAACAGGGCCGCGTGGCCGCCTATCCCTATCCGATAGACGAGAACAACATCGTGCTTTCGTTCCTGCCGCAGGGATGGAAGCGAAACGCGCATGGCCATCCGCAATACCGCGACCACCGTGCGCCGTTCGCGCTGTACTGGACGGATGTGAACGGTGCGCGCGAGCTGCTCGTCGCGCAGAACGGCAAGGTGCCGTGTGGACGTCCGGTGCCGGTGCGCGCACGCGACCTGCCGAACCGTTCGTCGGTGGTGCCGGACGAGAGCCTCAAGACCGGCGTCGTGGCGATACGCGACGTGTATGTGGGCGACGCGATGAAGGGCGTGCCGCGCGGAACGGTGAAGTCCATGCGCGTCGTCTCGATCGACTACCGTCCAGCGGGCATCGGCCACAACGGCAATGCCGGACCCGGCGGCGGGGGACTCTCCTGCACGCCGCCGGCGCTCGGCAACGGCACGTGGGGCGTGAAGCGCGTACTCGGGGAAGTGCCCGTGGCGGAGGACGGCTCGGTGGCGGTCGAGGTGCCGTGTCGCACGCCGATCTACTTCATGCTCCTCGACGAAAAGGGCCGGATGGTACAGTCCATGCGCAGCTGGACGACGCTCCAGCCCGGTGAGACCGCGAGCTGCGTGGGCTGTCACGAACCGCTCAACCAGGCGCCGGATTTCAGGAGCGGCAACGTGGAGGCGGGACGTGCGCTCGCCTCGCTCAAGAAGCCGCCGCGCGGATTCAGTTTCCCGAAGGACGTCCAGCCCATCCTCAATCGCCGGTGCGTGACCTGCCACAATCCGCAGAAGAACGCGGCGATCCCCGACTTCACGGACGCGCCTGTGGCCGACGCGCGGTCGAAACGCATCTGGTCGCGGGCCTACGTGTCGCTCACGTGCGCACGTCAGGCCGGGGCGAACGGCGACAAACATTGGACGGCGAATCCGAACGCCAAGGACGGCTACATCAACTGGATACACTCCGCATCCGTGCCCACGCCGATCCCGCCGCTCGTGAATGGCTCACGCGTGAGTCGTCTCTTCACGGAGAAGCTCGACAAGGGACACGCGAAGGGCATCACGGACAAAGAGAAGCGCACGCTTGCCTGCTGGATCGACCTCGGCGTGCCGTTCTGCGGCGACTATGCGGAGGGCGCGGACTGGACGGACGCCGAATGCGCCCGCTGGAAGTCGTGCGTCGAAAAGCGCCGCCGCGCCGCATCGGCCGAGTATGGCCGTGATTGACGCAAGTCTAAAATTCGCAATGGCGCACAAAGGCGGATTATGGTAAACTTTTCCTTTCCCAAAAAAGGAAAGTGGAGAAGAAGACATGCTCACATGGATGCCAGAACTGTATAACAGGTCGCTCATGCGGATGACCTCGTTCACCGACGAGGAGATGATGAGCCTAATCGACCTAGCGGCGCAACTGAAGGCGCGCCGCGCGGCCGGGATTCGCGGCGACCTGCTGCACCGCAAGAACGTCGCGCTCATTTTCGAGAAATCGTCCACGCGCACGCGCAACTCTTCCCTTATCGCCATACGCGACGAGGGCGGCAACGCGGAATACCTCACGCGGCCCGACATCCATTTCGGGAAGAAGGAGTCTGTGAAGGACACTGCGCGCGTGCTCGGCCGCATCTACGACGGTATCCTCTTCCGCGGCTTCGCGCAGAAGACGGTCGAAGACCTCGCGAAATACTCTGGCGTGCCGGTGTGGAACGGCCTCACTGACGACTACCACCCCACGCAGATCCTCGCCGACCTCCTCACGATCCGCGAGAACTTCGGATCGCTCGAGAACTGCACGGTGGCGTACGTGGGCGACGGACGCAACAACGTGGCGAACTCGCTCATGATGGGCTGTGCGAAGGCGGGCGTCCGATACGTGTGCTGCACGCCGAAGGAACTTTGGCCCGACGAGCGCGTGCTCGCCGAGGCGGAGGAGGTCGCGCGGCGCAACGGCGTGGACGTGCGCGTGTTCGACGATCCCGTGAAAGGCGTGAAGGGCGCGAACGTGCTCTACACAGACGTATGGGTGTCGATGGGCGAGGAGTCGAAGACGGCAGAGCGCATCAAGCTGCTGCGTCCCTATCAGATCAACATGGACCTCATGCGCGCGACGGGCAACATCGACGGGCGGCTTCTTTTCCTACACTGTCTGCCTGCGTTCCACGACCACGAGACGGACGTGACGCGCGAGAGCGGCGCGCTGGAGGTGACGGACGAGGTGTTCGAGTCGAAGTACTCAAAGGTGTTCGACGAGTCCGAAAACCGCATGCACACTATAAAGGCCCTGTTTGTGTCGGCACTTTGCGACCGCAGCGCGCTTTAACCCATCGTAGAAGGTGGAGCCGCCCATGAAAAACTTTTTTTATTTTTTTTCGTTGTCCCCTTGCACGGCGAACGGAAAATTGGTAAACTAGCGGCGTCTCTACAAAGAGGCGTCAGGCTTGATCTACCTAAAAGGATACGTATGATGAAGAGAACAAAGAACTTTCTGGGGGTCGCGGGCTGCTTGCTTGCGGCGGGTTCCCTGTGCGCTGCGGACTACACGGAATCGTTCGAGAACGCGAGTGTGAGTCCGTGGACTGGTGGCGAATTGTCTGAAACCACCTATTCGTACGCTGGCATTACGGGATTGCCGTTGCCAAATGCCAACCATACAAAAGTCCTTTTGGTTGAAGGCGATGCAACTTGCACGCCGACGGGAGGTACGTTCGCCGGTAAGCCCATGGTGGATATGATGGTCCAGGCGGCGCTTCCTGATGACGCGCTTGAAACTCCCGAAGAAGGTGCCCACATCGCCGTCGCGGTTGATACGAATTGCATCTTCAACGTGTACTGCAAGAACAAGTCGAATGAAGCTGGTTGGTATCCTCTGTCGAGCACGAAGTACGCGGATGGCGCGTGGGCGCGCGTGAGTTTGCTCTTTGATTATGCCAACAAGCGTTGCCAGGTTCGACTGGACGGCCAGCCGATGATGACGGCTAACGGCTACCTTGATGAGACAACCACCGATACGACGAAGAGCGGTGCGTGGTACAATCTGGTCTCTACGGATACGACGGCCTCAACCGCTGTGAGTAATCTGAAGGTTGTTGGTTGCACCGCTGTTGATGATGTGGTGATTGCCGAGGATAAAGATGCTTATGTTTACGCAACGGATGGAGCAGCGGTTTCGGGAGTCCCCTGCGCGTGGCTTGATCAGTACGGTCTCGGGTGGAATACGAACGCAACGTATGACAATACTGGCATGACGGTTGCACAGAAGTACGATGCCTGCCTCTCGCCGTTTGACGATCAGAAGTTTGAGGTCAAGTCGGTGACGGTGGATACTACCAAGAACAAGACCGTGGTGGGCATCCCTGCGACAGTTGACACGGTTGGCCGCAAGGTGGTCTTGCAGAGCAGTGCTGACTCAACCTTTGCCACTGGAACGACGACAACGGACGTGGCTGCTGGGCAGGAGACGGTTGAAGTCTCGTTGCCGACGGCTGGTGCGGTGCAGTACTTCCGTCTCCGTGCGATGGACAAGTGATTGATTGAAAAGACTTAAAACGAAGAGGACTTAACATGAAGAAACTGATGACAGTGATTGGAGCGGCCGGACTCGCGTTCGCCGCCACGGCTGGATTTGACGACGCGCTCCTCGCGTTCTCAACGAAAGGCCCCGACAAGTATGCGGACGGCACCACAGTGCTTGACGGCGAGTGCTACGCGCTCGTGTGGACGAAGAACGGTGCCACGTTCGGCGGCATTGCCGCTGATGGTACGGCGGTTGCCGATACCGATCAGATCGTGCTTGTCGCACCTGTGGCGAAGGATGGCCGTTGTCCGGACGTGCTCTTTCAGATCGACTCCGCGAAGGCGGAGGCTCTGGCGGACGGTACTTACGGCGTCTATCTGCTTGATACGCGCGTGAAGGCTGCGGACGGAACGACCGCCCCTCGCGGTGCCTCTGACGGCAAGCTTTCGGTTGTCAACGGCTACGGCCTGACGACGAAGGCCGCGCAGGTCGGCAAGGCGGCGGAGGGTGGCGTCGCTGCCGCGGAGGAGAAGGAAACGACCGGTGGTCAAGTCGTTGCCGCCGGTGCTGCGGCACCGAAGGATGTTGATCAGCCGAAGATCACGTCCATCAAGATTGAAGGCGACAACGTTCGCCTCACAGTCCAGAACCTGCCGGGCTTCATGCGTGTGAGCAGCGGTGCTGACATCTCCGCTGACGAGACGCAGGGTGCGGCGCAGGCGACGGACGGTGCGACCGAAGAGGTCATCTTCTATGCGCCCAAGGCGGCTGGTGCTTCGGGCTTCTTCAAGGTAATTCGTAACAAGTAAAACGGAACGGGGAATTAAAGATGAAACTTCGCTTGCTGACTTGTGTGACGGTCGCCAGTGCGGCTCTGTTTGCAAATGAACCGACTGACAGTGCGACGTATGGCATTCTGGCAGTGTCCGACACGACTACAACAAATACTGTTGTCGGCGTGCCTTGGGTGAACGTTGGCGAGGGAAATGTCACCCTCTCCAACCTCGTTAGTACGGCTACGCTTGCTGAGAACGACATGGTTTACTTTTACGAGGGTACTACTTGGTATTCCTACAAGGTGCAAAGTGGTGTTTTCGTTCCTGTGACAACGGTAAATGGTGAGGCCGCAACTCCTCCTTCCGCAGCGAATGTAAAGACGTTCGCGCGTGGTACGGGCTTGATTATCCAGCGCGCGAACACGACGAAGCCCATTTACCTCTGCGGTCGTTATGATAAAACGAATCCTGAGGCCACCTCGGTTACCACTGGTTCGACAGCTCTGATTGCAAACCCGAGGACCGTTGAAGTAACAATTACGGCAGGCAATAACGGAGATCAAATCTCTGTTCCGGGCAATGGCGGAACGATGAAAACTTATGAAAAGAGAGAGGATTTTTGGTATGAAACAGTTACTGACACAACAACTTTTCCCTTCCCTGTCACGAGCAAGGTTAAGCTTAATGACGGAGTCCCGCTTGCAGCTGGCAAGGGTGCCTTTTACATGAACAAAGGCAGTGCCGACGTCACGATTAACTGGTAGTCAGTTTGAGGAATCAGAAAATGAAAAACGTGTTTAAAGTTGCTGCAGTTGCTTTTGCTGCCCTAGTGGCGGTAACAGCCAAGGCTGATGCGTTGTATTGGCAGGTTGACGAAGGTTCAACGACTGAATCATTCCAGTATGCCATTTTGAATGTGACTGATGGTACTACTGCCACTCGGCTTGCTGGTGCTTCGGCTGAGGGAACTGCTCCGAATCAATACGTGTCAGTTCAGAACACCGACATAAGCAGTTATGCTAGCAGTGGCTACTCGTTCTTTGTCGAGTTGGCGAACTATAACAATGGTTCGTGGGAGGTAGTTACGTCTGGCACACCAGTCATTTACGATAATTTGGTTTCCGGTGGGTATGTTGCGACTTCTTTCCAGCAGGGGCTCAACATTTCACGTGGTTACAACTTGGGAGCGGGAGCGGCTGCTGTTCCGGAGCCTACTAGCGGTTTGCTGCTGTTGATAGGCGGGGCGATGCTGGCGCTGCGCCGTCGCCGCCAGAAGTAATGTTGAATCATGCTGAAGGATTCGGCGGGTCGATTTCGGCCCGCCGTATTTGTCAAAGAGTACTGCTATGAAAAAAAACTACGAAGACGACTATGACGGGGATATGGCGTATCCTGTTGATGATGAAACCGTGCGCCGTCCTACGATCCAGCAGGAATCGTTGCGAGGGCTGGACTGGCTCATCGCCGCTGGTCTTGCTGCCTTCACTGGTGGTTTGTTGACGTTGTGGGCGTTTCCTGGATTGAGTCCCCATGCCTGGGAAGACATGGCCATCGGCGCTGGGGTACGTCCGATCAAGGCGATTTTCCCTGGTTTTTGGACGGCGATTGCACGTGGCATTTATGCCATCACAGGCATTTCATCTGGTACGATGCTGATGCAGATCCTTGGCAAGGTCTTTGCCGGGCTCTCCGTAGGGCTTGTCTATTTGCTCTTACGGCAAATCCTTTCCATTACGATTCGAGTGCGACTTCAGTTCGCCCGTAGGCGTTTCTTCGTAGTTCGCGGCACGGCCTTTCTGGGGGCGCTGTTCTTTGCGTGTTCAGATCCTGTATGGCGAGCGGGGCAGGCATTCACGCCATCGTTGCTGCTGCTTTTCATGACCATCCTCGTGCTCATGCTCTTTTTTGGCTTCTTGATGACAGGGCGAATGGGTCAGATTTATTTCTCGATGTTCCTGCTCGGTTTGCTCTCCGCCGAGACGCCGATGGGCTTTTTCCTCCTCGCCCTCGTTTGGGGCGTTTACGCACTTGCCCTGCGTCATGACGCCGTGGCGTCGAATTCACCGATCCTGAATCCAATCGTTGAGCAGAGCTCGAAATGGCATTTGACGTTCCTGTATGCATTGGGGCTTGTGATGGGGGTTGCGGCCAACTGTGTTTCCTACATTGCTTTCGACGGGCTGGAGGTGTTCGGCGTCACTGGCGCTGACATGCCGCTGCTTTACGCCACGCACTGGTGGAATCAGTTCATACATGCAGCGTCCGCTCTCGGTTGGGTATTGGGACTAGGCGTCTGCATTCTGCCTTTCGTTGTTTCCACAATTCTGCTGCCCCGCGCGGTTGACGAGGAGCAGTTCCTCCCGTACCACATTGGAGCAGTCTATTTCATCGCGGGCGCGGTTACCTTCGCCCAGCTGGCGGAACTGCCTCCGCTCTGGTTCTGGACATGGACTGATGCGGCGAAAATCAATTCGCCATTCTTCCTTCTTGTGTTGATGCTCTTCTCCGCTGCGTCAGTGGTGTTCGCACTTGCGGTGATGGCGGTGGAAGTGTGCTGTCGTGACCATCGACGCCTTGCTATGGAACGGTTCGCAGAGCTAAATCAGGAGAATGGTGCTGAGGCGAACGCGGAGTCGGTTGACGTCAGGCCCCTTGGATTCGGTACAAAGGCCATGCTCGTGATCGTGCCTCTGCTGCTCTTAGCGGCCGTGGTGCCTGGGCGCTATCAGGGCCAGACGCGCAGGATGCTCTCCATTGTAAATGACTACGCTAAGGAAGTCCTTTCGGAATGTGGCGACGTGAGGTGGGTTTTCACTGAAGGAGCGTTTGATCCCTGGCTTGAGCTTTCGGCGGCCGCAGAGGGACGTTCTCTCAAGGCGCTGTCGATGTTTGCTGATAATTCGGCCCGTCAGAGGTATATCCGCACGTATGGCGTGTCGAATGCCGAGGAGCGTGTCACGCTTGACATTGGCGCGTCGATGGCTTTGCGCGCGATGGTGCGTGACCATGCAGACCGTTTGAACGAAATCGCCCTCCAGCTTGGCTTCGAGGTGTGGAAGCGCGACGGCAAGGAAATTCCGCTCTGCAGCGGCGTGCTTTCGCGTCCTGTGGGGATGCCAGAAGAAGATCGCCTTTGCGGGGTGGAAGCTGCCAATGCCCTGGCGGACAGAGTTTTGGACGTCTACATCGATGGCGGGCCGTCCAAGAGCGCGGGCACGTTGGTCAATGATCTCTTCCTGTTCGTGCAGTGGCGCATCGCCCGCATCGCCCGTATGCGCGCGGAGCGTGCGGATAATGAAGGCAAAACAACTCAGTCGCTGAAGGACGTGAATATTTCCGACCGGCTCGACCATCACAATGCTGCGCTCAACCGTATTATGCGAGATATGGAAAAGGCCCGCGAGCAGACGTTGAAGTCTGTGACTCCGCGCGAGAGTCTCCAGTTGGCGCTTGCCCGCCTTGACTTCACGCTTGCCCGCCGTTATGCGGAACTAATCCTCAAGGACGACCCCAACGATCCCGATTCGAACTTCGGCGTGGCCATGAGCTACTATACCCAGAAGCAGTGGGCGCGCGCGGAGGAGTACCTGCGCAGATGCCTCATCAAGAGGCCGAGGCAGCCAGCCGTCTGGAATAACCTTGGCATGATCTGCATGTATACGGAACGTTATGAAGAGGGACTGGAATACGCGAAACGTGCGTTGTCGATCATCCCCGAATCAGCCGAGGTAAAGGACACCATCAAGCAGATTGAAGAGGCGTGGAAAAAGGCTAGGGAAGAGTCTGGTGAGGAGGCTAAGAAGCCTGCCACCGAGAAAAAGACAGATTCTGCAAAGAAGCCCGAGTCCGCAAAGAAGGCAGATTCTGCAAAGAAGCCAGAGTCAGCAAAGAAGCCAGATGCGGCGAAACCCAATGCCGCAAAGAAGCCTGCGCCCACAAAGAAGCCAGAACCGGCAAAGAAGCAGGAGAAGGCATCGACCGCGGCCACGACTAACGTGCTTGAGTCCGTTAAGCCCGCGATGGCTTCTCCGCGCGACGAGATGGAAAAGGCCGTCTTGCGCGCCGACTTTGAAGCGGCTGCGCCTCATGCCGAACTGGTGTTGGCCATAGACCCAGGCGATCCGGTGGCGAATTTCGCCGTCGGCATGCACCACTTCGGAAAGCGCCAATGGGCGAAGGCCGCGGAAAGGCTGAAGCGCAGCCTTGAAAGAAATCCGACCGATCCCGTTACGCTCAACAACCTTGCCATCACGTGTCTTTACCAACAGCGTTACGTCGATGCGCTTAAATACGCTGAAAAGGCGCTGGACCTTCTCCCCGAATCTGCGGAAATCGCGGAAACGCTCAGCCAGATCAAGAAACTTAAGGAAGCTGCTGACAAAGAAAAAGCCAAAGCTGCAAAGCAGGCCAAAAAGAAGCCTGCTGCGCAAAAGCCAGCACCGAAGAAACCTGCTGCCGGCGCAAAGCCTGCGGCCAACAAAAAAGAACCCGAAGGGACGGTTCAGTAAAAATAATGAGCACAGAGTCGAATGTCGCGAAGATGCTTCCGCGCCTGAGCGCCGAGTTGGGTATTTCCGCCGGACAGGTGGCGGCGGTTGCGAAGCTCCTGAAGGAAGGCAACACCATTCCCTTCATCGCCCGTTACCGGAAGGAAGTACACGGCAACCTCGACGAGGTACAGATTTCCAAGGTGCAGGAGCGCCTTACCTACTATGCCGAGCTGGAGGAGCGCCGCGCGGCGATTCTCAAGTCGATCGACGAACAGGGCAAGCTCACGGACGACCTGCGCGAGAAGATAGAGTCCTGCATGGTGAAGGCCACCCTTGAGGACCTCTACCAGCCCTACAAGCCGAAGCGCCGCACGCGCGCCATGATCGCGAAGGAGAAGGGCCTAGAGCCGCTCGCCGACGCCATCTGGAATAATCAGCTTGGAGCTGCGGACTTCCAGTCCGCATCAGCCGACGACCTCCAAGGCGCCCGCGACATCATCGCCGAACGAATCGCCGACATGGCCGAGGTGCGCGGCCTCGTGCGCGAGACATACGCGAAGAAGGCCGTCGTGAAGAGCGAGGTCGTGTCGCCAAAGCCCACCCAGCCCACGAAGTTCGAGCAGTACTACGATTTCCAGGAACCGATTGCCGAGATTCCCAGCCACCGCTACCTCGCCATCTGCCGCGGGCAGAAGGAAGGCGTGCTGTGGCGTCATTTCGTGGTGGAGAAGGAGCCGGTGATCGAGAAGGTGCTAGAGATCGTCAACCGCGAAAGGGGTATTGACGATTCGACATCCGGTAGGGCGGTCGCCCCGCGACCGCCGCAAGATGTCGTTGACCACGTCCGCCTTGCCGCCGAGGACGCCTACAAGCGCCTGCTCGCGCCGTCCTGCGAGATCGACGTGGCGACGGAGAAGAAGATGGAGGCCGACCGCGCGGCGGTGGAGGTGTTCGCGGAGAACCTGCGCCACCTCCTGCTCGCCTCGCCGCTTGGCGAGAAACGCGTGCTTGCGATCGACCCCGGCATCCGCACGGGCTGCAAGGTGGCGATGCTCGACGAGACGGGCAAGTTCCTCGTGAACACGGTGATCTACCCCACCCAGCGCACGGCCGAGGCGCAGGATGTGCTTGCGCGCCTCGTGGAGAAGTTCAAGCCGGACGCCATCGCCGTTGGAAACGGCACGGCGGGACGCGAGACGGAGGCGTTCGCGCGGAGCGTGCTGAAACTGATCGGCGCGAAGGACGTGATGGTGGTGAGCGTGAGCGAGGCCGGTGCGAGCGTCTACTCCGCGAGCGAGACGGCGCGCGACGAGTTCCCCGACCTCGACCTCACTGTGCGCGGGGCTATTTCCATTGGGCGGCGTCTCCAGGATCCGCTCGCCGAGCTTGTGAAGATCGAGCCGAAGGCGATTGGCGTGGGACAGTACCAGCACGACGTATTCCAGCCGCTCCTGGAGGCGAAGCTGGACGAAGTGACCGTGAGTTGCGTGAACAAGGTGGGCGTGGAGCTGAACACCGCCTCCGCGCCGCTCCTGACGCGCGTCTCAGGCATCGGCGCGTCGCTCGCGAAGCGCATCGTCGAATGGCGCAACGAACATGGCGCGTTCAAGAGCCGTAGCGACCTCAAGAAAGTGACGGGGCTGGGTCCGAAGGCGTTTGAGCAGAGCGCGGGCTTCTTGCGCATACGCGGCGCGTCGAACCCGCTTGACGCCTCCGCCGTCCACCCGGAACGCTATGCGCTCGTTGAGACGATGGCGAAGGACCTCGGCGTGGGTGTGGGCGAGCTTGTGGGCAACGCGGCACTCGCGGGGCAGATCGAGCTTAAGAAGTACGTCTCCGAAGACGTTGGCCTGCCCACGCTCAAGGACATCGTGGAAGAGTTGAAGAAGCCCGGACGCGACCCGCGCGCCGTGTTCGAGAAGCCGGCGTTCCGCGACGACGTGACGACGATTGACGACGTGCAGGAGGGCATGACGCTCGAAGGCATTGTGACGAACGTGACGGCGTTCGGCGCGTTCGTGGACATCGGCGTACACCAGGACGGCCTCGTCCACATTTCCGAACTTGCCGACCGTTATGTTTCGGACCCCTCCGAGGTGGTGAAGACGGGCGACAAGATCAAGGTGCGCGTGATTGGCGTGGACCGTGCGCGCAACCGCATCGCTCTCTCCGCGCGCACGAAGCCGCGTGGGGAGGGGAGAACTGCGTTTGGTCAGCCGCCGTCGAAACAGCAAGCGTACAACAACAAGCGGGATGGCCGAGCTTCGTCGCGGCCGAGTGGTTTTGTGTGCAATCCCTTCGCGAACCTCTAGCCTATTTCAGGCGGATTTGGTATACTGCCCGGACATGAAAAAACATCTTTTTGCAGTTTGTCTTGCCGTGTTCGTCGCGTTGTGCGTCCGAGCCGAGATTCGCTCGGCCTGCACGGTCACTTTTGCCGACCTGCCTACGATCGCCGACAACGTCGCGTCGCTGGGGAAGGGGACGTTCGATCCCGTCCTCACGCAGCTCGTCCCCGCCGCCATCCGCAACCAGGGCGCGGCCAAGCTATTCGGTGCGATGCGCCCGGGTTCACAGGGCGTCGCGGTGTGCTACGTGGACGCGACCAAGCTCGCACGGCTGATGCAGCGCCTCAACAGCCGAGGGGCAAAGCCCAGCGCGTCGGAATTCGACCGCGTGAAATACTGGTCAATGCTCTATCCCGTGTCGATCACGAAGTCGGCGTTCCTCGCCCGTCATCCCGACGCCGTGCCGCAGAAGAACGGCGCGCTGCGCATTCCGCCGGGACGCCATTCGCGCCGCACGCTGTACGTGTATTTCACGCGGGACGGCAAGTGGGCCGCAGTCGGGCCGTCGGCGGTCATGGTTGCGGACACGCCCGCGGCGGCCGCAGGCGCGCTGAGGCGTCCGCTCGGCGGCGACCTCGCGTTCATTCAGATGGGACCGTCCGGAGCGCGGGCGTTGTTCCAGTCCAACGCCTGCGCCGGAGGCACGATCGTGGTGCGCATGACGCAGCGCGGCCTGGAGTTGAGCGGCAGCGTGCGCCTGAACGATCCGCATCGTCCGCGTCTGCCGCATACAGCCATGTCGTTTCCGGGGATTCCCACGTCCGCCCCGCTTTTCGGCGTAACGTCCACGCCGGGCGACCTCGGTTCGGCGGACATCTTCGCGATGCTCGACCCCACGATCGCGGACTTCATCCGCAAGTCGATCGTATTCACGCAGGCCCCCGGCGCGAATTTCTACTCCCTTGCAGCCTCGGCCAACGTGCCAGGTGGAGGCGCGCCGCGGGTGCGTCTGCTGAAGGTGCTCCCCGAGGCCGTCAAGCCTGGCCTCTCGAACGTGATGTTCTGCTCGCCCACCACGGTGCTCAAGCTCTACCTCCCCAAGGTGGCCGATACGCTCATGCCGATGGAAAGCGCGAAGATGCGCATGGCCGCACGGATGCTCAAGCGCGTGCGCGGCGACGGCCTTGGCTTCATGAGCTGGCGCGCGGGCAAGGACGACCTCTTCTTCATCCGCATCTCCCGCGACGAGCTGCGAGGCACCTCGTCGCTCTGGAGCATGTTGTTTCTTGACTAAAGGAAAAAACAATGTCAATGCAAGTATTCAACAGTCTCACGCGAAGGGTCGAGCCGCTTGAGCCGCTCGCCGACAACACGATCCGCCTCTACACGTGCGGTCCGACCGTCTACAACTTCGCCCACATCGGCAACTTCCGCGCGTACACGTTCGAGGACATCCTCCGCCGCGTGGTGCAGTTCAACGGCATGAAGATCAAGCAGGTGATGAACCTTACCGACGTGGACGACAAGACGATCCGCGGCGCGAATGCCGCCGGCGTGGCGCTCACGGACTACACGAAGACGTACAAGGACGCGTTCTTCGCAGACCTGAAGGTGCTCAACATCCAGCCCGCCGAGGTCTATCCCGCCGCCACCGACCACATCCCGGAGATGATCGCGCTCGTCGAGAAGCTCGTCGAGAAGGGCGTCGCCTACAAGAGCGACGACGGCAGCGTCTACTTCGCCGTCACGAAGTTCCCCGGCTACGGCAAGCTCGCGCATATCGACTTCGACCACCAGCGCACGGGCGCGCGCTGCGCCGCCGACGAGTACGACAAGGAGAACGTAGGCGACTTCGCGCTCTGGAAGGCGTGGGAGGAATCGGACGGCCCCGTGGGCTGGGACTCGCCGTGGGGACGCGGACGCCCCGGCTGGCACATCGAGTGCTCCGCGATGTCGATGAAATACCTCGGCGAGACGTTTGACCTCCACACGGGCGGCATTGACAACCTCTTCCCGCACCACGAGAACGAAATCGCCCAGGCCGAGGCCGCCACGGGCAAGGAGTTCGTGAAGACGTGGATGCACTGCGCCCACCTGCGCGTGAATGGCGAAAAGATGTCCAAGAGCCTCGGCAACTTCTTCACGCTGCGCGACCTGCTCGACAAGGGCTGGAAGGGACGCGAGATCCGCTATGTGCTCGTGAACGCGCACTACCGCCAGGGACTCAATTTCGCGTTCAGCGCCCTCGAGGACGCCCGCCGCGCGCTTGAGCGCATCGACCGCTGCGTGGACGCGCTCGCCGCGCGCGCGAACGACGAACCTGTCCCCACTTTCGCGCAGGAGGCGCTCGACGCCTTCACGGCGGCGGTCAACGACGATCTCAACACGCCCAAGGCGTTCGCCGCACTGTTCGACCTCGTGCGTCAGGTGAACGCCTCCGGCACCTGCTCGAAGGCCGTGCTTGACGTGTTCCGCAAGATGGACTCAGTGCTCGGCGTTGTCTTCTTCGGCAAGGCCGAGAAGACCGAGGTGCCCGCTGAGGTGCAGGCGCTCCTCGACGCCCGCGCCGCTGCGCGCGCCGCGAAGAACTGGGCCGAGTCCGATCGCCTGCGCGACGAAATCGCCGCCGCCGGCTGGGCCGTGAAGGACTCCAAAGACGGCCAGACCGTCACGAAGAAGTGAGACGGACGGGGCAACCTGGTCATCCGGGACAACCGAGACGATTTTCCAAACCCAACCAATACAAACCAAAAGGAGATAAAATGAAACTCAAGACTCTGTTTTTGGCCGTGGTTGCCGCACTTGCCGGCTTCGCGGCGGAACCTGTGGATTCCGGTACGCACTTCGCGGCCGACGCACTCAAGCCGTTCGTGGATAACGGGCAGCTCCCAGGCGCTATCAGCGTGTTTTACCAGAACGGCAAGCAGGAGGTTGCTTGCATGGGCTACGCAGATGCCGGCAAGAAGCGTCCGATTACGCTGGACGACGTCTACATGCAGTGCTCGCAGACGAAGGGCTTCTGCGGCGTGACGATCGCCATCCTCGTGGAGGAGGGCAAGATCAGTCTCGACGACCCCGTCTCGAAGTACATCCCCGAGTTCGGCACGCTGTGGATTGAGAAATCCAACAAGGACGGCGTGCGCACGCTCGTGAAGGCGAAGAACGCCCTTACGGTGCGCATGGTGATGAACCACACCGGCGGCTTCCCGTTCGAGCTGCCCAACTTCCACTCGATGGGCGGATGGTCGCGCAGGATGCCGCTGAGGAGCGTTGCGCTCGTCGCGGCCTCGCAGCCGATCCTCTTCGAGCCCGGCACGAGGCAGCAGTACTCCAACGTCGGCATCGACATCGGCGCCGCCGTGGTGGAGCGCGTCACGGGCAAGCGCTGGGAGGACTTCCTCAAGGAGCGCGTGTTCCTGCCGCTCGGCATGAAGGACTCCGGCTTCTGGCCCACCAAGGAGCAGCTCGAGAAGAAGGTCGAGATGTACACCTGCCGCAAGGGTAAGCCCGCGACGTGGACCGAGCAAGACAGGTCCATGCAGCGTCCATACTCCGACGACCGCGTTTTCCCGAGCGCGGGCGCGGGGCTGTGGACGACCGCGCGTGACCAGCTCAAGTTCTACAAGATGCTGATGAATCTCGGCGTTGGCGAGAACGGAGCGCGCATTCTCAAGGAGGAGACGGTGAAGTCGATTCTCGCCGTCAGCACGCGCCCCCAGGGGCTCGGCGGCTATTCGCTCGGCCTTTCCGCCCCGGTCAAGGACGGCGAGAACGAGTGGTTCGGCCACGGCGGCGCGTGGGGCACGAACTGCATGGTCAACTGGCACAAGAAGCAGCTCAAGCTCTGGACGGTGCAGCTCAGGGGCGGTCCGCGTCCGTGGGACGGCCCACGTGAGAAGGCGGCGAACGAGTTCTTCAAGACAACGCTAGACACCGCCGGCGAGAAGGCCTACACCGGCCGTCTGAAGTAAGGCGGTCGCACGATGCGCTGCACGGCTTTCACAATGCTCGTCGCGCTCGTCTGCTCGGCGGTCCAAACTGGTAGGGCGGTCGCCCCGCGACCGCCGTCACCACCTGCCGCCGAGCAGCACGTCGAGCCGATCGTCAAGCAGATACTCGAGAACGTCGCGAAGATCAAGGCCGCCGACCCCACGGCCGTGCCAATGGCGTTTTGGGATTTCGACGGCACGATCATCAAGGGCGATGTTTCGGAGGGGCTCGAGGAGAATGGCAAGACTGTTTTCAAGGGGTTAGTCCAGCGCACGATCGAGGAGGGGTATTCCTCCGTCTACCGTTCCACGGATGGCTGGAAGCTCTACAGCGAGAGGGACTACCCGCGCCTGAACGAAATCGGGCGCTGGATCGCCTGGCCGTACAACGCGCAGATCTACGCGGGAACGCGCGTGGCGGACCTCGACGCGTTCTGCGTGCGCGAGTACGAGCACGTGTACCGCAAGTGGTACTTCACCTCGTCGATTGCGATGCTGCACGCGCTTGAGAAGGCGGGTGTGGAGAACTACGTCGTCTCCGCGAGCCCCGAGCTGTTCGTCGCGAACGCCGCCGCCACGCTGCCGCTCCCGCGCGAGCGGCTGCGCGGCATCCGCGTGCGAATCTCGGCGGGGTATGTGACGACGGACGTCGTACATCCCATACCTATGGGCGAGGGGAAGATCGAGGTGGTGCGCGAGCTCGTGCTGTCGCGTCCGCACGGCGTGGCCGTTGCCGCGTTCGGCAACAGCTACTCGACGGACGGGGCGTTCCTGCGCTACGTCGCGAAGCAGCCATCTCTGCCCGGCGGCGCGAAGGGCACGGCCGTGATGGTCAACGGCGGGAAGGTCGTGCCGGGCTACACCGAGCACTTCATCTGCGTGGACCAGAACAATGTCTTGAGTTCACTTGACGGCGGTGGGGGAAATGTGGTACGATGATACGGAAAGTCTTGGAGGGAAAAGGATGAAAAGAACAATTCGAGAGATGAGTCAGCTGGTCGCTGCGGCAATGATCGTGCTTACGGGCGCGGCGTGGGCTGACGCGACATCTACTTCAACTTCAACTTCAACTTCTACGTCTTCGTCTTCGTCTACGTCTAGTTCCGGGACTAGAACGTATACCGAGACGACATCGACATCCCTTAACCGCGCAGAAAGCTCTTCGACTTATGGCAGCGGACAGATTTACCGTCCTACGCCTGACGACGGGGAAGACACCACGTTAGTGTCGCTACCGAACTTCTGTACGGTCATGTTCGACGCAAATGGTGGCGTATGTTCGGAAATGGCGCGAAACGTTGAGAGGGACACTGCGGTTGGAAGCCTTCCAGAGGCAACGCGTGAAGGATGGACGTTTCTAGGTTGGTTCACGGGAAAAGATTCCGGTGACAGGATACGCGAATATACGGTTGTGAAAGATAGCGCAATATATTATGCGCACTGGAAAAATGACTACAGCTGCGACTCATGCTATGACGCCGGTAAATGGTACACGTCGCAAAGCGAGGCCATTGAGGCGGCGCGAGCGACTGGGAAGAAAATATTCCTCATCTGTGGCCGCGACTTTTGCTACGATGCGCTGACGACTAAGTTGGCATGCGAGGATCAGAGTGTCAAGCCCGAACTTACCACGAAGTGCGTGCTGTGGTACAGCGACATCGACACGCAGGAGAGCCAAAACGGGAAATACTTGCCGTCGGAGTCTTTCGAGCTTCCAGTCGTCTGTGTCATTGATCCAAAAGACGCGGACCACTACATCAAGAGGGCGACTGGTGGGGACTACGGCGGGGCTCTCAGCTGGTCAGACGTACTTGCATTCATCGCCGACATTCCATATCCTCCTAAATTAGTTTCCTCGGTATCCGGTTCCTCCTTGACTCCGAACGATGACGGCTTCACGGCGCAATACGCTGACGCGAAGACGTTGTACGGTGCGGTGTACGACGGAGATGACGTGGTTGGCGTTGTTGAGCTGAAGCTTGGAAAGGTGAACGTCAAGATGAACATGGGCAGGGTGTCCGGCGCCGTGACGCTTCTGGATGGGAAGAGGTACACCTTAAAGGGGCAGCGGTCCTCCGTGGGCGGCTCTGCGCCCATCTCGCTTGAGGTCAAGAATTTGGGTACGCTGGACATTACCCTCAACGGCAACCAGTTCTCGGGTACGCTCGGTGGCTGGCGCGTGCAGACCGCAAACGCGGGTGGCAACTGGAAGCGTTCCACCGTAACGGTTTCCGTGGACGCGGACGACCTCTCTGTGATCCCCGGAACGGTGCTCGACTCCTTGCTTCCAAAAGACGAGAGGGGCGTTTCGTCCAGCGCCAGATGGATGTTCGCGAAGGCCGCGAGCGTGAGGTGGGCCAAGCCAAAGGCCGGCGTGACGCCAGTCGTGCTGGACGCAGAGTCCGGGAAGGGACTCATCGTTGATACCTCAAGGGGCAGGACCAACCTTTCGGGGATTAAGCTTACCTACACGGACAGGAATGGGACGTTCAAGGGCTCGTTCAAGGTCTATGCGCTAGAGGGATCTGGAATGTCCAGGAAGCTCAAGAGGTACACCGTAAAGGTCAGCGGCGTGGTGGTGAACGGCGTCGGCTACGGCTCCGCGACGTGCAGACGTCCTGAAATCAACTGGCCAGTTACGGTTCGATAGAGCCCTCTATAATGACGATTGACGTATCCGTCATAATTCCGACTTTCAATCGTGCCGCGATGGTCTGCGACTGCGTGACGAGCGTATTGGCGCAGGGGAATGATGTCGTACTTGAGGTTATCGTGGTGGACGACTGTTCTCCAGACAATACTAAAACGCAGATAGAAGAACGTTTTGGCGGCGATCCCAGAGTAAAGTACATTCGCAACGAAAAGAATTCGTTTCAGGCCGTGTCGCGAAACAATGGAGCAAAGATTGCGCGCGGGGAGTTCTTGCTGTTTCTCGACGACGACAACCTTCTTGGTGCAAACGCGCTTGCGGTGCTTGTCGGGGAGTTTAGGAAGAATCCGAAACTCGGTTTCGCCGCGCCAATGGCCGTACACAAGCGCCCCGGCAAGAACAATCTGATCTGGTCGCTCGGCAGCGATTTCAACCGATGGACATCCCAGCCAAAGGACAACTGTCCGAATTTGCCGTTGGAGAAATTGCCGCCGGAACCGAAGACCTATCCGACTTCGTATTATCCTAACGGCTTTATGGTCCCAAGAGCAGTATATGATGCGGTTGGAGGATTCGATGAGTCTTACGAGCAGATATTTGAGGAGTCGGACTTCGGATGGAAGATCCGCGAAGCAGGTTATGAAGCCATCATATCGACTGTTGCCCGCACCGATCACCTAGGATTTCTTGAACCCGGATGCGTGCCTGAATTGCGGCAGCTGGGAATTGAAAAACCGTATCGGACCTATTGCTTCGCGCGTAACCGACTGCGCTTCGCCCGAAAGCACTTTTCTTTCTTGCAAATTCTTTCGGTCACTTTTGTTTTTGCCCCTCTATCCGCCGCCTATTATGGTCTTGTTGCATTTCGCAACCGCCGTCCAGACATTGCATGGGCGTATTTGAAGGGGACTATTCGCGGCATTTTCGCTTTGAGGTAAAATGGCTTTTTACGACCGCATCCTTGCGCGCGCGCCGCGGTTTTGGTAAAATAAACTGACTTGAACCCGTAAGGAAATACAGATGGAATTCAATTTGAACCGCCGTAGTTTCGTTAAGGGCGCAGCCGCCACGGCTGCGTTCCTGCCGAGCTTCAACATCCTCCACGCCGAGGACGCCACGATCGGTCCGAAGGACGACCAGATCAACGTAGGCCTCATCGGCTTCGGCAAGGAGGCACGCGTCCTCTCCGAGTCGCTCGTGCGCATCCCCGGCGTGCGCGTGCGCGCCGTGTGCGACATCTGGAAGTTCCAGTGCCAGCAGGCGAAGGCGTTTTTCAAGGGGTACGGTATGGACGTGAAGTCGTACGAGGACTACCGCGAGATGCTCGAAAAGGAGGACAAAAACATCGACGCGGTCGTGATCGCGACGCCCGACTGGATGCACTGCGAACACACGTGCGCCTGCCTCCGCGCGGGCAAGCATGTGTACTGCGAGAAGGAGATGTCGAACAAGCTCGAGCAGGCCGCCGAGATGTGCCGCGTGCAGAAGGAGACGGGTAAGCTCCTCCAGATCGGCCACCAGCGACGCTCCAACCCGCGCTACCGCCACTGCTTCGAGAACATCGTCCCCAACATGCTCGGCCGCGTGACGACCGCCTACGCGCAGTGGAACCGCACGCTCGCCCCCTTCTTCACCTACAAGAAGCCGCCGAAGCAGGAGATCCTCACGAAGTACGGCTACGAGAACGCGGAGCAGTACCTCAACTGGCGCTGGTTCTACAAGTACGGCGGCGGGTCGATGGTGGACCTCGGCTCGCATCAGATCGACCTCTTCATCTGGGCGTGGGGCGTGCCGCCGTCGAGCGTACGCGCCGTAGGCGGAAAGGACGCGTTCAACCCGCCGCGCATGGCATACGACCGCATGTACTGCATCTACGAGTTCAAGATGCCGGACGGCACGAAGAACGAGGCCATCTACCAGGTGATCTCCTCCAACTCCCGCGGCGGTTTCTACGAGCAGTTCATGGGCATGAACGCCTCGCTCACGATCGCCGAGATCTCCGCGCGCGGCAACACCGTGCAGCGTGAACTGCGTGAGGGCGGTCTTTCCGACGCCGAATGGCAGAAGTTCATCGACAAGGGATGGATACTCCCGAACGAAGGCGACAAGATCAAGAAGGAAGTCACGAAGGACATCGCCGTCGATACGCGCATCTCCGTGCAGGCGAACGGCAACGCCCTCGCCGTGACGATGAACAAGCCAGCCCACATGCCGCATCTCGAGAACTTCTTCGCCGCATGCCGCCACGGGACGCCGCTCAACTGTCCCTGCGAGCTCGCATACGAGAGCGCCGTCGCGGTGCTCGCGGCGAACGTCTCCGCGGACCGCGGCGAGGTCTACCGCTTCAAGCCTGAGGAATTCAAGGTCCCTCCGCGCCCTGCGGCGCCCGCCGCGCCTGCGGTGCCCGCCCCGAAAGCATGAGTTTTCCCAAATTTCCATGATGACGAAAATGTAATGTCATGGAAAGGTTGCGGCAATGCCTAACTGGTAAACTAGTTGACATCTGAAACAACCAGAAAAATCAGAAAGGAAGCAAAGCAATGAAAAACCGCAACATGCTTACATTCGGACTCGCCGCCGGACTGGTGGCGCTTGTGGGCACCTGCCTCATCGCAAAGGAGAAGCAGTCGGACGCCGCCGACAAGGCGAAGGAGACGGCTGCCGTCGAGAAGGCGAAGGAACCCGCCACGCGCACGCAGGTGGAGACGTCCGTGACGACGAACAACAACATGGTCACCGAGCGCCGCCGCGAGACGACCACCACCACGGACGCCGACGGCAACGTGATCGCGACCAGCACGAGCGAGAGCCTGCAGAGCTATCCCGTGGGCGACTGCTCGACGGCTGGCGTCGTGGCCGCGCCGAACGCAAAGGCGGAGCCCGTGAACACGGACACGTTCCTCGGACTGAAGTTCGGCGACGTGTACAAGGCCGGCAAGAAGGACTTCGTGCGCGATCAGGACGAGCCCTCGCTCGTGCGCGCAAAGTTCAAGCCCGCCAAGCCCCTTGCCGGGTTTGACGACTACTTCGTGTACCTCACGCCCAAGACCCACAAGGTCGCCATGGTGTGCGCGTGCGCGAAGAAGGCCATTGAGCCGGCGGACGGCAACTGGCGCCGCCATGAGCTGATCGTGGCGCTGCAGAAGCGCTACCGCACATGGGCGCGCAGCCTCAGCTGGACGCATCCCTACTACCGTCTTGACGTGGCGCCGGGCCGCAGCATCACCGCCTGCCTCGCTGGCGCAACCGAGGACTACGAGGCCGTGATCACCGCCTGGGACTCCGATGTGACGCGCCTTGCTGACAAAGAGCGCCGCGCCATCGACGAAGAGGCGCGCAAGGCCGCGGAGAAGAACCGCGACAAGCGCATCCAGGACGCCATCAACGCGTTCTGATCAGAGAGGATCGCTGCGCCATGCACGTGCTCATCGTCGAAGACGACGCGAAGATCGCGGAGTTCGTCGCCCGGGGCTTCCGGGAGGCGGGCTTCCGCACCACGCGCGCAGCCGACGGCGAGGATGGCCTCCTGCAGGCGCAGCATGGTCCTTTCGACGCCGCGATTGTGGATATAATGCTGCCGAAGATGGACGGGCTGGAGCTCATCCGCCGCCTGCGCGCCTCCGGCAGCAAGCTCCCCGTCGTGGTGCTGAGTGCCCGCAGCAGCGTGGATTCGCGAATTGCGGGGCTTGAGGCCGGAGGCGACGACTACGTCTCCAAGCCGTTTTCCATCGCCGAGGTTATCGTGCGCGTGCAGACCGTGCTGCGCCGCGCCTCGGCGGATCCCGAGACCGTTCTGCGCGCGGGCGACCTCGAGATGGACCTTGTGACGCACAAGGTCACGCGCGCGGGGGAGTCCATCCGTCTCCAGCCGCTTGAGTACCAGCTTCTCGAGTATCTCCTGCGCAACAAGGGGCGCGTGATCTCCAAGACAACGATCCTCGAGCGCGTGTGGGACTGCTCCTTCGACCCGCACACGAACCTCGTCGAGACGCGCGTGTGCCGTCTCCGGGACAAGATCGACAAGGGGCATGACGTGAAGCACATCCGCACGGTCGTCGGGTTCGGCTATGTACTTGAATGAGCACACGCTAACGTGGGTTCTGGTGTGCAACGCGTTCGGCGTACTGGGCGCGGTCGTGGGTTTCGTCGCGTTCTTCATCGCCTACCGGTCCATCCGCCGCCGCCACGCGAAGGCGATGCAGGAGCTGCACGATCTCTCCGATGACATCGCGCACGACCTACGCACACCGCTCGCGCGCATGCATGCGCAGGCGGAACTTGCAGCAATGGGCGAGGTGTCAGCGCAGGAACTCGCCGCCGGCGTGGCGGAGGAGACTACGTCTATGCTCGAGCTCATCAACACGATGCTCGACCTCTCCCAGACCGGTGCGCGCATCGAACGTTCGCCGCGTACCGATGTGGACCTTGCGGCCATCGTGCGGCAGATGACGGAGTTCTATGCCTCCGTGGCCGAGGACAAGCGTGTCGCCTTTGTTCTTGACCTGCCAGAAGGGGAGATCGTCCGTTCCGCGCACAAGGCGAAGCTCCAGCAGCTCGTGGGCAACCTCCTCGACAACGCAGTGAAGTTCACGCCGGCGGGAGGTACGGTGAGCGTGACGCTCTCGAAGGAGCCGGAAACGGGCCTTGCGCGCCTTGCGGTTTCCGATACTGGCATCGGCATTTCCGAGGCCGATCAACCGAACCTCTTCAAGCGCTTCTGGCGTTCCGATGCGAGCAGGTCGTTGCCCGGCAACGGACTTGGCCTCGCGGTGGTGAAGGCCATCGTCACCTCCTACGGCGGCAGCGTCACCTGCACCTCGCGTCCGGGCGTGGGCACCACCTTCGTGGTCAAGCTTTGAACCTCAAATTCTGTACGGCAGAGTGCGGTTTCATTCGCCGCAGTGACTTTCCAGTAGGTCGGCCATGGCGTCGCGCCAGCGGTAGACAGCGGCGGGGTCGCCCGTGTAGTTCCGCATCGTGTCCATCACGTCGCGCGGTACCGCGAGGAGTTCGCGCGCGCGTTTTGCCCAGGCGTCGTTTGGATCGGCGTGTGACTTGAGCTTCTTTTCGAGAAGGAGCGCATAGGCGTAGTCTTCGAGGCCGTCGCGGAAGTTCTCGAGGCGGACGGTGGGGAGCGGCGTGCCGTCGGGTCCGACGCACGTCCACGAGCCGTCGCCGTGGTACTTGGTCCAGCTGCGCGGATCCCAGTCCGTGAAGGGACCCGAGGTGATGCACCGCTTGGAGTTCCAGATGGATATCTGGTAGTAGAGGAAGCCGTCTGGGCGCTGGCGCACGGTCTGCGCGCCCATGAGGAGACGTCCTTCGATGGCGGGGCACTCGATGAACATGTTGGCGTGGGGCGCGTGCGGGCCACAGCAGATGTACCACCACACCTGGTGCCCGGCGGCGCGCGACTTCGCGGCCTTCTCCGGATCGAACTTCGGCGTGAGCGGCGTGAACCAGTCCATCACGTCGAGCGGCGTGCCCACGCCGAACTCGTGGTCGTAGGCGGTGGTGGAGATCGGCACGCCGGGCAGCTCCTCCTTGAGGATCTTCACACAGCGGCGGATGTTGCCGAACCAGTTCGTGGCGATCTCGTCGCACCCGTAGACGTAGGCGTGGTCGAGGATGCCGAGCTCCTTCGCCTTCGCGTAGGCTTCCTTGAGTTGCTTGACTTTCGTGTTGCGCCATTTGGCCTCGGCCTCCGCGCCGCCGGTGAAGTAGTGCCAGTAGCCGAGGTTGAAGCGGTCGAGGCGGCCCTGCTCTTTCAGGCGGCGGAGCACGTCCCAGTGGATGTTGCCGCCGTGGTAGAGGCTGTCCATCGTGATGTAGTAGTCGGCCAGGAAATCGCCCCATTCAAGCTCGTGCTTGCGCCAGAGGTTGCCGGGAAAATCGGGGTCCTTGCGGAGGCGGGCATTGACGGCCTGCTCCTCGGGCGTGGCGAACTGCGCGCTCGGCCCGGGATCGAACGTGATGGCCATCGGCAGCGGGGACCTCTTCGGCACGGCGAAGTCGTTCACGCGCACGCGGAAGGGGATGCTGTAGGGCGCAACGCCGTCAGCGGACACGGTGAGCGTGCCCGCGTAGACGCCGGAGGGCTGCGTTTCGGGACAGTGCACGCGGATCCAGAAGCTCTGTGCGTCCGTGTCCGCCACGGTCACGCCGTCGAGGAAGTTGAGGATCGGGTCGGGCCACCAGCCCACGGGGGCGTTCGTCGTGGCGCGCACCCAGCCGGGCGCGGCGTTCGTGGCGTTCCAGCAGCCGATGCGGTAGGGCGGCTTGCGCACGGTGTGGACGTAGCCCACCACGTCGCAGGAGATGTTCGCGGCGGCGAATGAAGCGGCAGGCGCGCCGCTTCCCCGATTCGCGCACGGGGCCAGGTCGCCGTTCACGCGCACGCGCACGTTCTTGAGGTCGCGGTCGCCGGGGGCCACCACCACCTGCACGCTCTCGCGCTCGTTGCGGGCGAGGCGCACGGTCACCTCGGGGACGGGTTTGGCTGGGATTTCGCTGCCGCGCGGCAGCACTTTCACCATCGAGGAGGCGAGGCCCACACACATCTTCGTCGTGTCCTGTCCGGCCTTGAGGCACGCCTCGCGGAAGTTGCAGTACGCGCGCAGGTGGGTGCGTGCGGCTTCAAACTCGCTTTTGGCGGCGGTGGCCTCGGAGGCCGCTTGCGAGAGGAAGGGCAGGATGTCGCGTCCCACGCACGGGCCGTCCGGCACGGGTAGCGGCTCGCCTTTCTTGAGGAGCGTGATGCGGTCGATAAACACGCGCACGTCGCGGGGGTTGGAGAGGAAGAGGTGGACGCGCCCGACGTTGTCCGGCTTGCAAGTCTTGGGCCAGTTGCGGAGGGGAACGACCCACTGGGTATAACCGCGCGCCGGGAGGGTGGTGTGGGCGTTGAGGCCGTTCTGGACGCGTCCCACGGGCGGACAGATGAAGGTGGAGAGGGTGTCGCCGCCCTCGCCGATGCTGACGAGGTCGATCACGAGGCGGTCGTAGCCGCGCCAGTCCTTCACGGACGAGTCCAGGTTGAAGCTCGGCCATTCGTCGAGTCCATTGCGCCACGGGCCGCTCTTGAAGTAGAGGGCGTGCTGTCCGGACGTGGCGAAGGCGTTCGTCACGCAGATCGTGCGGTCGTGCGCGAACACACGGGGTGCGGTCTTCTGCTCGTCTTCCGTCTCGAAGTCGAAAAGAACCGTGGCCGCGGTGGCGGATATGGAAACACCAGCTCCGAAGAGCCCAAGGAATAGCGCTGTCTTTTTCATGCCCAAAGTATATCATATTTCCGAAGACCGTGAGTCGGGATCGTTTGTCGCAAAATCGTGTTTTATGGCATGGGGACGGCGTAGGGTGATTTGTGGTATACTATTCGGCCATGCGAAAGGAAGAAAAATGATGTGCCGGCGCGTTGTGGTGACGGGCATGGGGGCCGTGAGCCCGCTGGGAAACGACGTGGAAGCGTCGTTCGCCCGCCTGAAGGTTTTTGAAAACTGCGTGCAGGCGCTGCCGGAGCTGTCCGAGTACAAGGGTCTCAACACGCACCTCGGATGCCGCACCGCGTTCGTGCGCCCAGCCGCGTGGACGCGCAAGACCACGCGCACGATGGGCGACGTGGCGCAATACGCGCTTGCGGCCACGGAACAGGCCGTCGCGCAGGCGGGGCTCGATGCGGAGGATCTGGAGAGTGGACGCACGGGCGTGGCGTACGGTTCCTGTTCGGGGTCCGTGCCGCCGCTTCTCGATTTCCATTCAATGATCCAGACGAAGGAAGTGGCGGGCGTCACGAGCGGCACGTACATCAAGCTCATGCCGCAGACGGCCGCGTGCAACATCTCTGTTTATTTCAAGACCCACGGACGCCTCGTGCCGACCGGCACGGCCTGCACGAGCGGTTCGCTCGCGATCGGAAACGCAGCCGAGTTGATTCGCTGGGGCGTGCAGGACGTGATGATCGCGGGCGGCGCGGAGGAGTTCAGCCCCACGCAGGTGGCGGTGTTCGACACGCTTTACGCGACTTCCGTGCGCAACGATGCGCCGAAGTCCACGCCCGCGCCCTACGACGCGGACCGCGACGGACTCGTGATCGGCGATGGCGCCGCCACGCTCATCCTCGAGGAATACGAACACGCGCGTGCGCGCGGCGCGGCGATCCTCGCTGAGGTTGTCGGCTTCGCCGAGACCACGGACGGCACGCACGTGACGAACCCGAACGCGGAGACGATGACGAGCGCGCTCACGGGCGCACTGCGCGACGCGGGGCTCGACGGATCCGCCGTGGGCTACGTGAGCGGACACGGCACCGCGACGAAGGCGGGTGACGTGGCGGAGACGATGGCAACGCGTGCCGCGTTCGGCCGCGCCGTGCCGATCTCCTCCGTCAAGAGCTACACGGGCCATACGCTCGGCGCGTGCGGTTCGCTCGAGGCGGCGATGTTGGTCAAGTCGCTCCAGACGGGCTGGTATCCGCCCACGCTCAACTTGCGGCATGTCGATCCCGCCTGCGCGGAGCTCGACTACGTGACGGGCGAGGGGCGCACGCTCGACATCGAGTACGCAATGTCGAACAACTTCGCCTTTGGCGGCGTGAACACCTCGCTCATCTTCCGTCGTGTGTAAGGCAGTCGCCATCATTCTGCTGGCGCTCGCCGCCGGCTGCACGACAATGCGGGACCGTCTGGCCGGCGCGCGGAGCGTGCGCGACGTGGCGCAGGCGGCGGCGGATTTCTACGTGTCCGACGGCGAAGACGACACGTGCGTGGTGGGCGTGGTGCGCGGGGAGGACGAACCGGTTTTCGCGTGCGCGGGCGGCGCGACCGAACACAGCCTCTACCGCATCGCGTCGCTCTCAAAGCTCTTCCTGGCTCCCGTGCTGCTCAAGCTGCACGCGGAGGGGCGGCTCGACCTCGACCGCCCCGTTTCCGCCTACTCGAAACTCAACCTGCCGCCCGAGTGTGCGCGCGTGACGCTGCGCGACCTGCTCGAGAACCGGAGCGGGCTGCCACGCGAGTTCCTCACGCCGTGGAATCCCGTCGACATGTGGACCGCTTTCCACTGCGGTTTCGTGGGCAGCAATATCTACGCGGACTTCGACGAACGGGATGAGTTCGTACGCGAGATGTGGCGTTCAAAGTGGCGCGCGGCGTTGCGGAAGGGCGGCAACGTCTATTCGAACATGGGATTCGGTCTTCTCGGCATGGCCGTGGAGGATGCGCTAGGACGCGACCTCGAGACGATTCTCGCGGAGGAACTGACCCGGCCTCGCGGTTTGGCGGATACGACCTACTTCCCACAAGGCGACCAGACGAACCGTCTCACGCGCGCGTGCGCGGGACATTTCCCGTGGTTCGTGCGGCGCCGCCACGAAGTACCCGACCACCGACTCGGCGACGCACTGCGGGCGACAGGCGGGTTGTTCTCATCAGCTGCGGATTGCCTCACTTTCTTCCGTTCCTGCTGGCCGCTCGTGGACGCCTATATCAAAGACCGTCCGCTTGAGTCCTATCCTGACGAAGCCGTTTACGGCCTCCTGCGCGTCCATGTGCTTCCGAGCGGCCGGCGCATTGTCTACCGGGCTGGAATGATCTATGGTGGTGCTTCTTTTGTGGGGTACGCCCCCTCTTCGCGCACGCTCGTGGTGATCCTGCGCAACGTGACGAGCTGGCCGGATCGGCGCGGCTTTGACGTGATGGAGCGGCTTGAAAGTGTAAAATGAAAAGTGTAAAGTGCGAAATGTGGAAAATAGCACCTGAAATGTGATGTTTTGAAAGGAAGTGCGGATTTTAGGATTTTTGGATTGCATTTCGGGGCAAAGAGTGAGAAACTATACGGCGTTTTTTCCGCACGGAAGGAGGTACGTCCATGATGACAATCTACAGATGGGAGAACGGTGGTCTGAAAGAGACCTCCGATCTGTGTGATTCGTGCTGGATTAACCTTGCCGAGCCATCCACTGCCGAACTAGAGCAGGTGCTCACGTATTCGCAGGTGCCGCGTGACTTCTTGACCGACCCGCTTGACCGCGAGGAACGCCCGCGCTTCGAGAGTGAGGACGGCTTCTCCCTCGTGATCGTGCACGTGCCGTACCCGGTGCGCGGCGAAGAGGACGACGAGACCGTGCTTCCCTTTGAGACAATCCCGCTTGGCATCGTGCTTTTCGGCAAGAGCGTGATTACGATCTGCTCGCAGGCGACGCCCGTCACGGGCGCGTTCCTCGACCAGATCCGGCGCGTCTGTCCGCCGGCCGACCAGAACCGCTTCCTCTTCCGCCTCCTTTGGCACGCGGCGGTGCTGTTCCTGCGCTACCTGCGCGACATGCACATGAAGATCGAGGACCTCGAGGACGACCTCCACGAGTCGATCCGCAACGAGGCGCTGTTGAAGCTTCTCACCTACCAGAAGTCGCTCGTCTACTTCTCCACGTCGCTGAAGGCGGACAACATCCTCATGAACCGCCTCGACCACGCCCGCCAGCTCAACATGACAGAGGACGACCGCGACGTGCTGGACGACGCGGCGGTCGAATACCAGCAGGCGCTTGAGACGGCCACGATCCACGCGACCGTGCTGAACGGCACGATGGATACCTTCGCCTCGCTGATCAACAACAACCTCTCGAACGTGATGAAGTACATGACGGCGGCGACGATTCTCCTCGCCGTGCCCACCGTCATCACGAGCGCCTACGGCATGAACATCCATCTGCCGCTGCAGGGCTATGCGCACGCCTTCGCCGTGATCTCCGCCATTTCCGCCCTGCTCGCGCTTGGCATCGTGGGGCTGCTCTTCTACCTCTACAAGAAACGGGTGTTCTGACATGAACGAAACAACCCCAGCCAGAGGCCCCGGCCGCGTCGTCGCGATCGTCGGCCGCCCGAACGTGGGCAAGAGCGCGCTCTTCAACCGCATCGCGAAGGCGCGCATCGCCATCGTGTTCGACCAGCCCGGCGTCACGCGCGACCGCGTGGCGCGCGAGGTCGAGGCGAACGGACAGCGCTTCCTGCTCGTGGACACGGGCGGACTCGCCTTCGACCGCACGCCGGGGAGCGAGGACCCGCTCGCCGCCGAGACGCGCCAGCAGGCCGCCGTCGCCGTCTCGGACGCGGCGGTGTGCCTCGTGGTGGTGGACGTCCGCGCGGGCGTGACGCCGCTCGACGAGGAGGTGCTCAAGCGCGTGCGCGAGTCGGGCGTGCCCTGCGCGATCGCCGCGAACAAGTGCGACCGTCCCGAAGACGATCCGCTTGCGGACGAGTTCGCGCGCTTCGGGATGCCCGTCTTCCCCGTTTCCGCCGAGCACGGACGCGGCATGGCCGCGCTTGTCCAGTTCGCCACCGGCAAGCTGCCGCCTGCGGAGGAGGTCACGAAGATGCGTCCCCTGCGCGTCGCCGTGGTGGGGCGTCCGAACGCCGGCAAGAGCTCCTACATCAACCGCCTCCTCAACGCGGAGCGCGTGATCGTGAGCGACATCCCCGGCACCACGCGCGACTGCGTGGACGTGCCGTTCACGATCGGGAAGGGTCCGACGGCGCGTCACTACACGCTCGTCGACACCGCCGGCATGAAGAAGCACACGCAGATGTCCAAGACGAGCGTGGACAACTTCTCCCTCTTCCGCAGCGAAAAGGCGATCGAGGAGGCCGACGTGGTGCTGCTCGTCCTCGAAAGCGAACTCGGTCCCACGAAACAGGACATGCGTATCGTGGGCAAGATCATCGATGCGCACCGCGCGTGCGTGATCCTCATGAACAAGTGGGATCTCGCGCTCGAGAAGGGGATGACCGAGACGAAGGCGACGCCTGTCCTGCGTCAGATGATGCCGTTTATCTCGTACGCGCCGGTCGTCTACTGCAGCGCGAAGACGGGCTACAACATCCGCCGGACCGTCGACGCGATCGACGCCGTCGCCTCGAGCGTGCAGACGCAAATGCCCACGGGCGTCCTGAACCGCACGCTCGTGGAGGCCACGAAGCGCACGCTTGCGCCGATGAAGAACGGCAAGCGCCTCAAGGTCTACTACGGCCTCCAGGTGGGGACAGACCCGCTCACGGTGCGTCTGTTCGTGAACGACCCGAAGCTCGTCACGCCCGCATACCTCACGTACCTTGAGAAGGCAATCCGCGCGCGGTTTGGCCTTGAGGGCGCGCCGCTCCGGATTTTCCTCAAGGCGCGTTCACGCAAGGACGGCGCTGCGCTTGGAGCGGAGATCGCCGCGAAAAAGAACGGCTGACGATGTCCCGCGGACTCTCCAAGAACCTCTCCCTCGCCTCGTGGAAGTTCTTCTTCTCGGGGAGCGGCATGTCGTTCCGCACGGGGCGGTACTTCATTGAGGCGGCCCTGCTCGGCGCGGTCACGGGCATCGTGACGGCCGCGTTCGAGTGGATGATCGTTTACATGGACGAGGCCGTGGGACTCGTTACGAATCCGTGGGCGCGTTTCTTCCTCCCCGCACTTGGCGCCTGCGCGGGCGCGCTGCTCATTTCGCGCTTTGCCCGCGTCGAGCATGCGCGCGGCACGGACTCGGCCGTGCATGCGTTCCATCAGGACGCGGACATCCCCCGCACGGTAATCCCCGTGAAGTCTGTCGCCTCCGTCCTCACGGTGAGCCTGGGCGGAAGCGCGGGCTACGAGGGACCGGTCACGCTCCTCGGTGCGGCGTGCGGACGCGTCATCACGCGCCTCTTCCACCTCGACCGCCGCGCTGCGCGCATCCTGCTCGCCGCCGGCGTGGGCGCGGGCATCGCGGCACTGTTCCGCGCGCCGCTTGCGGGCGCGATTTTCGGCGCGGAAATCTTCTATTCGTCAAGCGATCTCGAGTACGAGGCGCTTCTGCCGAGCTTCGCCGCCTCCACGGTGAGCTACACCGTGTTCGCGTGCTTCTGGGGATGGGAACCGCTCTTCGCCATGCCCGCCAAACATTTCGAGAAGGGACTTCACCTCCTTCCGTACTTCGGGCTCGCGCTCATCATCACCTTTGGCGCGCGGTTCTACATCGCCTTCTTCCGGTGGATGGAGAACGTGTTCCGTCGCTTCAAGGCGCCCGTGTGGCTGAAGGCGACGATCGGCGGTCTCGCCGTGGGAGCAATTGCACTTGTCTGTCCCTTCATACACGGCGCGGGCTACGGGCTGGTCGACTTGTCCTTTGTGGGCAGCACCACCGAGAGCCATGGCTGGTGGCGCATGGCGCCGCTCTGCTGCGCGGCGTTCTTCTTTTTGAAAATTGTCGCCACGTCGTTCACGGTTGGTTCCGGCGGTTCCGGCGGCGTGTTCGCGCCGGCGCTCGTGTGCGGCTGCGCGCTCGGACTCGGTACGGGGTTCTGGTATCAAGACGTCCTGCCGTCCTGGGCAGGCATCGTGCCCGCCGAATTTGCGCTCGTGGGTATGGCGGGATTTCTTGCGAGCACCATCCGCGTGCCAATCACGGCCATCGTGATGGTGGCCGAGATCAGCGGCAACCACGAGCTTCTCATGCCCGCGATGTGGGTGTGCGGCGTCGCGTTCTGGCTCAACAACGGCTGGAGTCTCTACCGCAGCCAGGTCCACGACCGCGAATCCTCGCCGATCCACGCCGCACGGGCGGGGTGAGTTCTGCCCCGGCGACTTGGGGCCGGACGTTTGCTCCTGTCGCGGTTTGCAAAGCCGAATTGGGCGCATCTCCGTAATTCACCCATGCGTATTGAGTTTTGGAAACAACCAGA
>CAMKJU010000014.1 GCA_946413265.1 uncultured Lentisphaerota bacterium
ACGATTAGAGAGCTGCCGGAGGGGACGATGAGAACCCTCAAGGCCAGGGCTGCCCGCAACCATCGTAGTCTTAACGGTGAGATACTTTACATATTCGATTACATCGCGTCGTTTGGAGAGAATTTCTCTTTCACGATTTCCCGTCCGGAAAGCCCCGACGTGGCGCGGCAGCGCGATGCGATTCTTGCCCTTGCCGGCCAGTGGAAGGACTCCAGGACAGATGACGAGATCATTGCGGACATTGAGGGCTCTCGTACGTTTGGAAGGGAGGTTGAGCTTTGATTCTTCTCGACACAAACGTGTGCATACGCATCCTTCGCGGAAGGAAGGATGCCTTGGAGGCATTTTCAGCAAATGCGGGAAATGTGGCTGTTCCGTTTATGGCCCTTGGAGAACTTTACTATGGGGCGGCGCGCTCTGACGATCCGAAGCTGGGAAAGTCTCTTGTGGATCGTTTTGCCAAGATACTTCCAGTCGTACATTCTTCGCAAGAGGCAATGGAGCGTTTTGGGGAAGAAAAGGCCAAGCTCATGGCTGCCGGTACGCCCGTAGAGGATGCGGATATACTCATTGCGTCCATTGCGCTCGTCAACGGGTTCCAAGTCGCCACAGGAAACATCCGCCATTTCAGCCGCTTTGAAGGGCTTGATCTGCTGGTATGGTGAGGTCTCGCGAGCCGACAAGACTTGTTAGATAGTTGGCCAAAATGTACTCCTGGAGAATTGGCCAAAAATCGTATGATGAGTACGCTAAAGTCTGGAAGACAAAGGAGATGACGAGATGAAAAAGGTCCTGATCGCTTTTACGCTTTCTGTGGCCGCGTTTCCTGTCCTGGCGGGGATTGACGACCCGGCGAAGCCGTGGAGCTATTTCGTGCATCCCGTGACGTGCATCGGGATGCCGCTGCAGACGGCGCGGACCGGCATCCAGGTGACGCCGGAGGGGACGGTCTTCACCGGCGAGCACGAGCTGGCGCTGTTCTTCGGCGACGAACGCAAGCCGCTCGCGTGCCGTCAGCGACGATTCGTGGACGACATGCCGATCGTGGAGGACGAATGGCGGGATGGTGTCTGCCACTACCGCTGGACGCTCTTCGGCACGACGCTTCCCTGCGATTCGCGCAACGAAAACACCGCGGTTTTCGCGCGGCTCGAGGTGCGGAACGTCGGCACGGACGCGATGAGCCCGAAAATCTGGGCGAGCATGAAGGCAAGCGGCGGATTCCGTCGCGAAGGCCGCGCCTCGTTCAAGGCTGCGTGGCGCTACCGGTTCAACGGCGACGAGCTGTGGCGCGGCGACGAGGGGCGCGAGTGCCTGCAAGTAATCTACCCTGCGGGCGCGGATGCGAAGTTTGCCGCGTTGGGCAAACCGTATGACAGGCCGTTTACGGCGGAGGAAGTCGGCATCGACGCCAACACCGATGCGGGCGTCGTGCTGTACCGTCCGAACCTGAAACCCGGCGAGGCGCGGAGTTTCATTTTCAAGCTGCCCCGCGCGCCCACGGCGGATGCCGCCTATCTGGTCCAGCTGCGCGGTGCCAGTTTCAAGGCCGAGCAACGGCGTGTACGGGATTACTGGCGAAAACTCCTTTATACGAAGAGCGAGATCCTCACGCCGGGCGAGCCGAAGGTGGCGTCCATCCACCGCCAGACCGCCGCGCACGTGTTGCTCGCCAGCCGCAACTACGGCGGCAAGCCGCAGCAGACGGACGCGCTACCTTATCCGATGTGCTTCCTCACCGCGCAGTACGAGTACCAGTTGCTCTACCATGACTTCGGGTGGCTGAAGATGTTCGCCGCCTACCTTGACCGATTCATCGAACGGCAGCAGCCGGATGGGCTTTTCGTGGATACGTCGATTTCACACGGACAGAAAATCTTCTGTGGACACGGGCAGCCCCTGTCGTGCATCTGCAACACCGTCGTCGAGCTGGAGGACCGGAAGCTCGGCGAGAAGTATTTCTCGGCGGTCGTCCGCGCGGTGGACTGCATCCGCAACGACTCCGACACGCAGCCGCACGGGCTGATGCGCGCGTCGATTCCCTACGACAACGAGATGATCAAGGGACAGTACACGAGTCACAACTACTGGTCGATCATCGGACTGCGCGCGGCGATCCGTCTGGCCGACTTCATGGGGCGCGAAACCGAGGCGAAGGCGTGGCGGGAGTTCCTCGCGAAGTACCAGGCGCTGGTGCTGAAGGCGGTTCGCGAATCGGCCGATCCCGACGGCTACGTGCCCACGGGTCTCTACGGCTTCATCACGGGCCGTGCGGCGCGGCATGGCTTCGACGAGTTCCGCACCGACCAGGACTGGGAGAACGAAATGCTGCTGTGGCCCACGGAACTGGTCCAGCCCGGCGACCCGCTCGTTGCGGGCACGCTCAGGCGGCTGCACGCGACCAAGTACCGCGAGGGCATCATGAGCTATCGCAACGGACAGCACCTGCACCAGTACATCACCTGCCGGGCCGCCAACCAGTCCATCGCGGAAGGCGACGTGCGTAACGCGCTCATCGACTTCTACCACTGCATCATCCATTCGGGTCCGGCCGGCGAGAGCTTCGAGAACATGATCGAACCGTGGAACAAGCGAGACGTGGAGTTTTGTCCGCCGCCGCACGCCTGGGGCAACGCCAACTGCAACACCCTCGTGCGGAACCTCTTCCTTTTCGAGCGCGGCGACGATACGCTCTACGTGCTGCCCGCACTTTGCCGCGCATGGCTGAAGGACGGCGAGCCCTGCGGCATCCTGCGCGCGCCGACACGGTTCGGCGAGGTGTCCGTGACGATCGTGCCGGATGCCCGCAGCGCCACGCTCACGCTGGACGCCCAGTGGAAGCGCGCGCCCGCGCACATCTATTTCCGCATTCCCTATTTCGTGAAGGACTGGAAGGGGGCGCGCGTCGTCGAACTATCGCCGTCGGAGAGGAGCCGCCGGTTCGAGTGGCGGATCGACGAGAACGCCGACCACGGACTCTACGCCGAGATCCTGCGCCGCTACCGCCGCGAGCCCGGTCACTGGAAGGGAAAGCGCAGCGAGATGCCGCCGATTCCCGAAGCGAAGCTGACTCCCGAGGAGGAGCGTACCGAGATCGAGCTTTCGTTCGCCGGCGTGCTTCAGGCGTGGCGGCACGAATATGCGCTACGTCGTGGCGCACGCGGCGAGCCTACGTTCAATCCCGTGCAGATGCGCGCGCCAATCCCGGAAACCGAGAAGGACAACAAGCGTACAACAACAAGCGGGAGCGGCCGCGCTTGTCGCGGCCGAACGTCCCCGCGACCGGCGGGCGACCTCCTTTACCGCGCGAAGACGATCTGCTCGAAGGAGGGTGAGAGGCCTGCGGCGGCGGTTGACGGTTTCATGGGCGTGAAGAACTACGGGTACTTCGAATGCGGCGTGAACGGGTGGTGGCAGGCGGACATGGGCAAGGTTCAGGACGTCAGCGAAATCACCGTGATGCCCTACTATCGCGACGCGAAGCGTCCGTACCGGTTCGTGGTCAAAACCTCGGTTGACGGCGTCAACTGGACGCTGCACATCGACAAGCGCGGCAACAACCAGCCGTTTGGCGCGGCGGGCCTGACGGAGAAGTTTCAGAACACGCCGATGCGCTACATCCGCGTGGAGAACGCCGGCGGCAACACCGTCAACAAGCATCTCCACCTTGTCGAAGTGCTGGCGAAGTGAGCGCAAGTAACAAACATAAGCCTTGCTAACACGGAGGGGGGATGGTAGAATAATTTTGACCTTAGCCATAAAAGGGACACGACATGCAAAAAATATTTAGTGGTTTCCTCAACACGGCGGCAATCCTCGCGGTTGTTGTCGTGGCAAGCACAACAGTCCCGCTGTGCGCGGAGGAGGTGACGGGCGAAGAGGCGATGAACGCCGTCGCCGGATGGGTGAACGTGAAGGAGGCGTTGGGCGCGGAATTCACCGCGCAGCCCACGACGAACGTCCTGGCGTACACGGCGAAGGACGGCAAGGGGAAATACTACGTTGTAAACCTTGATGGCGGCGGTTTCGTCGTGACCTCCGGAGATACGGAGATGGAGCCGATCCTCGCCTACTCGAAGGAGGGCGTGTGGAATACGAACGCCGCCGAGAACCCGCTCATGGCGATGCTCGAGATCGACGTGGCGGCCATGATGGTCGAACTGAGTTCGACCAACGCGGCCGAATTGACCGAACACAGTTCGGCCATCAATGCTGGAGGCGGGCTAAGGCTCGCGGCGAGTACTAGCAGTGAAACGACAGCAAGCGTACAACAGCAAGATGGCAAGGCCGCCAAGTGGGCACGCCTGCGCGCGGCGGCGGGCGGCAAGGGCGGGCTACGCCTCCAGGCATCCAAGCCCACCGCCGACCTGCGCTGCGATCAGCTCGTGCAGTCGAAATGGGGACAGTCGGGCCATGGCGAAAACTACTACACGCCCGGCACCCGCAACGGCAGCAAATCCGTCTGCGGCTGCGTTGCCACGATGGGCGGACAGACCATGAGGTTCTGGCAATACCCGACCGCCTCCATCTCTGCCATTGCCAACTGGTACGGTTCCTGCAACTACGAAGGCACTCAGAAGGGATGGGACGTCAATGGCTACGATGCGAGCGCATCCGCCACGACGCGAACGGCATGGAGTCCTGCTTTCGGAGGCACGTACAATTGGTCGTACATTAAGCTCAGTCCGTCGTCTTACGACAGCAGCACCTACAAGGCCGCCATCGGCAAGCTCACCCGCGACGTCGGCATGACGTGCTTCATGAACTACAACCAGAACAACAGCGGCGCGAGCGGCGCTCCGGGCGCAGTTTTCGGACACCGCATCGTCGATCAGTTCACATACGCCAACTCGAAGATAACGAGCGGGTGGAACGACTCGAGCCGCGCGGCCATGCTCGGAAGCCTTGACGCGGGGCTTCCCTGCCCGACGCTGGTGCCTGGCCATGCCATCATTGCTGACGGCTACGGCTACGACGGAAGTGGCACGCTCTATGTCCATTTCAACTTTGGCTGGACCGGAAGCAGCGACGGCTGGTACGCGCCGCCAGACCTCTCTGCGGTACACAGTCAATTTACCTCTATCCAGGATGTCATGTACAATGTTTATCCTCCGTCCAAGGGCGACCCGGACCTGACTATCGTGAGCGGCGTCGTCAAGAACGGCAGCAGCCGGGTGGGCGGCGCGGCGGTCACGGCGGAGTGTCGCGAGACGGGCAAGTCGTACACCGCGACGTCCGCCTCCTCCACGGGCAAGTACGCGCTCATGCTCCCCGCCGGACTGTACACCATCACCGCGACAAGTGGCAGCAGCTCAACGCGGGTGGTCCAGCGCGTGAAGTCCTGTCTGACGTCCATCGCGGCGGGCGCGGGCGGCATTTCGTACGCCGGCAGCGTCGAGAACATCTACGGGTTCGACCTCGATCTCGCGGCCGGCGGCGCGTACTCCGTTACTCGGGAGCTCGTCCACCGCTGGAGCTTCAACGGCAACCTCAACGATTCGCAGGGCGGTTCCACCGCGACGAAGGTCGGCTCCAACGTCACGATTGCCGACGGCAAGGCGAAGCTGACAGGCAGCGGCAACGGTTCGGGTTCGCTCAAGCTCGGTACCAATCTCCTGAACACCGATGCCGCCACGATTGAAATCTGGGCATCGCAGACGGCCGCCCGCAACTGGGCGCGCGTCTTCGACTACGGCGCTGACAACACCCATTACTTCTGCCTTACGTGGTCGTCTGGCACGGACATCATGAACGAACGAGCCGGCACCAAAAACACGACGGAAGTCGCGATGGACACCACGATGGCGCCGTACAAGCTCGGACGGCAGTTCCACATCTCCGCCACGTTCGAGCGCCAGCGCGACGGCACGACGTTCGTCAGGTGGATGCGACGCGACGCTGCGACGGGCGTGCTGCAGAAGTCAGGGACGATGACGATTCCCAACGGAATCCAGTCGATTTCCAACCCTGTCCTCTACCTTGGACACTCCTTCTACACTGCAGACAGCGACGCCTGCGCGGAGTACGACGAGGTACGCATCTGGAACGGCGTCCTGAGCGACGTGCAGCTCTCCGCGAACGCAAACGCCGGCCCGGACGAAATCATGCCGCCGCCGGAGATCACCCGCGTCATGAAGGCGACATGGAATGGCGGAACCACCGCGCCGACCGCCGCCGCGCTTGCGAACTCCGCCAACTGGACCTGCCTCGACCAGAACGGCAGCAACATCTCCGGCGCGCTTCCCGACGCGAACACGACCGTCATCATCCCCGGCGGCAACACCGCATTCACCATTCCCTCCGGCTACACGCCCAACTGGCGCAAGGTGCAGTTCGGCAACGACGGCACGACGACGTACTGGGGCAGCAAGGCAGCGGGCAGCAGCGGGAACCGGGCGTTCAAGGATGCGGCGATGGGCGACTACGTCCTTCAGGGCGAGGGCAGCGTGGACAACCTCCACAACGGCATCATTCCCAACCCCGGCATGAACTATCCGAGCGGTCTTTTGAACAAGCAGTTCCGCTACGACGGCTGGTTCTACGTCTCTCGTGCCCAGGCCGGCAACTGGGGTCTGCATGGATTCGTGGACGACTACATGGCGTTCATGGTCGACGACGAATGGGCGATCTTCGGCTTGTCTTGCCAGCAGGCATACGCCAACATCGATGTCAAGGAAGGTTGGCACAGGTTCCGCCTCATCGTGGGCGACACCGGCGGCGGCTATGGCGGACGCATCCTCGAAAGCAACCACCATTTTGTCACGCCCCTCACGATCAAGATCAACGGGGCGGGCGAATACGCGTTCTCGCCCGAACACTTCACGTTCGGTTCCGGCACGCAGACCGTCAAGCTCTCTTCCGACTGCGACTGGCGCGCGCTTGGCGACGTCGCGGTTGACAGCGGCGCGACGATCGACCTCAACGGACACGAGCTGAAGGTCAACGCCATCGCCGGCGACAGCCTGAACGCCAAGGTGACGAGTTCCGCCGCCGGCGCGAAGCTCTCCGTTTACAACGGCACGGTCAACGCGGCGAACCTGACGGTCGAGAACGTCACCGTGGCGACCACCCGCGCCGCGACGCCCACATCGCCCACGGCGACGACGTTCTACACGACCCCTTACTCCATCACGCTCCAGTGCGCAACGTCCGGCGCGACGATCTACTACACGACGGACGGCAGCGAGCCCACCAAGTCGAGCACAGTCTATTCCGCGCCGATCACGATTGCCGCCACCACGACCATCAAGGCGATCGCTATCGCCCCCACCTCTCTCGAAAGCGCCGTCTATACCGGCACGTTCACATTTATTGCACCCCGTGCGGCGACGCCGACCGCGACCTCTGATGCCGGTTACCGCAATACGCTCGTCGATCTCGCGAGCGATGTTCCCGGCGCGGAAATCCACTACACGACGAACGGCACCGTGCCCACGGCAGAAAGCCCGATCTACACGCCCGGCACGGTGATCAACGTCACGGGGTCGGGCCCCACGACGGTGAAGGCAGTGGTGTTCGCAGACGGATACCGTCCGAGCGAGGTGTTCACCTACGACTACTACGTGAAGCAGTTCTTCGGGCCGACCAACGGCGTGAACGCAGCCGTCTGGGAGGACACGCCGCAGAACCGCGCCGCGTACTGGATCTTCGAGAACGAGGACTACAAGGAGGCGACGGGCCTCTGGTCCAATGCCGTCGAGTACGTCAACCACAAGGTGGCGATCGACGAGCGGAACGAGTTCACGGCCGACAATCCGTCCGATGCGCGCAACGTCATCATCGAGACAACGGCGACGTTCAACAGCATGGCGGAGGATCATCAGGACTACGACGGCGTGAAGGCGGCTGTGCGCATCGGCACGAACGCCTGCTTCCAGGTCTACACGACAAATGAAAACGGAAAGGTGTGGCTCGACACGGCTGCGGAAGGGATCACGGCTGAGATCAATCACGATTATACCATCAGGATTGAGCTTGACATGACGAACAAGACTTACTCCGCGGCAGTGAAAAACGGCGCAGACTACAAGCCGCTCGCGTCAGGCGGAAACGCCATTTTCCCGTTCGCGTTCGCGGGCGCGACACCTGACGTGCGGTTGATCGGCTACGTCGGCGAGGGATCGGTCTCGTCTATCTACGGCAGCTACACGAACAAGGTTGTCGTGTTCGTGACCGATGAGGTCGTGACCGTTTCCGACGGCACCGCGACCCTCACCGCCAGCCAGGCGGACTGGCTGAACGCGCGCGGCGATCACGCGGCCGTTGCGGCGGTTATTAGAACTCTGACATCCGACCAGTTCGCCAGGGCGTATCTGCTCAATGAGAATATCATGAACGCCAGCTACAGCGTGGACGGGTGGGGCTCGTTCGAGATCACCGACATTGACGTTGGCGCATCTGCAGTCACCGTGAAGGTGAAGCTCGTGCGCAACTTCGCGGTGATGGACGGCGCGAAGGCGGCGCCGATCAACGGGACGCTTAAAGTCTACGGCGGCGCTAACGTGTCGGGGATCAACACCCAGATACAGGATTACGAGCTGAACGACAACGACGTTCATTTCCGCGACGGGGAAGAGGCGACGTTCATCATCGACAAGAACGTCCTCAAGTTCTACAAAGCCGTGATTGAATAGGGCAACTAATCTCGCGCAGAGGCGCTGAGAGACTGAGAACGCAGAGAAAACAGGAGAGAAAAATGAAACATTCAGCAAAAGCAGTACTCGCCGTTTCAATGTCGGCCATCTGGCTCTCATTGGCGATGGGCGAGGAGGTTTCGTCCGACGTCGCCGAAGATGCGGCGCGGGGATGGATCAACCTGCGCGAAGCGCTTGGCGAGGAAATCACCGCCGAGCCGGAAAGCGTGCTGACGTATGACGCGAAAGACGGCAAAGGCAAGTACTACGTGGTGAATCTCCAGGGCGGCGGTTTCGTCGTCACTTCGGGCGACACCGAAATCGAGCCGATTCTCGCTTACTCCAAGGACAGCACGTGGAATACCAACGCCGCTGAAAACCCGCTGATGGTGATGCTCAACATCGACGTGGCTGCAATGATGGCCGAACTGTGTTCGGCCAATGCGGCCAATACGACAACAAGCGTACAACAGCAAGGTGGCGGGTTGCGGTTGGCGGGCGCGGGGACAGCAAGCGTACAACAGCAAGACGACAAGTCCGCCAAGTGGGCTCGGTTGCGCGGGGCGGCAAGCGCCAAGGTCGGTGCGAGGCTACAGGCAGGTTCACGCTCCTCCATCAACGACGTGCGCGTGAACACGCTCATGGAGACGAAATGGGGGCAGAGCGGACACGGCGAGAACCAATATACTCCCCGTGGATATGTCTGCGGCTGTGTCGCCACCGCCGGTGCACAGATCATGCGTTACTGGAAATATCCCACCGCGTCCATCACAAAAATAAAGGATTATTATGGTACAGTTGACGGCACTGCCAGCTGGACTCTCAATGATGGCTACCAGACGACTGCCGGTGGCTCCTACACGGCCTGGAATGATGACGTCAAGACTTTCGGCGGCACGTACGACTGGAACAATATGCCGGGGACTGTATCATCATGGGGCATGTCCACTGCCCAGAAAAAGGCGATCGGCAAACTGACGCTTGACGTGGGGCGGAGCGTGTACATGGATTATGCAGATGATGGCAGTGGTGCGCACTATAGTGCCTTCCACCTTCGCCTCACAGACCAGTTTGGCTATAAGAATTCCGCCTTGAAGATTAACCCTTCTGCCGACGAAATCAAGAAAGGCATCCTCTGCAGTCTCGATTTGAAGAGCCCGTGTGGCGTTTCCGTTCCTGGCCATGCGATTGTCGCAGACGGCTACGGCTACAACAGTGGAACGCTCTATGTCCATTTCAATTTCGGATGGACCGGAACCGACAACGCCTGGTACAATCCGCCCGACCTTACGGACGCGGATTCCGATTTCACATCGATCGACACGATCATCTACAACATCTATCCTCCGAGCACCTGTTCCGACTCGGGTCGCACCATCGTGAGCGGACGCCTTCTGAGCAATTCTGGCTCGATTCTCGCCAACACGACGGTGACGGCGCGGAACAGGTCGTCCGGCGCAACCTATACCGCAACAACGGACTCCAAGGGCATTTACGCGCTGCTCGTTCCCGCCGCCAGCTACACGATTTCGGCGACGAAGGACAACTGCACGGCTTCCACGAATCTTACGGTCCAGGCATGTTCATCCACGCGTCTCGCGAACGATCAAGGATCTTCGTACTATTCCGGCGGCACCGTCGCGAACGTCCACGGCGTAGAGCTGACGCTCAACCAGCTCCCCGCGCCCACGTTCTCGCGCGCGAACACGGTCACCGACACCACGATCTTCGATGGGTACGTGAACCTCACGATTTCAAGTTCGGTCTCCGGCGCCACCATCCGCTATACGCTCGACGGCTCCGATCCTACATCCTCCAGCACGGCCTATTCAAGCGCCTTGCAGATTTCCTCAACCTGCACCATCAAGGCCCGCGCGTTCAAGAGCGGATACCTCGAGAGCGAAGTCGCTGAAATCACTTTCAACAAGCTCTCGCCAACAGGGGATCTTATTCTCAACGGGGAATTCGAGCAGAACACCGTGACGCAGAACTCCGGCGTGTGGTCCTACTCGAACGGCGACGGATTCTCCTGCAAGTACTGGGCCTTCGCGTCCAACGCGGGCCTTGCCGCGCCGAACTGCACATGGGTGGCGAACCATTCCGAGTTTGGGGGCAAGGCGGCATTTATCCAGACGAACGGCGCGGGATCGGAGTCCTTCGTGGCGCAGGAGTTCGTCATCCCGAACGCCGCGACATACAATTTCACGTTCACGTATGCGGCGCGTCCGAGCTATGTCGGCGTAACGACGCGCGCCTTGCTCATTCGCGGCAGCGTGACGAACGAAATCGCGTCTGTTTCGCCGACGGCTACGTCGCCGTCCGAATACTCGGGCCAGGTCTCCGTCAACGCGGCTGCAACGCACATCCTCCACTTCGTGCAGACCGGCGTCTCGGGCGACAAGGCGAACATCATCGACAACGTGACGTTCCAGATGGCGCAGCTGCCCGCGCCCACGTTCTCGCCCACCGCCATGGCGTTCCTGACCGACAGCCTCGACATCACACTCGCATGCGCGACAGCGGGCGCGACGATTCGCTACACGCTCGACGGCAGCGAACCGACGTCCTCCAGCGCAGCGTACTCCGCCCCGATCACGATCACCGCCACGACCACGATCAAGGCGAAGGCGTTCAAGTCGGGCTATGTCGCAAGCGACACGATGTCCGCAACATACACTATCGCGGAGCAGGCGGCTGCGCCGACCTCCACCTCCACGGCGGGCTATCGCACGACGTTCGTCGATCTCGCGAGTACGGTTCCCGGCGCAGTCATCCGTTACACGGTTGACGGCAGCGACCCGACGGAGCAGAGCGAAGTGTACACCGCCGGCACGGCGATCAACGTGACGAACACGACTAGAGCGACGACGATCAAGGCGCGTGTGTACGCCGAGGGGTACCGTCCGAGCAACGTGTTCTCGTACGACTATTACGTGAAGCAGTTCTTCGGGCCGACCAACGGCGTGAACGCAGCCGTCTGGGAGGACACGCCGCAGAACCGCGCCGCGTACTGGATATTCGAGAACGAGGACTACAAGGAAGCGACGGGGCTCTGGTCCAACGCCGTCGAATACGTTGACCATAAGGTGGAGATAGAAGAGCGTAACGAGTTTGTCGCCGACAATCCTTCCGATGCGCGCAATGTTGTCATCGAGACGACGGTATCATTCAACAGCGTGGCGGAGGAGGATCAGGAATTCGAGGGCGTGAAGGCGGCGGTCCGTATCGGCACGAACACATGTTTCCAGGTCTACACGACCAATCCGAATGGAAGGGTCTGGCTCGATACGGAGGGTGTCACGGCAATCGTCGGAAACGACTACACCGTCCGGGTCGAAATTGACATGACAAACAGGATGTATTCCGTTTCGGTGAAGCAGGGCGGAAACTACCTGCCGCTGACGGCGGGCGGGAATCCCAATTTCCCGTTCGCATACGACGATACGCCTTCCTGCTTGCAGGTAGTTGGCTACGCCGGCGAGGGATCGATCGAATCCATCTACGGCAGCTACACGAACAGGGTCGTCGTGTTCGTGACCGACGAGGTCGTGACCGTTTCCGACGGCACCGCGACCCTCACCGCCAGTCAGGCGGACTGGCTGAACGCACGTGGCGACCACGCGGCTGTGGCGGCGATGATCAGAACCTTGACGTCTGACCAGTTCGCCAGGGCGTACCTCCTCAACGAGAACATCATGAACGCCAGCTACAGCGTGGACGGCTGGGGCTCGTTCGAGATCACCCACATTGACGTTGGCGCATCTGCAGTCACCGTGAAGGTGAAGCTCGTGCGCAACTTCGCGGTGATGGACGGCGCGAAGGCGGCGCCGATCAACGGGACGCTTAAAGTCTACGGCGGCGCTAACGTGTCGGGGATCAACACCCAGATACAGGATTACGAGCTGAACGACAACGACGTGCATTTCCGCGACGGGGAAGAGGCGACGTTCATCATCGACAAGGGCGCTATCAAGTTCTACAAGGCGACGATCGAATAACGGCAACGTCGAGAGTGGCGTTTGGCGCACGGTCAAAGAATTTTGGCCGTGCGCGCGTCTTTTATGGTATACTACCCGCCATGAAAAATTGTCTTTTTACCTTGGTGGCGGCGTGCCTTGCGTGCGCCGGATGCTTTGACAACCACAACCGTCCGGCGGACGTGTTCACGGTCACGTCGCTTGACGCGCTCGCCAATACGAACCGCGCCGAGATCGTGCGCCTATTCCTGCGCGGCGCGGCGCGTCCCGTAACGGACGCCGACCTCGAGGGCCTCTCCGACTCCGTTCTCCAGCAGCTTGACCTTTCCGAGCTCAATCTTGAGAAGGTGCCGGGGAAAGTGTGGGGATTGAAAGGACTTACCTCGCTCTGGCTTGTGCGCAACAAGCTTGCGGCGATCCCGGACGAGGTCGCCCAGCTTCCCGCGCTTACCTACCTTAACCTCGACGGCAACCAGATCACGGCCGTTCCAGACTCGCTTTCTGGCGCCACTAAGCTCCGCTGGCTGCGTCTGAACGAGAACAAGCTCCGCGAGATTCCACCATCGCTCTCCGCGCTCAAGGACCTGCGCCGTGTCTACTTGCGCAAGAACCTGCTGACCTCCGTACCCGAGGTCGTGAAGGAGTGGCCGGAACTGGAGGACCTCGCGCTAGACGACAACGCCATTACGAGCGTGCCTGACTGGCTGGGCACGGCGCTGCCCAACCTCAAGTCGCTCTCGCTGAAGGGCTGTCCGATTTCGCGCATGCCAGACGACCTTTCCGGCCTGCGCGGCCTGACCACGCTCAGCCTGGCCAATTGCCCGCTTCCCTCTGAGGAGGTCGTGCGCGTGCGCAAGGCGCTAGGCGACAACGTTGCCATCTTGTTCTAGGGGGTACACATGAAAAAACCCGCCGCGTCCGCCGTTTGCCTGTTCGGGGCGCTGTGCGCGTCCAACCTGCTCGCCGCGTCGAAGGTGACGGAGGGGACGATTGCGCTGCCCACCTATCCGTTCTCCGACCCAGATCCCGTGCCGTGCGTTACAGAGCGGCGCTACCCATATTTCCGCTACGACGGGTCGAGCGCGACATCCGCCACGCAGTCTTGGACGTGCGTGACGCTTGAGAACGACCGCGTGGTGGTGACGATGCTACCCCAGATCGGCGGCAAGGTGTGGGGGGCGCTGGACAAGGCGACCGGACGCGAGTTCATCTACTTCAACCACGCCGTCAAGTTCCGCGACATCGCGATGCGCGGCCCCTGGTGTTCGGGCGGCATCGAGTTCAACTTCGGCATCATCGGCCACTCACCCACCACAGCCACGCCCGTGGACTGGGCCGTGCGGCAGAACCAGGACGGCAGCGCGAGCTACTTCGCCTCCGCCACGGAGTACGTGAACGGCACCACGTGGCAGGTGGAGGTGAACCTCCCTCCGGACGCCGACTACTTCCTCACGCGCACGACGTGGTTCAACGGCGCGAACCTGCCCGGCCCCTACTACCACTGGATGACGGCCGCGTATTCCGCGCGCGGGAATCCATCGCTCGCGTTTCCCGGTTCGGCCTACATCGGCCACGGTGGTGATGCGCATTCCTGGCACGTGGACTGGAAAGGGCGAGACCTCTCCGTCTACGCCAACAACGCCTTCGGCCGCTCGAAGAGCTATCACGTGCTCAACGGCGACAACCGCATCTTCGCACTGTGGTGGCCCGAGGCCGCGTTCGGGTCCTACCACTACGCGGCGGAGAAGTACGGGCGCAAGATCTGGCTGTGGGCGCTTTCGCGCGAGGGCGGCATCTGGGAGGACCTGCTCACGGACGTGGACGGACAGTACGTGGAGCTGCAGAGCGGGCGCGCGTTCAACCAGCCGAACGGCGAGTCGTGGCGGACGCCGTTCAAGCACCCCACGTTCGCTCCGGGCGCCACGGACATGTTCGAGGAGCGCTGGGGCGTAGTGCGCGACGCAGCACAGCTCGTCTCCCTCACGTCGGGCTGCGCGTGCGTGGAGCGTCCGCTCCAGATGCCCGACGAATTCGACTGGACGACGGCATACGGACTCTACCTCCGCGGACAGCAGGCGCTGCGCACGCGCGACGACAAGACGGGCGAGGAGTCCCTCAGGGAATGCCTCGCGAAGGAGCCTGCATTCGTCCCCGCGCTCAACACGCTCGCGGGCCTTGCCGCGCGGCGCGGCGGCTACGCGGAAGTGCGCGAACTCTGCGCCCGTGCGCTGGCCGTGGACACCTACGACGCCGAGGCGAACTACCTCGACGGCTTTGCCGCGCACGCGCAGGGAGCGGACGAAGAGGCACGAGAGCGTCTGCTCCTCGCGGCCTATTCGCCGCTCTACCGCGCGTCCGCCTACGTGCTGCTTGCGAAGGGATCGCTGCGGAAGGGCGACTGGGCGGCGGCGAGCGACTACGCCATGAAGGCCACGCAAGCCGGCAGTTTCAACTTCGACGCCTGGCTCGTGCGCGTCATCGCGGCGCGCCGGCGCGGAGACGTCAAGGCAGCCCGCAGCATCCTGCGTCTTGCGCGCCAGGTGGTGCCGCTCTTCCACGGCGCGCGGTTCGAGGAGAAGCTGATCGGCGATCTCGACGAGGACGTCTTCAAGTTCCTCGTGCGCAACGAGTTTCCGGACCAGACCTACATTGGCCTGGCCGACTGGTATGAGGACGCAGGTCTTCTCGACGAGGCGCGCGAGCTCTACGGCCTTGCGCCGAAGAGCATCATCGCGCGCGTGCGCCTTGCCTACCTCGAGCGCAACGCAGGTAAATACGAGGCCGCCGCGCGCGCGCTGGAGGAGGCGACCAAACTCTCCGTGCGCTTCGCGTTTCCGTTCCGGCGGTCCACGCGCGCCGCGCTTGCGTGGGCGGCGGAGTCCGGAGCATCCTGGAAATTCCGCTATCTGCTCGCTGTGCAGCGCGCCGCGCAGGGTGGATCGGAGCAGGAGGTGGACGCTCTCCTATCCCGCTGCGACGACGCGGACGACTCCGTCCTGTTCCATTTCCGCGCCATGCGGCGCAAGGGCGCGGAGCGCCGCGTCGACCTTCGGCGCGCGGCGGAGATTGAGGACGGATGGCGCATCGGCCGCGACCTCGCGCGGTCGTATGTCGATGAGAAGAACTGGGAAGAGGCTGCGCGCACGGCGGAGACCTACCTTGCGCGCCATCCGGGCAACAGCCCACTCGGCATGCTCTACGTGAAGGCGCTCTGCGGACTGAAGCGTTTCGACGACGCAGTGAAATTCCTGGAGGGAATGCGCGTGCTGCCGAGCGAGAACAGCAATGACGCGCACGCTCTCTGGCAGGAGGCATGGGCGGGCATGGCGCGTCAGGCTCTTGCCGCCGGGGACGCCGTTAAGGCCGATGCCGCGCTCGTGCGGCGTGCGGAGTATCCGGAAAACCTAGGTCGCGGCAAACCGTATCCGAAGGACGAGTGACGCGGCATGAAGCCGAACGAGAGGCTTAAGGAACTGGCGGACGCCCCGCTGGGGCGTCTTGTCATGCGCTTCTCGTGGCCTGCGCTCGTCTCGATGACGCTGAGCGCGCTCTACTCGATCGTCGACCGAATCTACATCGGGCAGGGATGCGGACAGGACGCGATGGCTGGCCTCACGCTCGTCTTTCCCGTGATGATGATATTTGGCGCGTTCGGCGTGTTCGTGGGGGCGGGGCATGCGGCCGTCCTGTCCATTAAGTTGGGCGAGGGCGACCGTACTGCGTGCGAGAAGATCCTTGGTGAACTGATCGCGTTGAAGCTCCTCTTCTTTTTCATCCTGCCGCCGCTCGTATTCATTTTCATCGATCCGATCCTGCGCTTGTCGGGCGGCGCGTCCGTTACGGCAGGCGCCTTCGAGATGGCGAAGACGTACCTGCGCCTCGTCGTCTTCTCGCACCTTTTTGCCCATGTCGCCTTTGGCCTTTCCGCCACGATGCGCAGCGAGGGGGCGGTGGTGCCGTCGATGATTTGCATGGTGGTCGGTTTCGGAGTGAACCTAGTGCTGGATCCTATTTTCATCTTCGCCTTCGACATGGGCGTCGCGGGTGCGGCGTGGGCCACTAACATCGCGATGGCGTGCTCGTGCGCGTGGGCACTCTGGCATTACAGGCCGGGCCACAGCGCCGTACGCCTGCGGTGGCGCAGGATCGGCATCTACCGCGCCTATCTCGCGAAGGCGTGCGGCATCGGCCTTTCGCCGGCGCTCCAGCAACTGGCGGGAAGCCTCGTGAACGTGTCGCTCCAGCTCGCGTTCGCGTACTGGGCGGCGGACGAGGCGTCCGCCACAGCGCAGGTCGCATCGCTCGGCATCTTCCAGATGGTGACGATGTTCTTCGTCATGCCGCTCATGGGCGTGCAGCAGGGCATTGCGCCGGTGATGGGCTACAACTGGGGCGCGCGAAACTTCCGCCGCGTGCGAGAGGCTCTGTTCCTCGGACTGTGGACATCCACGGCCGTCGTGACGTTCGCGGCCGCCGTGGAGGTGCTTGCTCCCGTGCCGATTGTGAGGCTGTTCACGGATGGTGCGGACGCGGAGTTCATCCGACTGGCGGCGGGAGACCTGCGCGTCTCCAATTGCATGCTCTGGTGCATCGGCCTGAACGTCGTGGCGTCCACGTACTTCCAGTCCGTGGGCAGGCCACGCACTGCCATTCTCCTTTCGCTGCTGCGTCAGGTCGTATGCCTCATCCCGTGTATCTGGCTGCTGCCGTACCTTGCGCGCCTCACGGGCATCTGCGCGCCAGCTACGGCGATCTGGTTGTCAATGCCGATCTCGGACGTGCTGGCGTGTCTTGCGACCGTCCCGTCGTTCCTTGCCCACGCGCGCTTCCTCGCGCGCGTAGGCCGTTCACGAAGGGGGAAGGATTTGGTATACTAGCCGCATGGAACAACTAGCTAAAAGGTAAGTGGCCGATGGAAGTCTCCACAGGGCAGATCGTCTCCGTTACGGAGGCAAACCAGAACTTCTCGTCCGTCGCGCGAAAGGTGGACGCGCGGGGGCGTGTGCTCATATTCCGCAACAACCGTCCGGCATACGTGATGTACGGCGTCGAGTCGTGCCCGCTCGACCTCACGGACGACGAGCGCGTGGACGTGGCGGTGCGCCGCGTGCTGAAGCGCCACCGCGCCGCCTTGGAGGGACTCTCGTCATGACGCGCCTCACGAAAGACAAGGTGCTTGCGCTGCAGAAGGCGGTGGCGAAGCGCACCGGGGTGGAGTCGCCGTCGCCGGACGCCGCCGCGCTCGAGTCCGCGCTCGCGGCGCCGTTCGCGCGCGGCGCGGACGGCGCGGACGTTTTCCCCACGCGCGAGGAGAAGGCGGCGAAGCTAGGGCACGAGCTCGCGGCGAAGCGCGTGTTCGGCGCGGACGGCGCGCGCATGGCGATGGCTGTCATGCTTGTTTTCCTTGAGGCAAACGGGCTTTCCGTGGACGCTCCGTCCGACGAAGTCGTCGTGGCTGCGCGCGCTCTCGCGAACCGCCGCCTGCGCTACGACGACCTGCTCGCCTGGGTCTGTCGGCACTCGGCCTGAAACACGCCGTAAAAGAGAAATGATAATTTCACTATTTCGGGATTGACTATGCGGCCAATATTCGGTATCATAATGCCGTTTCACCGATTTCAGAAATCAATAAGGAGCAATGAAAATGAACCGTATCGTGAAGTGTGGTCTGTTTGCAGGCGCGCTCGCCGCGCTGGCCGCCCAGCCTGTCCTCGCGCAGGAACAGGAACGTGAGTATGCCGGCGCGCCGGACCCTAAGAGCTATGGCTACACCGTTTTGATGATTGGCCTTGCAACGCCGGTCTCCCTGCCGTGGGACTTCGACTGGGACGTGTTTGGCCTGAACGCCAACTTCGCGTACAGCGACTGCAACAAGATGTACGGCATTGAGGCTGCGGGCGTGGGCGACACGGCGCGCCTCGACATGATCGGCCTTCAGGCGGCGCTTGGCTTCTGCTACGTGAACCGCGACGCGATCGGCGCGCAGGTTGCGGCGGTCACGCTGTGCAACCGCACGGCCTACGGTCTCACGATTGATGCGTTCAGCATGAACCGCGACTTCCTCGGCCTCCGCGTCGACGGTCTCATGTCGATGACCGACAGGTCCCTCTACGGTCTCTCGATCGCGGGTCTCGGCAGCGGGGTGCGCGAGGACATGTGGGGTTGGCAGGTTGCGCTTGGCGCGAACTTCGCACGCCGTGTGCATGGCTTCCAGACGGTCGGCATCTGCAACATGACGGACGAGCTCCGCGGCGCGCAGATCGGCATCGTCAACTATGCGGCCACCTGCTCGGCAGGTTTCCAGATCGGTCTCGTGAACCTCATCATGGACAACCAGGTTCCGTTCCTCCCGATCTTCAACTGCTACTTCCCGTTCGGCGATTGATCGGCACGGCCTCTTGGTCGCAGCAATGCGACTGTAGCTCAACTGGATAGAGCGTTGGCCTCCGAAGCCGAAGGTTGCTGGTTCGATCCCAGTCAGTCGCACCAATACACGACCCCGAAATCAAATGATTTCGGGGTTTCGTTTTTCCCCGTTGATTTTCCCACGTAGTTTGGTATAATCTCCGCGCTTTTGACCCGCTCCGCGTGGAGTATGGGATTCAAGCTGTTCGGCGCGCTCGGCGAGCGCGCCCTACCAAGGTTCATACACTTAAAAGGTGGTCAATTAAATGGCAAGAACCGTACCTTCGAGGGCGGAGGACGCACGGACGGCGCGCCAGCGGGCGACGCCGCTCGCCGACGCGCTTGACGCACAGCGTATCAATCGCTTGGCGCACTTCGACGTGCCCGCGCACAAGAGCGGGCGCGGCAACCCCGAGCTCACCGAGTACCTCGGCAAACGCGCGATGGCGATGGACGTCAACTCCATGAAGCCGCTTGACAACCTCGGGCACCCCGTCTCGGTGATCCGCGACGCGCAGCGTCTCGCGGCCGAGGCGTTCGGCGCGGACGACGCGTTCTTCATGGTGAACGGCACCACGTCCGCCGTGCAGGCGATGATCATGGCCACGTGTACGGCAGGCGACGAGATCATCCTTCCGCGCAACGTCCACCGCAGCGCCATCAACGCGCTCGTGGTGTGCGGCGCGATTCCCGTGTACGTGAACCCGGGTACGGACAAGCGCCTCGGCATTCCGCTCGGGATGCGCGTGGAGGACGTGGCGAAGGCAATCGCGGAACATCCCTCCGCGAAGGCCGTGCTCGTGAACAACCCCACCTACTACGGCATCTGCTCGAACCTCGTCGAGATCGTGAAGCTCGCTCATGCGGCGGGGATGCGCGTCCTCGCGGACGAGGCGCACGGCACGCACTTCTACTTCCACGAGGAGTTGCCCGTCTCCGCGATGGCGGCCGGCTGCGACATGACCGCCGCGTCCATCCACAAGACTGGCGGCTCGCTAACGCAGAGCTCCGTACTGCTCACGCGCCGTCCCGTGAACCCCGACTACGTGCGCCAGGTGATCACGCTCACGCAGTCCACCTCCGCTTCCTACCTGCTCCTCTCCTCGCTCGACATCGCGCGCAAAAACCTCTTTTTCCGCGGACGCGAGATGTATCAGAAGACGATGGACTTCGCCGACTACGCGCGCGTGGAGATCAACGAGCTCGGCGGCTACTACGCCTTCGGGCCGGAGCTCATCGACGGCGATGCCGTGTTCGCGTTCGACCGCACGAAGCTTTCCGTCCATACCCGCGACATCGGCCTCGCCGGCATCGAGGTGTACGACCATCTCCGTGACGACTACGGCATCCAGATCGAGTTCGGCGACGTCGGCAACCTCCTCGCGATCCTCTCGGCGGGCGACCGCATGATGGACGTGGAGCGCCTCATCTCCGCCCTCGAGGAAATCAAGCGTCTGCGTGAGAAGAGCCCGATCGGCCTCTTCGACCACGAATACATCGACCCCGTGATCGCGTTGCCGCCGCAGACCGCCTTCTACGCGAAGAAACGGCGCGTACCGATGAAGGAGTCCACCGGACTTGTCGCCGGTGAGTTCGTGATGAGCTACCCGCCCGGCATCCCGATCGTGGCCCCCGGCGAGCGGATCACCCCCGACGTGCTGGAGCACATCCTCTTCGCGAAGGAGAAGGGCTGCTTCATGACCGGTACCGAGGATATGAACCTCGAATACATCAACGTGCTTGCGTAGGAGACGGACGATGCGCACCGAACTCTGGTATACCGACGAACACACGCGCGACGTGCGCTTCTCCATGAAGGTGGTCGAGCAGATCGCCTCGAAGAAGAGCGCCGTGCAGCAGATCGACATCTTCGACACGTCCGCCTACGGGCGCGTGCTCGTATTGGACGGCGGCCTAATGATCACCGAGAAGGACGAGTTCATCTACCACGAGATGATCACGCACGTGCCGATGGCCGTCCATCCGCGCGTGAAGAACGTGCTCGTGATCGGCGGCGGCGACGGCGGCACCGTGCGCGAGCTCACGAAGTACCGGTCGATCGAGTCCATCGACCTCGTGGAAGTCGACAAGCACGTCGTCCTGCTCGCGAAGAAATACCTGCCGTTCACGTCCGCCAAGCTCAAGGACAAGCGCGTGCGGGTGTGGTTTGAGGAGGGTCTCCGCTACGTGCGCGGCAAGAAGGCGGAGTACGACCTCATCATCGTCGACTCCTCCGACCCCTACGGTCCCGCCGAGGGCTTCTTCACGCGCGAGTTCTACGGCACGTGCTTCAAGGCGCTCCGCGACGACGGCATCCTCATCAACCAGCACGAGTCGCCGTTCTACGCGGCGCACCAGAAGTCCGTGCGCGACGCCCACCGCCACATCGCCGTGGAGTTCCCGCTCTCGACGGTCTACCAGTGCCACATCCCGAGCTACCCGTCGGGACACTGGCTCTTCGGTTTCGCCTCCAAGAAGTACCACCCGATCGGCGACCTCAACGAGGCGCGCTGGAACAAGCTGCGCATCAATACGCGCTACTACAACACCGCGCTCCACCGCGGCGCGTTCGCGCTCCCGAACTACGTGCTCGACATCCTCAAGGAGGAGGAGCACAGCTAACGGGCGCTCCGGCATGGACGAGTCGTCTACGATTGCGGCGGTGGCCACCGCGCCTGGACGCGGCGGCGTGGCCGTGGTGCGCGTGAGCGGTCCGGAGGCGTTTGCCATCGCCTCCGCGCTGACGGGCCGGCGCGTGGACGCCGCGTGCGCCGGACGTTTCTTCCACGCCGTCTTGCGCCACGAAGGTAAAGTCCTCGACGACGGCCTCGTGCTTGTGTTTGCCGCGCCTGCGAGCTACACGGGCGAGGACGTGGTGGAGTTCCAGACGCATGGCGGCGTGGTGGCGCCACGGCGCGTGCTTTCCGCCTGCCTCGCGTGTGGTGCGCGTCTCGCGCGGCGCGGCGAGTTCACGCAGCGCGCGTTTCTGAACGGACGCCTTGACATCTCCGAGGCAGAGGCGGTGATTGATCTTGTCGACGCCAAGACCGACCGCGCGGCCGACGACGCCGTGGCGCGTCTCGGCGGCGCGGAGGGGCGAGCGGATGCGGCGCTCTACGCCGCCGCGCTTGATATTTCCAGCCGCCTTGAACACGCGCTTGACTTCAGCGAGGACGAGCTGCCGCCGGGATACGTGGACGAAATCGAGGCGGCGATGGCGGACCTTGTCGCGCGCGTCGCGGGTGAGCGGAAACGCCTGCGGGAGGGAAAGATCCTGCGCGGGGGCGCGCTCGTCGTGTTGGCGGGTCCGCCGAACGCGGGGAAGAGTTCGCTCCTCAACGCGCTCCTCGGCGAAAATCGTGCGATCGTGAGCGCAGAGGCGGGCACCACGCGGGATTCGATTGAGGAGTGGCTGGACGTCGGGGGCTGGCCGGTGCGGCTCGTGGACACGGCGGGAATCCGTCGTGCGGCGAACGCCGTGGAGGCCGAGGGCGTAGATAGGGCGGAAGAACTGATTGCGCGCGCGGATCTCGTGGTGGCGCTTGACTTAGATGTACCAGGCGCGCTGCGCGTCCATTCCAAGTGCGATCTTGCGTGTGGTGAAGGGCTGAACGTGAGCGCGGTGACGGGCGAGGGTCTGGACGCGCTGCGGGAGGCGATCGCGTCGCGGCTCGCGGCGCACGCGGCGTCCGGCGACGAGCCGCAGGCGGAGGCGTCTGCCCGGCGCGGCGAGCTGCTCGGTGCGGCGCGAGAGGCGCTTGCACGTGCGGCGGAGGGGCTTCCGGACCTTGTTCTGGCGGCCAATGGCGCGCGCGCGGCGGCCGAATCGCTAGGGTGTCTCGCGGGAAAGGTCTATGCCGACGATTTGCTAGATTCTCTATTTTCTCGTTTCTGCATTGGCAAGTGAGCCAGAAATATGCTAAAATTATCCCGCCATGAAACTAAAGAAATCAGATGACGGAGCCGAGACGCCCGCTCCGGCCGCGCCTACGGGCGGGGCCGTGATTGCGGACCGTTTCAAGCTGGACATTGACGCCGGCGCGTCCAAGGGACCGGCCGGCGTAAGCAAGACGGGAGCGATGTGCGCCCTCATCGGCACGCTTGCCTCCATCGCCATGCTTGGCGTAGTGGCTTGGCTCCTCTACCAGAACTGGGAACTGATCAAAGACTTCTAAAGCGTTCCCAGCCATGAAGGACGTCATGAAGTCGGCCCGCGCACGCGCGGCCGTTCGTCTTGCGTTGGACGAAGACCTCGCCAGCGCAGTGGATGCTTTGTCAGAACCCTGGTGCGATGCCACGTCGCTCGCGCTTGTGGACCCCGCCGCGAAGGCGACGGGCGAGATCTACGCGAAGGGGACGGGCTGCGTCGTGGCCGGCGCCACCGTGGCGCGGGCCGTGATGAAGGCCGTCGACCCGAGGATCCAGGTACGGATTCTGAAGCCGGATGGTAGCGCGGTGAAGCCGCGCGAACCGATTCTCGTGTTCAAGGGCCGCGCGCAGAGCATCCTCGCGGCCGAGCGTACCGCGCTCAACTTCATGCAACGGATGTGCGCCACGGCCACGCTCACGCGCAAGTTCGTGGACGCCACGAAGCGCTGGGGCACGCTCATCCTCGACACGCGCAAGACCACGCCCGGGCTCCGAGTGTTCGAGAAGTACGCCGTCACTTGCGGCGGCGGTACGAACCACCGCATGGGCATGTACGACCGCGTGCTGATGAAGGACAACCACCGCCGTCTCTGGAAGGGCGGCGACCCGGACGAGCTTGACCAGGCCGTCGTGGCGGCGCGGAAGGCGTTTCCGAAGCTTGCCGTCGAGGTGGAGGTGGAGAGCCTGCGCGAGTGCGCGAGCGCGCTCAAGGCGAAGCCGGAGTGGATCATGCTCGACAACATGTCCTGCGCGGACATGCGGAAGTGCGTGAAGATGTGCAAGGGGATTTCAAAGACCGAGGCGTCGGGCGGCATCACGCTCGACCGAGCGCGCGAGGTGGCCGCCACTGGCGTGACGGCCATTTCGCTGGGGTGCCTCACGCACAGCGCGGGATCCGTGGATCTCTCGCTTGAGTGGAAGGTTGTTTGATGAGGCTCGTCGTCGTCGATGTTGGCAACACGTCGACGGCCGTGGGGCTGTGGTCCGGCGGCCGCGTGACCAGAGTGCAGCATATTGACTGGGAAAACGCCGAGGAAAACGCCGAGGGAAACGCCGGCATGATATGCCGGCGCACAGAACTCTGCCGGCGCACAGAACTCTGCCGGCGCACAGGATTCAGCCGGTGCACAGGACTCGTTGAAGCCCTTGTGCCCCGCGCTGAGGCCATCGCATACGTGAGCGTGGTGCCGAAGGCCGATGCGCTTTGGCGGGCGTTCGCGCGCCGCATCGGAAAGCCGCTTATTCCCATCACGTACCGCGATTTTCCCCTGCGGCTCGACTACCCGAAGCCCGAGACCATCGGCGCGGATCGCCTTGCGGATGCGGCCGCAGCGGTGGACCGTTACGGCGCGCCGGTGCTCGTGTGCGACTTCGGCACGGCGTTTACGGCGGCGGCGGTGACGGCCGACCGCACGTGGCGTGGCGGCGTGATTGCGCCGGGGCTTCCGCTCATGCGCGACTACTTCTGCGCCCGTACGGCGAAGCTGCCTCGGATAAAACTCGGCGGGAGGTGTCCCGTGATCGGGCGCTCCACCGAAGAGGCTATGCGCATCGGCGCGCTGGTGGGCGCGCGCGGCATGGTGCGCGAGATCGTGGAACATCTTTCGCGCGCGTTCGACTCGCGCTTCCGCCTCGTGGCGACAGGGGGCTACGCCTCTTGGGTACTGAAAGATCTCGACCTGCCGTTCACCGTGGATTCCACGTTAACGCTGCACGGCACGGGACTCTTGGCTGCGCGGGCACTTGGTAGGGACGGCTCGCCGAGCCGTCCGTCGGAAAGGAGCGATCATAAATGAAACTGAAGGCACTGCTTCTGCTGCCCCTCGCGTTCATCGCCGGTTGTGGGCTGCTATTCGACGATCCGTACGTCGACGTGACGAATACGCCGTTGAACTGGTGCGAGGTGCACTACTACAACGCAACGCGCGATCCGATCCGACGCACGACCGTGCGCGTGACCGGGCTGGGGCTCGTCGAGGTGAAGACTGGCACGTCGCGCCGCGTCTCCGACAGCTTCGCAAAGAACAACGCGGACGCGACGTGGGATGACATCACGACAAGCCAGTACACCGTCGACCCCGAGCATGTCCGTGTGGTGTTCCAGAACCTCGTCAATGCCGGCCTTTTCGACCGCGACAAGATATTCAGATCCACGAAACACCCTCCGGCGGGCCGTTTCATAGCTGTACGTGCGGCTTTCGATAACAAGACGTTTTCTGAACCATACAACATGTTCGAGGAAGATCCTGAGCTAGCAGAGAGGCTCTACAACTTGGTGCTGGAGTTCAGCCGTCCTGTTGTGCGGCGGCGGAAGCCCGTTTACGGGCGGGGGCCTGAAGACAAGGAGGATGGAAAGTGAATCGTGTGGCAATCATCGGGGCCGGCCGTTTCGGCATGGCCCTTGCTGAGTCGCTTTCGGAGAGCGGCGAGGAGGTCCTGCTCTTCGAGCGCAACGGCAGCCTCGTGCAGTCTGCACTAAACGTGGTCTCCAGCGCCGTTCAGGGCGACGCGACGAGCGCGCGCGCGCTGGAGGACGCAGGCTTGAGGGAGTGCGACGTAGCAGTGGTGGCGATCGGGTCCAACGTGGAGGCGTCGCTCCTAGCGACGGCCAACTGCAAGGAGCTGGGCGTTGGCACCGTGATCGCAAAGGCCACTAGCGAGCTGCACGGGAAAATCCTCGAGAAACTTGGCGCCGACCAGGTGATCTTCCCCGACCGCGAGAGCGCGCACCGCCTCGCGCGCAGCATAACGAACCGCGGGGCGTTTGATCTGCTGGAGATTTCCGAGGGCTACTCGATCGCCGAGATCAAGGTGCCGGAGGTCTGCAAGGACAAGACCCTCGCACAGGCCGACTTGCGCAATCGCACGGGCGTGACGGTGCTCTGCATCCGGCGCCTCGACGAGAACCCCAAGAAGCCGCGCGCGATCATCGTGCCGGGTCCGAACGACCAGATCCATGCGGACGACAAGCTGATCGTGTTCGGCACCACGAAGCAGATCGACAACTTGGCCAACGAGAGCTGAATTTATGATTGTTCACAAATGGCAATTGGCACAATTGTTCACAAATCACAAATGTCAATTTTTACAGATATTTGTATTTGTGGCAATGGTGGCATTTGTGAACAATTGAGATTTGTGAACAATAGAAAACCAAAGGAAAGTCAATGAACAACGACAGCATTCCCTACAAGACCTATCTGACCGAGGCCGAGGTGCCCACTGCCTGGTACAACCTGCGCGCGGACATGCAGAAGAAGCCAGCGCCGCTGTTGAACCCTGGCACGCTCCAGCCCGTTACGGCCGAGGAACTGGAGCATGTGTTTTGCACGGAGCTGGTGAAGCAGGAGCTGGACGACACGACGCCGTTCATTCCGATTCCCGACGAGGTGCAGAAGTTCTATCGGATGTTCCGTCCCTCGCCGCTCATCCGCGCCTACTTCCTCGAGCGCGCGCTCGGTACGCCGGCGAAGATATACTACAAGTTCGAGGGCAACAACACGTCCGGCTCGCACAAGCTCAACAGCGCCGTCGCGCAGGCGTACTACGCGAAGGCGCAGGGGCTGAAGGGCGTGACCACCGAGACCGGCGCGGGACAGTGGGGCACCGCGCTCTCGATGGCGTGCGCGTTCTTCGGACTCGACTGTCAGGTGTACATGGTGAAGTGCTCCTACGAGCAGAAGCCGTTCCGCCGCGAGGTGATGCGCACGTACGGGGCGAACGTCACGCCGTCGCCCTCGATGAAGACGAACGTGGGCCGTGCGATCAACGCCGCGCATCCGGGCACGACCGGTTCGCTCGGCTGCGCGATCTCGGAGGCGGTCGAGGCGGCGGTTTCGCAGGAGGGCTACCGCTACGTACTCGGATCGGTACTCGCGCAGGTGCTGCTGCACCAGTCGATCATCGGACTTGAGGCGAAGGCGGCGTTCGACAAGCTGGGCGTGAAGCCGGATGTGATCATCGGCTGCGCGGGCGGTGGGTCGAACCTCGGCGGGCTCATCGCGCCGTTCATGGGCGAGAAGCTGCGCGGCGAGGCGGACTACCGCATCATCGCGGTGGAGCCGGCGAGTTGTCCGTCGTTCACGCGCGGACGCTACGCCTACGACTTCTGCGACACGGGCAAGGTGTGTCCGCTCCAGAAGATGTACACGCTCGGGCACGACTTCATCCCGTCCGCGAGCCACGCGGGCGGCCTCCGCTACCACGGCATGAGCGCCACGCTCTCGGAGCTGTACGACCAGAAGATGATGGAGGCGCGCGCGGTGGAGCAGACGAGCGTGTTCGCGGCGGCGGAGCAGTTCGCGCGCGTGGAGGGCATCCTGCCCGCGCCAGAGTCGAGCCACGCGATCCGCGCGGCGATTGACGAGGCGCTCCGCTGCAAGGCGGAGGGCAAGGAGGAGACGATCCTCTTCGGCCTCACCGGCACGGGCTATTTCGACATGGTCGCCTACGAGAAGTTCAACGACGGCTCGATGTGCGACTACCTGCCGACTGACGCCGACCTCGCCGCGAGCTTCGCGAAGTTGCCCAAGGTCTAACCCCAATATACAGGGAGAAACAATTGGTATGAGGAAAATGTTCTCAATCGCTGCGGCGGTATGTGTCGCGGCGGGGACTGCGTATGCGGCGATTGAAATCCGGTCGGACTATCCCGGCGGGAACGTCAAGGTCGATAAGATCGACGAGGCGGCGAACGCCGTCGTGCTGCGGCCCGACCTCCGAGACACGAAGGGCAACTGGTTCTACTGGGACTTTACCGTGCGGCGGTCGCGGGGCGACCGCCCTACCGAATTGCGGTCGCGGAGCGCGACCCTCCCGGGTGGCGGCTCGCCGGGGATGGCTAGCCCTACCGAGCGGACGATCCATTTCCAGTTCCCGAAGAACGGATGCGACTACCTTGCCTCGCTCGGCCCGGCGTTCAGCCGCGACGGCGGGAAGACCTGGCGGTGGTTGAATGCGGACGGCAAACGGCATGAGCCGAAGAATGCGTTCGACTACACCTTTGCGGCGGACGAGACCGAGACGCGTTTCGCGACGTCGATTCCGTATTTGCAGAAGGACTGGGATGCGGCGAGCGCGCGCTGGCGCGGGAAGGACGGCGTGAAGTTCGACGTGCTCTGCAAGTCGCAGAGCGGCCGCCGCGACACGGAGCTGCTGCGCATCTCGTGTCGGAATGGGAAGGCGAAGTGGCTGTTCGCATACACCGCCCGCCACCATGCCTGCGAGACGACGGCGAATCCGGTCATGGAGGGAATCATTGACGAAATCCTCTCCGGCTCGCCGGAGGGCGAGTGGGTTCGCGACAACGCCGACTGCGTGTTCGTGCCGTTTATGGACAAGGATGGCGTGGAGGATGGCGACCAGGGGAAGAACCGGCGTCCACACGACCACAACCGCGACTACGTTGCGGGCATCTACACGTCCGTGCGGGCCTGGAAGGAACTGCTTGTGCGCGAATCGCACGGGAAGAAGATCGTGTTCTTCGACCTTCATTCTCCGCACGTGAGAAGCTATCCACGCTGTCCCGAGCAGGACTGCGCGTTCACGTTCGGGTCGTTGAGCCAATGGCACAACGTGCACATCAACGCATTCCGCCGCAACTGGGCTGAGACGTCTAGGGGCGGTGCGCTTGCATACGACGGGAAGAACGACATCAAGGCGGGAACGGGCTATTCAGTCAAAATGGAAAAAGACCGCGCGGCCGGGCTGGCGACGTCGCGGCAGTGGGTCGAGGCGCAGCCGAACTGCTGGGCGAGCCTCTGCTGCGAATTCGGCTATTCGCTCTGCAACGGCATCTATTCGCAGGACGGTGGACGCGAACTTGGCCACAATCTCCTGAAGGCCGAGGTGAGAACGGTGGCCGGTTCCAAATCCGGCGACATTGTCCTGTTCGACGCGGCGTCCGCCGACGCGTCGCGAATCTCCGCGCAGGACGGCGCGGTGTTTTCGCTCTCCAACGGGTTGCTGACCGTGAAGACGAATCCTTCCGATACCTATCCTGGCATCTGCATCGCCGGCAAATGGGACCTCTCCCGCTACGGACGCATCGAGGTGGAGTTCGTGAACGGCGGCATCAACGGGAAGTACACGTTACGGCTCCTCAATCCCGGCGGCGATCCGGGGAAGCAAAAAGGCAGCATGGTGTACAAGCTTCCGATCAGAAACGAGGCACACGCCGTGCTGGGCACAAACATGAATTCGTCCTATTCGAATCTCAACGCAATCGCCGAACGATTGAAACCGCTCCGCGTTTGGGCGCTCCCGTACGCGGCGGGCGTGCCGTACGAGATGTACAAGTCGCGCAAGTCCGCGCCGCAGTCTGGAATCGGGCAGCTCGATCGGAAGGACGTCGTGCAGGTGGCGGTCTACATCAACCAGCCGAAGCTGCCGCACACGTGGAGCGTGAAGCGCATCGTCGCGAAGAAAGAGGCGAAGCCGCTGGCGACGGGTGCCGCGCAGGAGTGGACGAAGCTTTCGGAGAAGGAGTTCTTCCCGTTCCTCGACAAGTACGGACAGTTCCGCCACAAGGACTGGCCGGACAAAATCCATTCGGACGCCGACTTCGCCCGCCAGCGCGCGAAAGAGGAGAAGGACCTCGCCGCGCATCCGGGTCCGAAGGGCTGGGACAAGTGGGGCGGCTGGGTGGACGGTCCACAGTTGCCGAAGACCGGTGGCTTCTCGACGACGAAGTGGAACGGCAAGTGGTGGATTGTCGATCCCGACGGACACCTCTGGTGGAGCCACGGTCCCGTGCGCGTGCTGCCGTCGAGCGCGATGACGCCGCTCGCGACGCCCGCCGGAGATCGTTCCGGCTGGTTCGCGGAGCTGCCGAAGCGCGACGATCCCGTGTTCGGCGCGTTCTACGAGACGCGCGACGAACTGCTCTGGCCCTACTACGGCAAGCGCGGCATCGACAAGGTGTACGACTTCTCCGCCGCGAACATCCGCCGGAAGTACGGCGAGAAATGGTTCGAGACGTGGGCCGACCTCGCGCACCGCCGTCTGCGGAGCTGGAGCTGCAACACGATCGCCAATTCGTCCGACAAGCGCATCTGCCTCATGGACCGCACGCCCTACACGGAGCGCTTCGAGATCCACGCGCGTCCGATCGCCGGACACAAGGGCGGCTGGTGGGAGTTCTGCGATCCGTTCGACCCGTCGTTCCGCGCCGAGGCGCGTCGCATGACGGAGGTGTACAAGGCCGAGATCGACGATCCTTGGTGCTTCGGCTTCTTTGTTGATAATGAGCACCACTGGGGCGCGGCGCACACGTTCGGGGTTTCCACGTTGAAGTCGCCCGCCGACCAGCCGTGCAAGGCCGTGTTCCGCGACAGGCTCAAGGCGAAGTACGGTACGGTCGCCAAACTCAACGCCGCGTGGGGGATGTCGTACAAGGACTGGGACGATTTCCTGCGCGTGATGAAGGAGCCGAAGTCGTTCAAGGGCGCGAAGGCCGATCTTGAGGTGTTCTCGTCCGAGATCGCCGAGAACTACTTCCGCATCATCCGTGAGGAACTGAAGCGCGCGAACCCCGGCAAGCTGTATCTTGGCTGTCGCTGGGCGGGCAGTGCGCCGGCGTTCACGGTGAAGGCGGCGGCGAAGTACTGCGACGTGTTGAGCTACAACGTCTATCGCAAGGAGATGAGCGGCTTCAAGCTGCCGGAGGGAATCGACGCGCCGGTGATGATCGGCGAGTTCCACTTCGGCGCGCTCGACCGCGGGCCGTTCTGTCCGGGGTTGATCCTCCTGCGCGACCAGAAGCACCGCGCCGAGACGTACAAGGAGTACGTGCGCACGTCGCTTGAGCATCCGCAGATCGTGGGCGTGCACTGGCATCAGTTCTCCGACCAGGCCACGTCCGGCCGTTTCGACGGCGAGAACATGCAGGTGGGCTGGACGGACGTGTGCGACACGCCGTACTGGGATACGATCGCGGCGGTCCGCGAAATCGGCGCGAAAATCTACGAGATCCGCGCCTGCGGTTCGCGCTGAAAAGTGCGACAACTTTCGCATTGCGCTCACTTTCGGCTTGCGAAACGGGCCGAAAAGCGATATAATACCACCCAATTTTCAACCGGGCATGTGCCCGGCAACTGTAAGGAGTAAACGAGACATGGCTAAGACGCCCAAATTCGCCAACGCGAAGGTGTTCGCGTGGGTTGACAAGTGGAACAAAATCTGCACGCCCGACAAGATCGTGGTCGTGAAGGGCACGAAGAAGGAGCACATCGACATCTGCGAGATGATGGTCAAGAAGGGCCAGTTCATCAAGCTGAACCCGAAGACGCGTCCGGAGTGCTACCTCGCCCGTTCGCACGAGAGCGACGTGGCGCGCGTCGAAGGGCGCACGTTCATCTGTTCGAAGAAGGAAATCGACGCGGGTCCCACGAACCACTGGATGGACCCCGACCAGATGAAGAAGCTCATGCTCAAGAGCTACAAGGGCTGCATGAAGGGCCGCACGATGTACGTGATCCCGTTCGCGATGGGCCCGATCGGCAACCCGATCACCCAGTACGGCATCGAGATCACGGACTCGCCGTACGTCGTCGTGAACATGAACATCATGACGCGCACGGGCGACGCCGTGATGAAGCACCTCGGCAAGGACGGCGACTTCATCCCCTGCATCCACTCCGTGGGCGCGCCGCTCAAGAAGGGTCAGAAGGACGTCGCGTGGCCCTGCGCGAAGAAGATCGAGGATAAGTTCATCACGCAGTTCCCGGAAGACCGCCAGATCTGGTCGTTCGGTTCGGGCTACGGCGGGAACGCCCTCCTCGGCAAGAAGTGCTTCGCGCTCCGCATCGCGTCGAAGCTCGCGAAGGACCAGGGCTGGATGGCCGAGCACATGCTCATACTCACGCTCACCTCGCCTGAGAAGAAGCAGTACCACGTCACGGCGGCGTTCCCGTCTGCCTGCGGCAAGACGAACCTCGCGATGATGCTTCCGAAGCTCCCGGGCTGGAAGCTCCAGACGATCGGCGACGACATCGCGTGGCTCAAGCCGGGCGACGACGGCCGCCTCTACGCGATCAACCCCGAGAACGGCTTCTTCGGCGTCGCGCCGGGTACCTCGATGGACTCGAACCCGAACGCGCTCAAGAGCTGCAAGAAGGGCACGATCTTCACGAACGTCGTGCTTACCCCCGATGGCGACATCTGGTGGGAGGACATGGGCATCAAGGCTCCGAAGGAAGGCGTTGACTGGAAGGGCAATCCCTGCTACGTCTGCGCGGACGATCCGTACCGCATGGGCCCGAAGCCCGGCATGACGAAGGCCGAGATCAAGGCCGCCGGCTACGTGGCCGCCCACAAGAACAGCCGCTTCACGGCTCCGGCGGAGAACTGCCCGGTGCTCGACAAGGCCGGCTTCAACGGCCTCTACAACAAGAAGCCCACTGGCGTGCCGATCGACGCGATCCTCTTCGGCGGACGCCGTCCGTCGACGATCCCGCTGGTGAACGAGGCGAAGAGCTGGACGCACGGCGTGTTCATGGGTTCCGCCGCGGGTTCCGAGGTCACCGCCGCCGTCATCTCCGACCAGATCGGCCAGGTCCGCCGCGACCCGATGGCGATGCTTCCGTTCTTCGGCTACAACGTGGCCGACTACTTCCAGCACTGGCTGGAGATGGAGCGCACCTCCGCCGACGCGACGAAGCTCCCGAAGATCTACTTCGTGAACTGGTTCCGCAAGGGCGACGACGGCCGCTTCATGTGGCCGGGCTTCGGCGACAACAGCCGCGTCCTCAAGTGGATCTGCCAGCGCATCGAGGGCCAGGTCGAGGCCAACGAGACCGCGATCGGCAACATCCCGTTCGCCAAGGACATCGATCTCGCCAACAACGACGAGAAGGCGAAGTTCCACGTCGTCAAGGAAGACCTCGAGGAGATCCTCAAGGTCGACGTCGAGGGCTGGAAGAAGGAGATCGCCACGGTCGGCGCCTCGTACGACGAGTACGACGCGAAGCCGTCGAAGGACTCCACGGTGAAGTCCACGACCGCGCACCGCGTGCCGAAGGCGCTCCGCCAGGTTCTCGCCGACGTGTCCGCAGCGTTGGCGAAGTAAGGCCGCATGAGCATTACGATCAACAGACGTGGATTCGTATGCGGCATTGCCGCCGCAGCGGCGTCAGCTGCTGCGGCGGCAGATAAAAACAAATCTGCCGCTGGGACGAAGTCCCGCTCCGGGGAGCCGCCTGCAAAAAAGGTAAAGCCCGGAAAGCTGATCGCGTCCGCGCCCGTCCTTCAGAACGCGGCCGAGACGTCGATGGGCGTGGCGTTCGCCGTCACGGCGGACGCGAGTGGCTGGGTGGACGTGTCGCAGTCTCCCGACATGAGCGGCGCAGTGCGCGTGTTCTCCGGTGGCACCGGCCTGATGGACGTGAATGACAAGGTCGCGCTCATCCGCATTCGCGGCCTGAAGCCCGCGACGCGCTACTGGTACCGCATCGGCGCGGACCGCATCGTCTTCAAGGGCGGATACGACATGACAAACCTCGGCCCGGAGGTGGACGAGAAGGTGCATTCCTTCAAGACTCTGGGCGCGAGTGTGCAGGGCGGTTCCTTCTGCGTGATCAACGACACGCACGACCGCAAGCCCGTCCTCGACCAGGTGTTGACGAAGATCGAGGAGCTGAAGCCGTCCGTGGTGATCTGGAACGGCGACGCCTCCAACACATCGGAGACGATCGAGACGGCGATGGGGATCTTCATACACACGCACGAGAGACATCCCGAATACGCCGCTGACACGCCGTACATGTTCATCAACGGCAACCACGACTTCCGCGGACGCTTCAATCGGCGCCTCTGCGACCTGATGATGTTCCGTGAGCCGACCGAGCGCGCCCCCGAGTACGCGGAGCTGGGACGCAACTTCGTGCAGCGTCTTGGCGACATCGCGCTCATCGGTCTGGATACGGGGGAGGACAAACTCGACTCCAACAAGAAGTTCGCAGGCATCTTCCGCATGGCGGAGTACCGCAAGTTGCAGACGCGCTGGCTCGCGGAGGCCATCGATACGCCTGCCGTGAAGGAGGCGAAGTTCAAGGTGGCGTTCTGCCACATTCCGCTTTTCGATCCACGGCCCGACCAGAACCCCGGCGACATCGCGCCGGATGACGAGTCGCCACTCTACAAGAACAACTGGGCGTCATGGCAGCGGACGTGCGCGAAGCTCTGGGGACCGATCCTCGCTAAGGCGGGCGTTCAGCTCGTCGTGTGCGCGCACCAGCACTGCTTCCGCTACAACGCGCCGGAGCCGGGGCGTCCGTGGGCGCACCTCGTGGGCGGTGGCTGCAACGGGGTCAACGCGAACAAGAATCTGTTCCCCACCGTAATTGAAGGCAAGGTGATTGACGGAAAACTCTCAATCACCGTACACGATGTGCTCTACAAGCGCGTGGTCTTCCAGCAGTCCTTCGCCTAACCAAAGAATAGGCGCCACAGCAAGCGTACAACAGCAAGCTGGAGCGACCGCGCTTGTCGCGGTCGTTTGTGTTTGTCGTTACCGTCTGCGCTTGTTGTGGCCGTCTGGAGGTGTCCTGTTATCGGCGATATCATCGCCGATTCTTCCATCTCCACCCCCACGCTCACCTCGGGTGAATCGCCCGGAATCGTCGAAGCATCCTTGCGCGCGCGCGCATAATATGGTATAATATCCGCACAGAAACATTAGACGGAATCGCATAAATGGCAGACGAAGAAAAGACCGAAAAGAACCTTGAACTAGAAGAGCCGCAGGTCGTGGCCGGCACGTTGGAGGACGTGGCCATCGAAGAGGAGATGAGCCGCGACTACATCGACTACTCGATGAGCGTGATCATCGGGCGCGCGCTCCCCGACGTGCGCGACGGCCTCAAGCCCGTGCACCGCCGGTCGCTGTTCGGCATGTACCGCCTGAACCTCGGCTCCGGGGTCAAGCACAAGAAGTCCGCGAACGTCGTCGGCGAGGTGATGGGCAAGTACCACCCGCACGGCGACTCGTCGATCTACGATACGATCGTGCGCATGGCGCAGGACTTCTCGATGCGCATGCCGCTCGTGGACGGCCATGGCAACTTCGGCTCCGTCGACGGCGACCCTCCGGCCGCGATGCGCTACACCGAGGTGCGCATGCAGAAGGCGGCCGAGGTGATGCTTGAGGACCTGGACAAGGACACCGTGGACATGGTGCCCAACTACGACGAGACGCTCACTGAGCCGTCCGTCCTCCCCGCGAAGCTCCCCAACCTCCTCCTCAACGGCTCCGCCGGCATCGCCGTGGGCATGGCCACCAACATCCCGCCGCACAATCTCGGCGAGCTGTGCGACGGCATCACCTACTACATCGACCACCGCGACTGCACGATCGACGACCTCATGCAGTTCGTGAAGGGGCCCGACTTCCCCACCGGCGCGCAGATCTGCGGACGCAACGGCATCATCGCCATGTACAAGCTCGGCCGCGGCCAGCTCTGCGTGCGCGGCCACGCCGAGATCGAGGAGTGGAAGAACGACCGCATGCGCATCGTGATCACCTCGCTCCCCTACCAGGTGAACAAGGCCGAGATGATCAGGCACGCGGCCGAGCTCGTGAAGGACAAGGTGATCGAGGGCATCAGCGACATCCGCGACGAGTCGAAGGCCGACGTGCGCATCGTCGTGGAGCTGAAGCGCGACGCCCAGCCGCAGATCGTCCTCAACCACCTCTACAAGCACACCGAGCTGCAGACGACCTTCGGCGCGATCATGCTCGCTATCGACCAGGGGCGTCCGCGCATCCTCAACCTGAAGGACTTCTTCCGCTGCTACGTGAACCACCGCTTCGAGGTGATCACCCGCCGCACGAAGTTCGAGCTGAACAAGGCCGAGGCGCGCAAGCACATCCTCGACGGACTCCTCATCGCCATCGCGAACCTCGACGACGTGGTGAAGATCATCCGCGCGTCGAAGAACCGCGACGAGGCGAAGGTCAAGCTCGTCGAGGCCTACGGCTTCACCGAGCCGCAGGTGAACGCGATCCTCGACATGCGCCTCTACCAGCTCACCGGACTCGAACGCGAAAAGCTGGAGGCGGAACTCGCCGCGCTCCTCGCCACGATCGCCGACCTGCAGGCCATCCTCGCCGACGCGGGACGCGTCTACGCGATCATCAAGGACGACCTCGCGGAGCTGAAGGAGAAGTTCGCGTCGCGCGAGGACGCGAAGCGCCGCACGGAGATCACGATCGACGAGAACGAGGTCTCGATCAAGGACCTCATCGCCGACGAGCCGTGCGTGATCACGCTCTCCAACCGCGGCTACGTCAAGCGCGTGCCGCTCACGGAGTACAAGGAGCAGAACCGCGGCGGACGTGGCGTGAAGGGCGCGCAGTTGAAGGAGGAGGACTTCCTCCGCCTCGTGTTCGTGGCCGAGACGCACGACTCGCTCATGTTCTTCACGAACACGGGCCGCCTCTTCCTCAAGGACGCCTACGAGATCCCGGAGGCCGCGCGCACGAGCTTCGGCAAGCCGCTCGTCAACTTCCTCAACCTACAGCCCGGCGAGCAGGTGCTCCAGCTCCTGCCGATCCGCAGCTTCGAGGGCGACGTGGACGTGATGTTCGCGACGAAGAACGGCACGGTGAAGAAGACGCTCCTCGGCGACTTCAAGAACGTCAACCGCAACGGCATCCGCGCAATCAACATCGACGAGGGCGACGAGCTCGTGGAGGTGCGCCTCGTGAAGCCGGGCGAGGACGTGGTGATGATCACGCGCAACGGCATCGGCACGCGCTTCAATTCGGACGAGGTGCGCCGCATGGGCCGCGCGGCCGGCGGCGTACGCGGCATCTCGCTGCGCGAAGGCGACGCGGTCTGCTCCCTCGACGTGGTGGACGACACGAAGACGCTCCTCGTCGCGACCGAGAACGGCTACGGCAAGCGCACCGAATTCAGCGCCTACGAGCGCAAGCACCGCGGCGGCATGGGCGTGACGGCCATCAAGGGCGCGGACCGCAACGGACACGTTGTGGCCGCGCACGCGGTGCGCGACGACGAGTCGATCATCTCCATCACCTCCGACGGCCTCATGGTGCGTCAGCGCGTGGTGGACATCGCGGTGGTCGGACGCAGCGGCATGGGCGTGCGGCTCGTGCGTCTCACCGAGGGAGCCACGCTCGTCTCGCTCTCAGTGGCGGAGTCCGAACCCGGCGAGGAGGAGGCCGCACAATGATCTGCGATACGGTCCTAGACGCCATTGGACACACCCCGCTCGTCCGCCTGCACCGCATGGTCAAGCCCGGATCGGCCGAGGTGCTGGTCAAGTTCGAGGCGCTCAACGTGGGCGGCTCGATCAAGACCCGCACGGCCTACAACATGATCCTCGAGGCTGAGCGTGAAGGACTGCTGAAGTCGGATTCCATCATTGTGGAGCCCACGAGCGGCAACCAGGGCATCGGCCTCGCGCTCGTGGGGGCCGTACGTGGCTACCGGACGGTCATCATCATGCCCGACAGCGTGAGCGAGGAACGCCGCAAGCTGATGCGCCACTACGGCGCGGAGGTGGTGCTCGTGCACGATGCGGGCAACATCGGCGACGCCATCGCCGAGTGCGTGCGCAAGGCGGAGGAGATGCAGAAGTCCGATCCCCGCGTGTACGTGCCGCAGCAGTTCTCGAACCCCGCGAACCCCATGGTGCACCGTCACCACACCGCGCTCGAGATCATGGAACAGGCGGCGCGTCCGATCCACGGCTTCTGCAGCGGCATCGGCACCGGCGGCACGCTGAGCGGCATCGGCGAGGTGCTGAAGGCACAGAATCCCGGCATCGAAATTTGGGCGGTCGAGCCCCAGAACGCCGCCATTCTCGCCGGCGGTACCATCGGTACGCACCTTCAGATGGGCATCGGCGACGGGCTCATCCCGGACAACCTCAACACGAAGATCTACTCGCACATCTGCATCGTGTCGGACGAGGACGCGCTCAACACCTCGCGCGACCTTGCCCGCAAGGAGGGTCTGATGGTCGGCATTTCCGCGGGCACGAACGTGTTCGCCGCATTGCAGCTCGCGCAGAAGCTCGGTCCCGGCAAGACGGTCGTCACCGTGTTGCCCGACACGGCGGAGCGCTATTTCTCAACACCCCTGTTCAATGAATGACGAAGACCAGAATCTCGCCGAGGAGCGTCTGCGCCTTGAGCGAGAGGCAATAGCCGTAGAGCGCGAACGCCTCGCAGCAGCGCGGGCGCACGCAGAGGCAGAGGCTGCCCTGCTGCTGCGCCGGCGTCGTCCGGTGCTGGTCTTCGTGAGCATTGTACTCCTTGTGCTGCTCTCCGCCACGGGCGGATTCCTTGGCGGCGTGGCCGTGACGGAGAGCCGCCAGAACCGCGAACGCTCGGAACGCCTTGCGAAGGCGCTCTCGCAGATCAACGCCACCGTTTCCACGAACGCGCCATCGGCGCTTCCCGGCACGGGCCTCCCCGCTACATCGGCGCCGCACCGCAACGTCTCCGTCGTCGTAATCCAGTAGCCATGAAAAAGACGACGCAGCTTATCATCTTCTCTGCGGCCGCCCTCGCGCTAGGGGCGACGGAGCCGGCGCTTGAGATCGTCGCCACTTCAACAAACCTAGTCGTAACGGAGCAGGTGCAGGTGTCGCTCGTGCTGCGCCTTCCACCAGTGCCAGGCGCGTATGCGGACGCCCAGGCTCCGTTCATCAACAAGCGCCCGCCGCATGTCACGTGTCCGTTCCTCGAAGGCGAATGGAAGGACGATTCCATCGACTGCGGCGATCCGCGCGCGCCGCTCGCCCCTGAGCAGATGCCGCGACGCGGACGACAGGGCCCCGCTTTCACGCTAAACAACTACGTCACGGACAGCATCTTCTCGGCTATGGACGATCCGTTTGACATGGATCCTTTTAGCCATTTCGGACCCAAGCGCCAGCTCTTTCCGTTCACGGTTGCACGGGAGGCGGACAAGGGGTGGCGTCTGACGGCAGCTGTCGCCCCGTGGCGTGCCGCTGCGCCAGGAAAAGTGCGGCTCCCGCCCGTCACGGTGGAGGTCCCCCTGATTACCGGCGTCAAACGCGGGCGCGACCAGTTCAACCGCGCCGTTGACGTGCCGGTTTTTTCTAACGTCGTGTTGCGCACGGCTCCATTTACGCTCACTGTAGCAGAGCCGCCGGCAGAGGGGCGTCCGGCGTCATGGTGCGGTGCGATAGCCTCCAACCTCACGGTCAAGGCATCGCTCGACGCCCGTGTGTGTACGGCGGGCGACCCGCTCACTCTCACGCTGGAAGTCGCAGGCGCCGCCAATCCGTCGCTTGTCCATCCGCCAGACTTCTCCAACGCGCTAACCGGCTCCGTTTTCCGCATTGACGCATCGTCGTTGAAGACCGAGACCCTGAGCGGCGCACGCCGGTTCTCATGGCGCGTACGCCCTGTGAAGGCCGGGACTGTGGAATTCCCATCCCTGCCCGTCTCCTACTATGATCTCGACCGGCGTGCCTACATCACGCGCACAACGGATACCATCCCCATCCAGGTGAAGGCCGGCCTTCAGGTGGTGCTAACGGATGAGAGCAGCGGAGAGGAGTTCCCGATGCCAGACGGCATCGACCTGGATCCGTGCGGCGCGGAGTGTCATCCGTTTCTGCCCCACCTTACCCTCGCCGTGCTGCTGTTCCTCGTTCCGCCGGTGCTGTTCATCTGCATCCGGCTCGCGCCGCCGGTGCGCCGCCGCATCGCTGCGAGCAACGCCGCCTACCGCAAGGCGCGCGCATTCGGCGTATGCCGCCGCGCGCTTAAGAGCCGGAACGCCGACCGCCGCGCAGCCGTGATCCGCACATTCTTCACAGTGCGCTACGGCGTGAACGGAGCGGCCGTGACGGCGGCAGACGCGCAGCGCCTCATGGCGTCCGATTACGCGGAGGAGGACATCGCCCTCATCGTGACGAACCTCCGTACGCATGATGCCCAGACCTACTCCGCGAAGCCCGGCGCGGGCGCGATTGCCATACTTCTCGCCGTAGGGCTTTGCCTTGGAGGAACGGCGCTTGCGGAGGCGGACGCGGCGCGCGCCGCGTTCTCATACCAGCGGGCCTCCGCGCTAGCCGTACAGGCAACGGACGAGGCGGGCTTCCGCGTGGCGGCGGACGCATACCGCGCCTGTCTTGACGCTGGCGCGGACAACGCATGCATATACCAGAACCTCGGCGCATGTCTGCTCCTTGCCGGCGACACGCGCGGTGCGGTCGCGGCTTTCGGATGCGCCGAACGGCGCGGTGGCGAAACTCCATCCACGGCACGCGGACTGAGGGCCGCGCGCGCGAAGCAGACGAACAATCCGCGTGCGGAGCTGTCGCCTGCGCGCATTTTCCTGAAGCCGCACGTGAGCTGGAGCGTCGATACGCGTCTCTTGTGCGCCGCAGGGCTGTGGGCGTTCATGTGGCTGGTCGCTCTACTGCCCGTCGGCGCGGTACGTCGCTTCCTGTTGACGGCGTGTCTTGTCGCCTTCTGCGCGGCTGCAATCTCCGTCGGCGTGTCGCTCGTGGAGGAACATCACGGAACGGAGGTGCTCCATGTGCAGGAATAGCATCGTTATCGCCTTGCTTGCGGCTTTCGCGCTAAGTGCCTCCGCGCAGTTTTTCAGCTTCCCGCGTTCGCGCGGTTTCCAGGCGATGCCGCAGTTCACGGTGTCCGCCACTGCGCATTGCGAACCAGCCACGCCCGTGGTGGGAGAGCCGTGCGCTGTCATCCTGGAGCTTGACGTCGATCGCACCGCCGTAGTGGAACAAGTCAGTGTGAGCGGTTTGCCCGAGTCAAATGACGGCTTCATCGTGTACGGCGAACTTGAGAATCTGGCGGACGGGAAGTCTGCCACGCAGGGGCACGTCGTCAAGCGCATTCGGATACCGGTGCGTTTTCTGAGACCTGTTTCGTGCGACGTGTCGCTGACGGTACAGGGAATGATCGGGACGGTTCAGGGAGGTTCGTCGTTCTTCAGTAATTTCGGACGGAGGCTGAATACTCTGCGTTTTGACGCACGGCCGATTCCGAAGGACGGACGTCCAGCTGACTTCTCCGGGGCTATTGGACGGCGATTCGGCATCAAACAGACACTTGACCGCGACCATGTGCGGCCAAACGACCTGGTCACGGCCACCTACACGCTTGATTTCGACGGATACTGTCCGTCAAACATCTTCCCCAGCGTCGAAAACCTCTCAAGCGAGTTCAAGGCATACGAGCCGAAGGAAACGTCGCGCACAAGCCGCCGCGTGGTCTGGACGCAAAACCTTGTGCCACGTACGGCGCAGGCCACTAACACCGCATCCGTTTCAATCAACTACTTCAACCCGAACACGAAACGCTACGAAGTGGCGCGCGCGAACCCGCTCAAGCTCACATTCGTCTCCGCCGAGGCCGCAAGCACGGAGAACACGAGCGTGACGGTGACGGACTCCGTGGATGCGAAGAGGGCTTCTTCCGATGCTTCTGCCGCCTCCCGTGCCGTGGTGCTGCGCTTTGCCCCGTCAGACTCCTCGCCGGTTGTCGCAACTCTTCCGCCAGGAACGCCGGTGAAGGAACTTGCAACGCGGAACGGTTGGCGCCGGCTTGAGACGCCGCGCGCAATAGGCTGGTCTAAGTAGCACTAATTTGTCTGGGCGTCCCAGCTGAGATCAAGGCGGCGTATGGCGTTCGCCGGGGGCGTGAAACGGCGCGGAATTGTGCGCGTGGTGATCCAGTGTCCGTCCAGGGGGAACACGGTAAAATCACCACCCGCACAGTCGGCGGCGGGGGGCGTGAGGGAAATGAACAGCGGCGTGGACTGCTGCTCCAGGCATTCGACGGGAAGCGGGCTCGTGGCCAGAAACTCTAGGTTCTCCTGTGTGTTCTCCGGCGACGCGACCGCGCGCGTCACGCCGAGGTCGATGAGCTGCGCAATAGCCGCACTGTTGAACGCGTAGAGAGTCCAGTCGGACGTTACATCCGACACCCCAGCCTGACGCAGGATGCGCAGCGTGGCAAGGTCGCTCGCCTCCCAGCGCGTGAAGCCGGCACGGACGAGGTGCTTTACAGCAGTACGCAGTGTGTTTACGTCGCGTTCATGCGTGAACACCGGTAGGGCGAGACGCAGGGGAAGCCCGGCAAATGGCGCGAGTGCGGCCTCGGAGTCGCGTCCTGTGCGGTGCCCAATCGCCAACACGATTTCGTCGTAACGCGTGGCGTCGGCGGGAAGTGGCTGGTTGAGGCGCTGCTTGAGGACGGCGTGTACGGGAAGGCCGCGACAAGCATGTTCCCCCTGGTAGGGCGCGATCACCGAGCGCGCCGCCGCGATTTTCTGCGCTCGTGTGGCGTCGCGTGCGGCGTCGAGACGTTCCACGAGCTCGCGGCGCAAGTCGTTCAGGAGCGAGGCGGGCGCGAAGAGGTGGTCGGGATCGATCAGCGTGAGATTGCGGAGCGACCAGTCCGTGCCGCCCATGCGCGCAAAGGCTTTTTCAACTGCTGCGGCCGTGCGTTCGGGATGTTGTGCTCGCGGGAGGGCCGCGCTTGTCGCTGCCTCAACTTGCAGGAGGGCCGCGCTTGTCGCGGCCTCAACGGAAATGCCGTCTGGCGCAAGCGTTACGGTGAGGTCAACGGGTGTGCCGGAAACAACATCGGAGGGACGGAACGATGGCACGGGGAAGCGGCGCTTCACTTCGTTCGAGGCGGAGCAGTACACCGTGGCGCCGGCGAGGGGCGGCATGTCGGCGAGTCGGTCATCGGGCACGCGCACTTCGATGTCGGAACCTGCCCGGACGTCGAACACGGGCTTGCGCGAAAGGGCGAGGCGCATCTCAGCAATGCCGAAACCGAAGGGTTTGCCGCCCGTCACGGCGAACTGGAGCCCGTCGTGACGTTCCAGGGATCGGTTCGTGTGGAAGCGCAGCCAGGAGCGTCCCTCACGGTCCTTCGTGAGGCGCTTGACCGTGCCGACGGGCGTGCCGAGGTGTCCGAGTGAGGTGGGGTCGATGGGATCGTCCGGCGAGCCGTGGATGTAGAGCGACGTGGTACGGCGCGAGAACACGGTCTCCAAGTCGGCTCGTGTGGTCGTGACTGGTACGCCGTCGAGCAGCTGGCGATAGTGGCTCGTGACTGAGGCGACGTAGAGCGGGGACTTCATGCGGCCCTCGATCTTGAGCGAGGCGACGCCCGCGTCCTTGAGGGCGTCGAGGCAGTCGTCGAGGCGCAGGTCGCGCATGGAGAAGGGGAGCGTCTTCGCGCCGTCGGCATCGGTGTATGGAAGTCGGCAGCAGTAGGCGCATTTCCCTCTGTTCCCGCTGCGGTTCTTCTCCATCGCCGAGAACAGGCAGAGTCCCGAGAGCGAGTAGCAGAGCGCGCCGTGTACGAACACCTCGATCTCCGTCCCGCACCGGCGCGTGATCGTGCGGATTTCCTCAAGCGAGAGTTCGCGAGCGAGCACGACGCGCGTGAAGCCGAGTTCCTTCAGGGCGAGCACGCCTTCGAGGTTGTGGGCGACGAGCTGCGTGGAGGCGTGGAGCGGCAGGGCGGGGAAGTGATTGCGCACGAGGCGAGCGATGCCGAGGTCCTGCACGATGAGTCCGTCGGGACGCAGCTCGTCGAGTATCGCGAGGCGTTCGATGGCGGCGGGGAGATCGGCGTCGTCGATGACGGTGTTGAAGGTCACGTAGACCTTGCGGCCGCGCGGGCGCGCCCATGCGAGAAGGTCGCGCAGCTGGGCGGGCGTGAGATTGACGGCCTCCGCGCGCGCGGAGAAGGCGTCGAGGCCGAGGTATACGGCGTCGGCGCCTGCCTGGAAGGCGGCGAGGGCCGTTTCGAAGGAGCCGGCGGGGGCGAGAAGTTCGATGTCGTGCATGTCGGCTGTTATTTTACCATAATTTCCCAAGGTCGGCGTATCTTGCGTTCGAGGGGGATATTTGCTAAACTTCACACACACAAAGAAAGGAAAAAGACTATGGTCGACTTTGACAATCAGTTTGAGAAGCCCGCATACGAGACAGGTGCGCGGCAGACGCAGATCGCGACGGTGTTCAAGCTCGCGTACGGATGGATGTGCGGGGGACTCGCGCTGTCGGGCCTCGTCGCCTGGTACACGGCTGCGAGCGGCCTGTGGCAGAAGGTTCTGATGGGGCCTGGACTGTGGGTGTGCATCATCGCCGAAGTCGCGATGGTGTGGATTCTTTCCGCCTCTATCCGCAAGCTCTCCGTTGGCGCGGCGTGTCTGATGTTCGTGGGGTATGCAGCGCTCAACGGGCTCACGCTGTCCGTCGTGTTCATCGCCTACGAGATCGCGCTCGTGCAGCGGGTGTTCTTCATCACGGCCGCGATGTTCGGCGGCCTTGCCGTGTTCGGAACGATGACGAGGTCCGACCTTTCACAGATCGGCTCTATCTGTGGTATGGCTCTCTGGGGCCTCATCGTGGCGGTGGTCGTCAATATGTTCTTCCACAGCACCGGTTTTGACTGGATCGTCTCGTTCGCCGGCGTGCTCATCTTCAGCGGACTCACGATGTGGGATGCCCAGAAGATCAAGCTGCTCGCGCAGCAAGAGGGTGCGCTGGACTCCGCCACGCGCCACAAGGTGGGCCTTATGGGCGCGCTTGAGCTCTACCTCGACTTCATCAACCTCTTCATCTATCTCCTCCGCATTATGGGTCGTAGCCGCGACTAGTCCCATCGCACGCGAGCCATGTACAGAGAAGGTCGTCCCAGGAAGAAAACATTCCCCGTCAACGTGATCGTTGACGACGGAGTGGTGCTTGTAGTTGGCGGCGGACAGGTCGGGCGCCGCAAGGTGCGCCAGCTGTTGGAGGCAGGGGCTACGGTGGAGCTGGTATGTCCGGACGCCGTGGCGGAACTTTCGGAATTGGCTGCGGAAGGGCGCATCCGCTGGACGAAGCGTCCGTTCCGCTCGGACGACGTGTCGGGGCATCTCCTCGCGTTCGCCTGCACGGACGACAAGCACATCAACCGGGCTATCCTCGACGCGGCGCGCGCCGCGCGCGTGCCCTGCTGCTGCGCGGACGGTAACTGGCCGGACGGCGACTTCACGACGCCCGCGATCGCGCGTTCGGGCGACATGCAGGTGGCGGTGTCCACGAGCGGACAGAGCTGCACGGACGCGCGCGACTTCCGCGACGAGATTGCCGCGCTTCTGCAAGCGCGCAAGAGTCTGGAGCTCTTCGTGCTTGGCACGTCGGACGCGCTCCTGCCGTCGCGCAAGCGCGCGCCGTTCCACCTGCCCGCCGAGGAGCGGACGGCCGTGGGGCGGCTCTTCACGCGCGTGCGAGGCGTGCGCGAGTTCTTCATCCTCAACACGTGCAACCGAGTGGAGCTGGTCGCCGTGGCGTCGCCCGAGCCGGAAGTGCTGGACGTGCTCAAGCGGCTGACAGCCCTCAACCGTCTGCGTAGCGAGGAGTATTTCTGTTTGCGCGGCTATGAGGCGTTCCGGCATCTAGTGCTGGTGACGTCAGGCCTTGAATCGTCGCTCCTGGGCGAGTTCCACATCGTCTCGCAGGTGAAGGACGCTCTGGACGAGGCGGAGGCGAACGGCTGGAGCGGACCCGCGCTCCGCGCGTCGGGTGCCGAGATCATGCGAGTTTCAAAGGCCGTGCGGCACGAAGTGGAGGGAATGCTGCGCGTGGCGGAGATCGACCAGATCGCGGTGCGTTACCTCAGCGTCCACGGCGGCCTCGACCCGAAGACGCGCGTCGTCGTGATCGGTACGGGCATGGTGGGGACGGGCGCCGTGGAGGCGCTCGTGCGCACCGGCGCACAGGTGACGTGGGCATACCACGTACACAAGCCCGATTTCCCGCGCACGGTGCAGCTCGCGCAACTGCCGGAGGCGCTTGCCGAGGCGGACATCGTACTGAGCGCGGTGGACTCCGCACGTCCGGTGGTGACGCAGGAAATGTGCGCGGCGGTGGCGGATCGCAACGTTCTTTTCGTGGACCTCGGCGTGCCGCGCAACATCGACCCGTTCTACGACGACTGGGGTCATGGCGTGACTGTGGCCGACCTCGACGACCTAAAGCTCTGGCACCGCGTGAACACGGGGGTACTGAACGCGGTGCGTGCGAAGGCCGACGCCGTGATCCGTGCCGAATACCGTGCGCCATGATTTACCAGCAAAGGAGACCTGCCATGCACTCAACAACAGTCAGAAACGTTTTGGCGGCTTCATTCGCCTGTGTGGTCGTGGTATGCGCAGCCCTCCCGTCATTTGCGGCGGATGAATTCGCGCTACAGCGCGCCGAGTTCGCGAAGTACTACAGGCAGATCACCGGCAAGGATGCGCCTGCGGGAATCGTGAAGTTCGCCATCGACCCCAAGGTGTCGAAGATCGGACGGGATGCGTATCGTATCGTGTCGGAGAATGCGGCGGTCGCGGGGCGACCGCCCTACCGTGGTGGCGAACAGGGTAGGGCGGGCAGCCCTCTGCCCGCCGTCACCATCACCGGCTCAAACCTGCGCAGCGTGTGGTACGGCCTCTACGACCTCCTTGAACGGCGCGGTGGCTGTCACTGGTTCTGGGACGGCGACGTGGTTCCAAAGCGCGAATCCATCGACTTCTCGAATCTCAACATCCACGAGGAGGCGCGCTTCGAGTATCGCGGACTACGTTACTTCGCGCACCGCGGCCTCACGCGCTTCCAGGCGGAACACTGGGGGCCCGAGGACTGGAAGAAGGAGATCGACTGGATCCTGAAGCGCCGGCTCAACGTGTTCATGCTCCGCATTGGACAGGACGACCTATTCCAGCGGACGTTTCCCGACGCGTGTGCCTATCCCGATCCGTCGAAGCCCCTCCCCGGTGCGGGCACAGGTTACAACGACCGCTCGCTCTTCTGGAGTCTCCAGTTCAGGGGCAAGCTCCGCGACAATCTCCAGAAATACGGCTTCGAGCGCGGCCTCATGGTGCCCGAGGACTACGGCACGATGACCCACTGGTACGCGCCCACGCCGCTCGACTACATCGCGAACCGCAAGCCGCCGTTCTATCCCGGCGCAGACAAGCGTCCGGAGAACAACCGCGTGTGGGACGTGCGCGACGACCGCTGGATCGACGAATACTGGAAGATGACAAAGACGGCGGTCGAGACTTATGGCAAGGGTGCGCCCCAGCCGCGTCTCCTCCACACCATCGGCACGGGCGAGCGCATTCTCTCCAAGGACAAGAAGGAGAACTTCAAGCTGAAGGTCATAGGACTCCAGCGCTTCATGTCGCGCGTCGAGCGCGACTACCCCGACGCCAAGCTGCTCATGCCGGGCTGGGATTTCTACTTCAGCTGGTCGCCGCAGGAGGTCAAGGACTTCCTCAAACTGCTCGATCCGAAGAAGTGCATCGTCTGGGACTACTCCGCCGACTACCGCTCTGCTCGTGGCGCGAAGAGCAACTTCACCAAGTGGGACGTGATCGGCAAGTTCCCGTACACCTACTCTGTCTTCCTCGCCTACGAGAAGGCGCTCGACGTGCGCGCGGACTATCCAATCATCGAGGAGCGTCAGAAGCTCGTGCAGGTCGACCCGTTTTGCAGGGGCTTCATCTTCTGGCCGGAGTCGAGCCACACGGACACGCTGTTGCTCCGCTACTTCACCGCGAACGCCTGGTCCGACAAGGCGATTCCGCACGGCGAGGTGCTGGACGAGTTCTGCGCAAGCCGTTACGGGAAGAACGCCGAGGCGATGAAGGCCGCGTGGAAGGCCGCGCTGCCCGCGTCGTGGCTGCGCGACTGGACGACGACATACGGCGACGCGATCCTGAAAGGCGACTTTGGCGATAAAAGCGCAACGTGCGCCCCGAAAAAGTGGCGCAAACCAGTTGCCGACGCCGAGAAGGTGTTCGGGATGCTCGCGGAGATTGATTGGGAGGACGATTTCATCAAACGAGACGCCATCGACATCGCCCGTATGGTTCTGGACCGCGTCATCTCGCTCCGCCGAGCCGACCTGAGCGCCGACGTTGCGAAATGGCGGAAGGGTGAGACAGCAAGCGTACAACAGCAAGAGGCGCTTATCGCCCGTGCCAACCAGATTTCCGACCTGTGCGACGCGATGGCCGACCTGCTTGCGCTCCACACCGACTACTCGCTCTGGGAGTCTTACCTGCGCCTCGACGCGGTGGAGAAGATTCAGAATCCAAACTTCTCGAAGACGCTCTTCGAGAACGCTTCGTGCGGCTACTGCCGCAGCCACCAGTACGAGTTTGCGCGGCACTGGTACGCGCCGCACATGAGAACCATCGCGAAGAACCTCGCAAAGGCCCTCGCGTCGGGCGACAAGGATGCAAAGCTTTCTCCGAATGCCGAAAAGGAGCGCCTCGCGCTCAAAAAGAAGCCGCTTCAGTCGCTGAGGCCAACGCAGCTGCGCACGGAGGAGAACTTCCGCAAGGTCATGCGGAAGATCGAGGAACTTTGCAAACAGGAACGCTAAACAGGAGGCAACGAAGAAAATGAAAACCATTCAAATGAACGTCAAGCTCGTGGCTTTGGCGGCGTGCTGTGTCGCGCTGCAGGTCGCCGGGGCGAACAAGTACCAAAACTTCCAATGGGAAAAAACGACATACGTTCCATTCGACGCGACGACGACGGTTACGCTAGAGTGTCCCGACCCCGCCGCCGCTCAGTGGCTCCAGGCGCATTACGCGCAATGGTACGGGGAATCCGCGCCGAAGGTGAAGGTCGGTGCGACCGGACTCAAGCCGGAGGCTGGCGACGAAGCGTATGCGGCGAACACCGATTCAAACGGCGTGAAGATCGCGGCGAATACGCTGACCGGAACGCGCTGGGCGTCCTATACCCTGCGCCAGCTCGCAATCGCTAAGCGCGGCACGGTCCAGGCTGAAGGATACCTGCTACCGAAGCTCAACATGACGGACCGCCCGCACCTCGCGTTCCGCGCGGTCCACCTCTGTTGGTTCCCCGAGATGCGTCCGCAGCAGATCGAGCGCGCCATCCGCCTTGCGGCGCTGATGAAGTACAACTACGCGATCATCGAACCGTGGGGCATGTACAAGAGCGAAAAGCATCCGTGGTGGGGCTGGCCGCAGGCGAACATGACGAAGGCCGAGGTGCGCCGCCTCGTGGCGATCGGCAAGGACATCGGCATCACGCTCGTCCCGCAGATCAACTGCTACGGACACGCCTCCGCCTCGCGTGGCTGCACGATCAAGCACGCCGTGCTCGACCTGCATCCCGAATACGAGCCGCTCTTCGAGCCGGCTCCGCTCAAGTCGGTCCACGGTTCCTCGGACTGGGACGGATGGAGCTGGTGCATCTCCAACCCCGAGGCGCAGCGCGTCCTCCGCGAGCTGATCGCGGAGATACACGAGAACTTCGACAACCCGCCGTTCTTCCACATCGGGTGCGACGAGGCGTTCGGCGCGCAGACGTGTCCGTCGTGCGCCAAGCATCCCAAAGGCGAACTGTTGCTGAAGCACATCTCCGGGATTGCGGAGTTCCTCCGGTCGCGCGGCGCGCAGGCGATGATGTGGCATGACATGCTGCTGGACGCAAGCGACCCGCGCTGGAAGGGGTTCATCAAGTTCGGCAGCAAGGAGACTTCATCCATCCTCGACAAGCTGCCCAAGGACATCATCATCTGCGACTGGCAGTACTTGAAGCAGACCAAGGACAAGGACGGCAAGCCCTGGCCGACGATGACGCACTTCAAGAAGAAGGGCTTCCCCGTGGCGGCCTGTCCGTGGATGAACGGAGCGGAGATGAAGTCGATGTCCGACCACATCGTGAACATCGGCGGCTTCGGCTTCGTCGAGACGACGTGGCACCACCTGCGCGGCAAGGACTGGGAGAACATGTACAAGTGGTCCGGCTTCGCCGCGTGGGGCTCGCCCGTCTCGCACGACGTCCCGTTCCAGCGTTCGCTTCGCCTCATCGGAAACGACATGAAGGTGACGGACTACAAGGACACGGGCTACCTCAACTACCAGGTGCCACCGGCCTGGTGGGCGCACTGAGACTTGGAAACCAAGGGAGTGGCCGCGCATGTCGCGGCCAAAAGGCAGGGCGGTTTCGATGAAACCGCCGCCGAATCAGCAGGGCGGTCACCCCGCGACCGTTGCCCCCCAGGCGGAGTTGACAAAGACAATTTAGTATCACACCAAAACAGCCGTTTGAAAAATATGCTATACTATACGCGACTTTGAAATGCACATTTTAGACGAGATATGCGCGAAGCGGGGTGAAATCCACGCTGTGGCGAGGAGGGACAAGGCTGAAAAGCTTTGGGCCTTTGGTTCTTGCGGCTATAAGGAGGTGCTCGCATGAGGGTTTATCTCGACAACTGCTGTTACAACCGCCCTCCGTACAGTGGAATTCTTCGGAGGAGACTGACATGGCGATGACTGACAGCGAACTCAAAAGCAAATGCTTCACAATCCTGTCCGAGCAGGTCGGGAATGTTGAAATGGAGCGTTTCATCATGTTGTTGAATCGTGATACCTTTGATTACACGGAGTGGCGGAAGAACAACCTTTTTCAAGGTGAAACGGTCGATTCGCTGTGCGACCAGATCGAACAGTTTCAAGAATCGCAAGCCGTGCCGGATCGGGAACCAACAATGGCCTAACCCAATTTCCAACCGCAGAACTGAAACGAGAAAGGAACCAACGGCAAAACAGTGAAACGGTCATAGGCGGCTCAGCCGCCACGGTCACACGCCTGGTAGGGTCACGCGTCCCGCGTGACCGAAAACGGTAGGGCGGTTTCGATGAAACCGCCGCCGAATCGGTAGGGCAGTCGCCCCACGACCGCCGCCCACCTCAGGCGAAATGATTTAAAGCAACCTTGAAACGAGAAACATGAACGACTTGACGATAAATGGGCAGACTGATACCGATTCGATCTGCTCGCGAATCCTGATGGATTTTGCTATGTGAATCTTGTTGGGGTAGTCAAAGTGGAAGTTTAGAAAGTTTTGTAGATGTCAAACGAAAAAGGAGTAGGACGCGCGGAATCAGGAAAACAGTAAGGCTAATCCAGAAGGCGAATGGTATGAACATTAAGCAGACAGTCTTTGACGTTATTCAACCCGATCAAGGAAACTCATTTTGCAGTCGTTTGTTTGATCGTGTTATAACGATGTTGATCCTTGTAAGTGTCGTAACCGTTTTCGCTATTACGTTTGATTTGCCGGAAAAATTACGCGGAGCACTTGAGATAATTGAGTCAGTAGCTTCAATCGTGTTTACTGTGGAATACTTGCTTCGGATATGGACGGCAGACAAGTTATATCCGAAGATGTCATCGTTCAAGGCGCGGATCAGATATGTTACCTCGCTCATGGCTATTATCGACTTTGTGGCCATCATGCCGTTCTGGCTACCGAAGATATTCCCAGGCTCGTTGCTTGGAATGCGAGCGTTGAGGTTGGTTCGGCTTCTCCGGATACTGAAACTCAATCGATATTTTAATGCAGTGAGATCTCTGGGAGAAGTGATTGCCGGTAAGAGGCGTGAACTGATCGGATCGTTATTCTTTGTCTTTCTATTGATGATGGTATCTTCTCTTTTGATGTATGCAGTTGAACATGATGCGCAACCTAACGTTTTCAGGAACGCTTTCTCTGGTCTTTGGTGGGCAGTCGCTACGCTCACCACTGTTGGTTATGGAGATATTTATCCCATAACGGTTCTCGGCCGCATTCTTGGTGCGGCAATTGCGCTTTCAGGGATCGCCGCGCTGGCAATTCCTACCGGTATAATCACGTCCGGATTCATGGAGCGTGTCGGTAAACGTGACATATCCGTAGAGGCGAAGGCGCGTTCTTTGAAGGACAAGGAACATGATCGCGAGTTGCGCGAGCAACGTGAGTTGCTTCACGCACTTGACGCAAAACTCGATAAACTACTCGAACGGGGGTCCAAGGATGACTGAAGAAAGCGAATCGAACGGCGAGGTGACGATGCCAGAGCAGATCGTGGCAGAACTTGATGTGCTCAAGTTCGTCAACCTAGCATTGATGCAAAATGGGTTGCCCGTAGCACAGGATCTCCGAGTGGAGAATCCGACAAATGAAGTTCTCAAGGATGTCGTCTGTTCGTTCTCGTCTGATGATGGCCTGATTGTGCCAACCGAGGTTTCATTTAAGGAAGTACTTCCCAAGAGTAACATTGGCAAGGCAAATGTCGGAATCCTGCTGAATCAGCGTCGTGTACTTGAGGCACGGGATGAACCAATAGAGAGTTCGCTCAAGATGGTGGTTACTGTGGCTGGTAACAAAATCTGTCAACGTACATATTCGATGACAATTTTAACTACGGATCAGTGGCTTGGCATACGCCCGTATGCGGAACTCCTTTCCGCATACGTTCTTCCAAACGCAAACTTCGTCAATCGCATTCAAGCTGAAGCTGCAAATGAAATCCAGGCTACTACGGGATCCTCGTCGCTCGAAGGGTATCAGAGTGGCAAAAAACGTGCGTTGGAAATATGCGCGTCCATATATTCGACAATACAGAAAATGGGGATTAGCTATTGCAACCCGCCTTCGTCTTTTGGACAGCCGGGACAGAAGATTCGCCTTCCCAATGAAATGGAGAAGTATAAACTGGGAACTTGTATTGAGACATCGCTTCTCTTTGCCGCAGTGATGGAGAAGTGCCAGCTACACCCGGTGTTGATAATTATAAAGGGACACTGCTACGTCGGATGTCACTTGGTTGAAGAGTGTTTCGCAGATGTAATCGTCAGAGACATGCAGACACTGCGCAAACGAGCCGACCTTGATGAGTTTGTTGCCATCGAAACCACAAAAGTCACGAGCGATGCGCCATTTAACGAGGCGGAGAAACTGGGACGGAGCCTTCTTGATGATGATGAAACATTTATATGTGCAATTGATGTAGTGCGTAGTCGCGAAACAGGTATCCGTCCGTTGTCGCTCGGATCTAGTTTCGAGTCCAGTTACATGGCGAGTGGACGTGATGTAAATGCGGAAAACAACGGCGATGTCCGTGAACTTCAGGAGAGCGTGGACCTTTCAACGCTGAAACGGGCGCAGACCACGCAAAGTCGCATTGATCGGTGGACGCAAAAATTACTCGATTTCTCGGCGCGGAACCGTCTGTTGAATATTCCAAGAACCTCGCGCCAGGTAATTCCGCTTATGTGTTCAAACGTTGCGGGGCTTGAGGATCAGATTGCGGCGAACAAGACGATTACCATTCGTTCGATCGTTGATTCGATGGGGGAGAAGACCCTTGATGACTTGATCAACAATCGGCTAGCGAAGGATCAGTGTAACGACATAATCAATGCGGAATTGAGCCATCGTCGACTCTGCGTGATGATGTCTCCGCGCGAAGTGCATCGGCGTCTTTCTGACCTCTACCATGATGCAAAGACCGACCTTGAGGAATCCGGCGTAAACACGCTTTTCCTGTCAATTGGCGTACTTCAGTGGATGGAACCCGGAACGGGTGCTAACCGTAAATCGTACCGCGCGCCGATCCTTATGGTGCCAGTCCGTCTTGAGCGGGCTTCTATGGCAGAGGGCGTGAAGATGTTCCGTCTTGACGAGGATACGACGATCAATACGACGTTGATCGAGTTCCTTCGGGCACAGTTCAACATCTTGCTGCCGGGGCTTGATCCGTTGCCGACCGATGACTCAGGCGTGAATGTGTCGCTCATACTCCAGATATTCAGGCAAACGATCAAGGACATGGAAGGGTGGGAGGTGTTCGATGACGCATACGTGGGGTGTTTCTCTTTTGGAAAGTTCGTCATGTGGAAAGACATGACAGACCGCGTAGATGAACTCAAGAAAAATCCTCTCGTAAATCATCTTATAGGCGGAGGCGGCTTCTTTGACGATGGAATTGAGGTGTTCCCGGCAGAAGAAGTGTCGCAGCACATCAAGCCAGGTGAACTTTATTGTCCAGTAAGCTATGATTCGTCGCAGCTGACGGCTGTGCTGTATTCCGAAATAGGCAAGTCGTTCGTATTGCACGGCCCGCCTGGTACTGGCAAGTCACAGACAATAACCAATATCATCGCACATAACCTTGCGCTTGGCCGTCGCGTGTTATTTGTCTCAGAAAAGAAGGCAGCGCTTGACGTTGTAAAGGACCGACTGGATCGGATCGGTCTTACGCCGTTTTGCCTTGAACTCCACTCCAACAAGACGGAGAAGGGCAAGTTCTACGAACAGATCAAGGCCGCACTTGCCGTACCTGAGACACCTGCACCCTGCGAATGGGATCAAGTGGTTGCAGACTTTGAAAAAAATCGGCACGAACTCGATGATTACATTGTCGAGCTTCATAAGCCGTACCCGAACGGGCTTACCGCATATAACTGTTTCTCGCGTGCAATGCAGCATGGAACTGATGCCCAGCTGGATCTTCTAGAAATAGATTGTCTGACACAAGATCGTGTCACCTACCAAGAATCACGACAGGTCGTAAAGGAACTGGGCGTTACCTTCCGTGGCGTTACGGAAGAGGCACTTAAGGCAACCCCTGAGTTGAAAATTGAAACCTGGTCGCCGGTCCTTGAACGTCAGCTCAAGAACGCAGCCCAAGAACTCGCAATTGCAGCAAATGGATTGCTTGTTCCGTTAAAGACAGTCTATGACGAAATGGGAATAGAGGATGACGGCTCTGTCAAGACCATAGAATCGTTGGTTGAGATTTTGTCCGTCATAAAGGGTCAAGGCAAGGTTCTCAAGCGTTTTATAGATAAGAGCGGCAATACCAGCGTACAGTTCCTTGGTGAATTGTTGAAATTATCCATTTCAAGGCAAAAGGCATCGGAAAGTCTAGTGCCCTACAGAATTGACCAGATTCTGGACCTTGACCTCGATGGCTTAGGGCATCGCCTGGAGGAGAATGACCGATCGTTTTTCATAGTCAAGTTCTTCAAAAACAGGGCGTTGATGAAAGAATTGGCAGGGATTGTCAAACTTGGTGGCGCGAAGTTGACCACGGAGAGGTTGGCGAACGATCTGCCTGCGATGAAAACGTACGTTGGCGTTTGTAAGAAGCTAGCCGATATGGCGGGGGAAACTGCAGAGGATTACGTCGACATCCCCGTGAATCTCAGGGAAGCAGTTTCAAGGGTAATTGAAGTTTGGCCCTCGTTTAAAGAGAAATGCGATAATATTTTTGAGTTCACGGAAGATCGCGTTCTCTCCTCGAATGTCTGGGAGCTTTACGAGATATGTAAATCTATTGTTGAGAACATAGACGATCTTCGTAATGTTCTTCGTTATCGCAAGACTCTTGTAAAGGCGAAAGCACTTGGGGTCGGTGCCATTGCCGATTATATCGTGGCCAACGATGACGGTAATCTTGATGTCCTCAAAGTATTTGATGACGTGTACGCATCGAAGATGCTTGACGCGATACTTGCTCATTCTTCTATCTTGGCAGAGTTTAGCGGACTTGGTCAGGAAGAACGCATCGAACGATTCAGGGGCATCGACAAGAAGTATACAGACCTCTCTAAGAACATGATCTTTGCAAAGCTTGCAGCCACTTTGCCGCGTAGAAGAAATGGCCCATGCCCAGAAGGATCGGAACTTGGCATGTTAAAGCGCGAATGTGAGAAGAAGTCGCGACATAAGGCAGTGCGCCAGATATTGGCTGATTGCAAGACATTGATTTCTACATTAAAGCCATGTTTCTTGATGAGCCCGCTGTCCGTGGCCCAGTATCTGCCAGTGGATTCCTCACCCTTTGATCTGATAGTATTTGACGAGGCTTCACAGATTCCTGTGTGGGATGCTATTGGGGTTATTGCTCGTGGCAAGCAACTTATTGTGGTCGGCGACCCCAAGCAGATGCCTCCAACGAGTTTCTTCCAAAAAGGAGAGATGGAGGATGTGGATCGAACTGACGATTCAATCGTCGATCAGGAAAGTATTCTTGACGAATGTCTTGTCGCCGGCGTGTATTCGACCTATCTCAACTGGCACTACCGTAGCCGTCATGAGGCATTGATTGCGTTTAGTAACGAACACTACTATGACAGTAAACTTTGTACCTTCCCGTCTGCAACGATGTCGCCGCGCCTAGGGGTCAAGTTCGTATTTGTCGAAGGTGGCAAATTCGAGAAACAGGGCAAGGGACCGAGGGTGAACACTGTAGAGGCCAAGGCGTTAGTCGACTACATCTGTTCCGAAGTCAAAAAGGCTGACTATAAAAAACGCTCGATCGGAGTGGTGACGTTCAGCATGCCGCAACAGAAATTGATACAGACCATGCTTGACGAACGCCGCAGCGAGGATCCGGTTCTTGAGAAGCTTCTACCAGAGGAGGGTGATGGGGCATACTTCGTTAAGAATCTCGAGAATGTACAGGGTGATGAAAGTGACGTCATTCTCTTTTCCGTTGGGTATGCTCCAGATGAGAACGGCAAATTCACGATGAACTTCGGGCCTCTCAATTTATCTGGGGGCGAACGACGACTCAATGTTGCTGTTACCCGCGCTAAAGAGCAGGTGATTGTGTTCTCGTCCATTCATGGCTCTCAAATTGATGCGGGCGAAGGTGGACGTACAAAGGCCGTGGGGGCAGGACACCTTAAAGCTTTCCTCGAATACGCCGAGCGGGGAAGTACGGTGTCATCTGGCTCTGATGTGAGTGGTTCAGATGAAGAGTTCAGGAATGTCGTGGCGTCGTTTTTGGCGGAAAAGGGGTTTAAAGTGGATCGCAATGTTGGATGCTCTGAGTATCGCATTGACTTGGCAGTGCGGGATCCTGCAGATCCGGATAAATATTTGATGGGCATCGAGTGTGACGGCCCTTCGTATGCAGAGCAACGGACGGCTCAGGATCGTGACGTAAATCGCGTAGGCGTTTTAGAGGGCCTCGGATGGCACATGTGCCATGTCTGGAGCGTTGATTGGACGTTTGACCGCAAAAAAGCCGAAGAACATCTTCTTCAGCTACTAGACAAGGCTGGCACCGAGCCAAGCGATGAGAATGGAAAGGCGAGTTGTTCGTCTGAATCATCAAGTGTATCAACCCCGATCGCGAGTAATCCCCAACCTAACCACTCTAAGACACATCTGGAATACAAAATCTGGAAGAGTGAATCGATCTTCCTACATGAATATTTCTATGAGCCGTCTTCACGGCAACAAATTTCCCAGATGTTGCAAGATGTTATATCCACCGAGTGGCCGATTTGTGACATGGTTCTCCGCAAGCGGGTTGGCAAGGCGTGGGGACTCTCACGCATGACAGAGGCCGTACATCGTATTTTTGATGCGTGTATGCCAGCTGAATGTGTCGTTACCGAACACGAGACAGGTAAGGTCTATTGGCCTCAAGGTGTGAATCCTTTGGAATGGAGGGATTATCGTGTCCCGTCTAGCGACCCAAACGCCAAGAGGATTCTTGAAGAGATTCCACCGGAAGAACTGATGAACGCCATGTGTGAAGTTTTGGCAGATCTTGGCGGATGTCATCAGGACGAGTTATACAAAGAGACGTTAAAGCTATTTGGTCTTTCAACGCTTACGGCCAAAGCTCGGAAACTACTAGATGTAGCTTTCAAGGCCCTTCAAAATTCTGGATTGATATGATACTGTGGCAGAAAGGGCGTACTTTAGTCCGTACCATAATCGCATTTGGGCGTGAAATCTGCAAAAGCATGTTTCACGACCGGTTTTGATTGCGGTCTGCCGAACAAGTAAGGATCGATAAAGTCACAAGTCAAGGTCGGAGTGCGTTCCCGTGTCGGCAAGCGTCAGGATGAGGATGTCGTCTTGAATCTTGTAGAGCAGAACCCAGTCATTCTCGATGTAGCAGTCTCTGAATCCGGCGGGGTTGTTGACGAGCGGATGGTCTTTGTATTGCGGCGGCAATGCTTCTCCGTTGGCAAGCATTCGCACGACATTCGCGATCTTCTTGATGTCCTTCCCGCGCTTGAGCATCTTCTTGAGGCTCTTCTTGAAGCGAGAAGTCTTTCTGACTCCATATTTCATGACAACATGAATTCCTCAAGTTTGTCAGGGTCGGTACAAGTGGGCGCATTAGGGTCGTTTACAACTTCGTTTGCTTCTTTTACAGCGGCGAGCAGCCGTTCGTGCTTGCTCTGTCGGGAAAGCTTAAATGGTATTTCGCCTACGGCCAAGCACTTCTTGAAGAAACATGTTATGGCAGTCGTCATGTTCATGCCGATTTCGTCAAAGAACTCCTCGGCGTCGGCCGAAGATACATGACGGCGATTTGTGCGTGATGCGGGCGCAGCCGCAGTGAAGCCGTGTTGGCATGATCGTCCTTGCGCAGCACCGTGAAACATCCGACCCGGAGACCGGATGAGTAGATGAAAGCGTATTCGTGAGCCGCCAAGATGGCGGCTCTCCCAGTTAACGGCGCCGCCAAGATGGCGGCTCTCCCAGTTAGTGCCGCCGCCAAGATGGCGGCGTTCCCAGTTATTTGTCAGCGACACTTCCCAGAAAATCCATTTCCCTTCTTGCGTTAAGGGCGCGGATTTGGCATAATAAACGCGCTGGATCTTTCAGACGCACAGGGTGTTTTCTGCGGGTGGTTTCAAGTCACATGGCTTGGCTCGCGAATGGTGCGGAAGAGATCGGTTTCCGTCTTGTCTGCACGGCGGGGCTGAAGTAAGCAAAGAGGTGCTGTAAACGCCATGACTGCAGGAAAATCAACTGTTGGATTCGCAAGATTCGCATGTGCCGCGTGTGGCATGCTTGTGGCCGCCGCCGCTACGGCCATGCCGACGCTGCCGGAGATCGGTTTCGAGCTGACCTTGCGACAGGCTGTC
>CAMKJU010000015.1 GCA_946413265.1 uncultured Lentisphaerota bacterium
ACGTTGGCCGATTCGATACAGAGGCCTACTGTGGCGCAGGGAGAGTGGCGCGAAAATGAGCGAGGGATGCCTATGCTTGCGGGTGTTAGACACCCATCTTGCGGCGAGTCTTTGCAGAGAGACTGCTTATCGGCTTGGCGTGGTTCATCTCGCGCACTTCGTGTTTTGCGGCTTTACGAGCTGCTCGACCCTTTTTGTAGGACTCACCCCATGCGATAACAGCCTCCGCCGAGTGATCCAAAACCATCGCAAGCGTGTTCTTGGGCTTTTTCAGAATACGGTAAAGTGTGACAGCAGGAATGCCTGTCAGCTCCGCTGCCTTTGTCACCTCTACTGCATACGTATCGTGCTTGCACCCTTTGCGAACCTTCTTCGGATCGGGCTTGACCTTTTCCATTTCGCACTCAAGAGCGTACAAATCATCCGAAAGCCGATTCAACGCTTCTTTTATGGGGGTCATTATGTCTTGTACCCTCGTCATGTATTCCCTGCGCGTACATTTCGGCATCTGCTGAAACGCCGCTTGGAACACGCGAATCCCATCGTGGATCGACCTTGTGTCTCGTGCGATATCGCGGGTGTCGAAGTTGGGGAATACTTTGCACAACTCATCAAGCGTCTGATTGAAGAGACCGAATCCCAACATCATGTATGCGTAGTGGTTGCATTGAGGGGTGAAGTATTCCCTCGGCGCAAAGAGCAGAAGTTTCTCCATGAACCACGGCAGATGGATTCCGTCGTATGGATTCTTGATCGAGGCGGACAGCGCGGGCGGTCCAAATCGTTTGATTGCCGAGGAGCCTGTGACAATGCCGAGTTTCCCCTCGCGGTAATCAGATACCGCTCTGCTGATATTGCACGTCAGATGAAACAACTCATCATAGAACGGGTACATGACCCAGCGCGGCATCTGAACGCGAATCTTATTTGAGACTTCCGTTCCACCGACAAGGCGACTCGACTTACCCCAGAGGCGTGACACCAAGTCCTTCATGAACACATGGCCAACCTCGTTCTCCGTATGGGCAACGATTCTCGTCACATCCATCGGCCAGTTGAGCCACGCCAACTCGTCATTGAGCCGCTCTCTTGGCGATGGGAGCGGTCCCGTCAGCTCGCTTTCGCACGGGTCCGGCCATGTCATCGGTTCATCGCTGTCGAATGAGGGTAGCTCCATCGTCTTGCCAACAAAGTCATCCCGATAGACATCATCAGCCAATGCGGTATTGGCACCGATAAAATGGCAAATGGCGTTGTAGAGTTCTCGTGCGTCATTTACGTCGCCGGAAGTGTACACGCCTTCAACCAGAGAAAATAACGTCTCTCTTGATTCAGCAACGGTGTCAAATGTCTCTATGCTATCGACGTAATGAATGTAATACTCCTGAAAACTGCGGACATCAAATTTGAGCAGAGCGAGTTCGCGGGAAAACGCATCTGCGGCAGTCGGGTCATCGTGGAGTGCTGTGAGGATAGACTTGAAATCCGGCGACTTGGCGACATTCAAAACATCTGCCATGACGGCGAGAAAAACGTTTCGGGAGATGAACTCGGCTGGCTTGATCGTTTTTGCGTAAACCTTATCCGTCAACTCAACTTCCAGTTCAGCGGCATTCCATGCGCAGTCAATAGTTCCTCTGACGGCCTTGATGCGCGACAAGACCTTTTGCGTCGCCTCATTCATACCACACCTATTCTTCGTCGATGTCCAGCGTCGCCTCGTAGCCGCGCAGGGCGTCCGGGAGCGGGAGCGGGTAGATGCCCATCGACTGTAACTGCGCGTTGGCCTTGAGCCAATAGCCGTATGCTTCCGACTTGTCGGACTTTTTGCCGGATGCGGGGGCGCAGAGTCGGGCAAGGTGCTTCTCCGCTTTCTCGCGGTAGGCGACTTCGAGTTTCTGCCGCTTCGCGAGCTCTTCAAGATAGCCGTCGATGTCGCCGCCGTCAGCAAGGTAGGCGCGGAGGTCGCTTTTGATCTTGGCGACGATTCGCTTGAGGTCTGCCGTCTCGGTGAAGTCCGTCTCCGCGATGCGGATTGGTTCGCGCAGGGAGGCCTCAAATTCGGCGTCTGTGGGGCGTGTGGTGGCGAGCGCGGGCACAGGCCGCCCCGGCTCGGCGAACGCCGCCATGAGCCGTTCTGCGGCGTTTGTGAACGACTTGGCGGCGGCCTCGATGCGCTGGCGGTCGCCGTTTATCGCCTGACGCGCCAGCGGTTTGGCGTTGCGGTAGGCGACGGGGGGCGTGGGGGCGACCGTCGGGGGCGACGCGATGGGGGCATCGCGCTCTACCGGCGGCGGTCGCGGGGCGACTCGCCCTACCAGATAAACGGCGAGTCCGGCGGCGAGCGCGGCAGCGACAATCGATGCCGCCACGACGCGCTTGCGAACGCCGCGAATCTCGCCGTTCGCCTTTGACCCGTCGGCGGCGACCACCTTGATCGCCTTGATGCCCTGTGCGCGAAGAGTCTCAAACACCTCTTCTCTCGAAGAGGCGTTCATGGAATCCTCGTGGCGGACTCCGTCCGGGGTCTTATAGGCGTAGGTGTATTTCACTTACTTCTTCTTCGGCGAAGGGATCGGCAGGGCGTTTGCGGGACCACGCTCCTTGGTGGCGTTGATGTCTTCCCAGATAGCCTTCTGCACATCATTCGTCGGCGCGGGAGCCCAGCCCTCGCGGCAGGCCTTGCGGTAGGTCGATTCGATGTAGGGGATCACGCCAAGCTGCTTGAGGTAGGGCGAGCAGCGGTTGATCACGTCAATCGGAAGCTCCGCGACGGGCGAATCATCGAGCTGCGCGGGGTTGCCGATGAAGCCGGTGAGCGGGTTGTTGTACTCGCTGCCGATGCCGCCGCAGAGGTAGCAGAACGCACGGAGCAGCTCCATCTGGGTGCGGCTCTTCACGTTCTTGTCCTTGAACTTGCCGATGTTCACCTTCGCCCACTTGTCCTCCGGCGCGACGAGGATCGCCGGATCGGTCGCGTTGTCAACCACGATCACGACGGCCTTCGCGTCGTTGCCGAGAAGGTACTTGTTCACGTCCGCTACGTCCTCCGCCTTCGCGTCGAGCGTGTCGATCCTCACGCGCAGGTACTTGCCGAGCACGTTCATCGTCTTGGCGATGTCCTTTGTCTCGACCGTCTGCTGGAGGTTCGCATACACCACGCGCCCCTTGCCCTCGGTCTTGCGGACGATGCCGCCCGCGTAGGCGATACGAGCCGCCCGCTGCTTCTCGCGGTATGCCTCGCGCTGGGCCGGGGGCAGGGCCTCGATGGCGGCCTTGCGCTTGGCGTAGAACTCCTTAAGCTCGTCCTTGGACATCTGGTTCATGGGCTTTTCCATGACCGGGATCGTGGGGAACTCCGGGTCTGGGGCTCCGAACGTCATTGCCGCGCACAGGGCTGCGGCTGCGATGAAGAGTATTTTTTTCATTAGTTGTTACCTCCGTTAGATTGTTCGCCGTTGGCGGTGCCGTTCTGCTCGGCCTCCTTGGCCTCGCGCATCTTGCGGTAGCGTTCGAGCTGGTAGTACGTGGCCCTCGGAACCTTGAGCGGCGAGCAGCCCTTGGCTTCAAGCATCTTGTTCGACGCTTCGATGAACTTGTCGTATTCCTCTGCGGTGAACTCGCCGCTCTTGCGGATCTGGCGCAGCTCCTGTTCGAGGTCGCGCTTGTACTGCCCCATCTCGATCAACTGGTCGAACTGCTCCTGCATGACCTGTCCGAAGGTCTTGTTCTCCTCGCGCATGACCTTCTGAATCTCCTTCTTGATCTCGCGCACCTGCTCCCGGAGCTGACGGTTGTACTCGTTGTCCTGACCCTCCGCGAGCGCAACATCCTCCGTGAGCGACTTCTCGAAGTCTCGTCCGATCTTGTCGAAGCGCAGACCGCCCTCCATTTGAGTGCCGGGGACGATTTCAAGAAAGCCGCCGATCAGATCGTCGCTGTCGTACTTGAACTTCTGCGGGGGCTCCGGCTTGCGCGGAATGACGCGGCGCGGATACTTCTTCGCCGTGGAGGGTGCCTTGCGCGGATTCGGCTGGGGGGCTTCCGGCTCGACCTTGGTCTCGACTGGCGTGGGCGCGGGCTTCTCCACCTTGTTGGTTTCGGCGACGGGCTTGACGGCCTTCGGCTTGACGGGCTTGACCTCTTTGATCTTCTTCGGCTTTTGCTCTACGCCGTCCTTTGGCGCGGGCTTGCCGTCCATGAAGAAGAACCATGCGCCAATCGCCAGCGCAACCACGACAACGCCCGCGACAATGCCACGTACAGCCGAAGGACTCCTGCCGCCCGACGGCTTGCGCTCCTTAACCGCGCCCTCGCGCACGGAGAGGGCGGAAATGCCGCGCTTCTTCAGCTCCGGCCACAAGGCGGCCCTGTTAGGAACGTCAAGCACGAGCGACTTTGTATCGCCCGACTTGTCCCTGTATTTGACTGTAAAATTCATCTTCTTTTCTCCGCTCGAAAAAACAACCTCTATTATACCATTTTTCGCCCCGTTTCGGTAGGGGGTAATTTTGCCATAAATTCAATTCCACCCTTATTTTCTAACGTCATCCTTCTGCGCCACAGTAGGCCTCTGTATCGAATCGGCCAACGTGGTTGGCTACCAAAACAAGGCGGTTCGCAAGAACCTCTCACAGCAGGTTTGTACGTTCGATCAGATCGGCGTTGCCGATGGTGCGCTCGACATCCAGAACCTTCTGCCCGTCGATGGCGAGGGCGAGGCTGTTGGTGATGGCGAGGCTACGATTCAGTTCATCACGGATCGCGGCAAACTGACCACCCAGTATTCCTACTACCTTGCAAAGGAGCTGAGTCAGGCGCAGACCGAACCCGGCTGGTATGACGATGACGAAGAAGAGGCTGATTACTCTTTTGCGTCTGGCGAGGCGTTTCAGGTGTACGCTGCCTCGGCAATCAACTTTGTGTATTCTGGTGAAGTCAACATGGCCGAGACAGATGTCCCGTTCCGCAAGAACCTTTCATTTGCGGCGAACATCCGTCCCACGGTTGTAGACATTCAGGACATCATTCCAGTTGATGGCGAAGGCGAGGCAATCGGTGACGGCGATATCACGATTCAGATTTTCTCTGATCGCGGCAAGATCCAAACGCAGTACAGCTACTATCTCGCTAAAGAGTTGAGCCAGACGCAGACGGAGCCGGGTTGGTATGATGATGACGAGGAATATGCCGATAAGGAATTTACGGCAGGCGAAGGCTTCAAGCTCTATGCGGCATCCGCTGGCTACCTTCGGTTCCCCGAACTCTAAAACGATTTTGTGCGGTGCGTAGTGTGCCGTGCAGAAACTGAAAACGAAAAAGGAAAACAAAAATGAAGAAACTAATGTTGATGCTTGCGGCGGTCGCTATTGCGGCTTGCACACAGGCGGCATCCGTCAACTGGACTTGCTCGGATGTCTATGCTGGCAACACGTCAGATACCGTGTCTGGCGTGGCCTACTTCCTGACCACGGATATGCTCTCCTACAGCGACGCCCAGGCGCTTGCTGGCAAGGGTGCTGATGCCATCACCACGGCACTCGGCTCGGCATATTCGTATTCGGGTTCTGCTGGCAAGTTCACGGTCAAGGCTGCGAACGCCGTTGATAACGCGACGCTTGGTCTTCAGGACGGCAAGGATTATTCCGCCTATCTGATGATCTTCGACACGGCAACGATCACTGACGCATCCAATTTCTACTTGACCGAAACGAAGTCCTTGAGCACTTTGTCCGGTGCGGACGATTCGGCCAAGGTTTCGTGGGGCAGCCAGTACAGCAACACGACCGCTGCTGGCGGTTGGTCTTCTGCCTCTGCTGTTCCGGAACCGACGAGCGGGCTTCTGCTCCTCATGGGCATGGCCGGTCTTGCGCTCCGCCGCAAGCGCGCCTAATGCGTAGCAACGCATGAACGCAAAGAAGCCGTCCTCTTTCGAGGGCGGCTTCTTCGTCTTTATCTGATCGTGTCAGATTACGCACGACGGCGGCGCAGGGCGAGGCCCGCGAGGCCGACGAGCATTAGCAGACCAGAGGTCGGCTCCGGGACAGGGCTGACGCTTGTCCATGCGCCAGCGGCCTGCGAAGCCGTGGACTGCGAACCCCATTTGATCTGGGCCGTCTCGGTACCCGAATAGGTTGTGACAGATTTCACCTCGGTCATGTAGTAGTGCGACGCATCCGTGATCGTCGAGGTGTCGAATACCACGAGGTATGCTTGCTGCGCTGTCGCATCTGCAAGCCCCAGCGTGGCGTTATCGACTGCGGCGGATGTGTACTTACCGGCAGTTTCAGGAGACCAGCTGTACGCACCGCTCAACGCGGTTGTCCATTCGGATGCCTTGGTGAACGCCTTTGCGTCGCTCTGCGAGAGCGTTGCGGCATTCACGAAGTAGGCAATACCATCAATGGCGTTACCACTTCCATCCTTGACATTGGTGCAAGTCCATGACACCGATGCCGCCTGTGTGCAAGCCGCAACAGCGACCGCCGCAAGCATAAACATTAGTTTCTTCATTTTCGTTTTTCCTTTTTCTTGTTCAGTTTCTGCACGGCACACTATGCACCGCACAAAATTGTTTTACATCTCCGGGAAGCGAAGGTATCCGGCTTGCGCCGCATTAATCTTAAAGCCTTCACCGGCACCGAATGTGTAGTCAGCCAACTCGTCCTCCATTTCGTCGTACCACCCGGCAGGGGTGTCATCATCGTACTCGTCTTTGCCATAGTAGGCATATGAGAACTGAAGGACACCGAGCGGAGAAGAGAATTGAATGTTAATATCACCGTCGCCGATGTATTCCGCATTTTCATCGTTGCTATCAACAGGAATGATGTCCTGAATGTCAACGGCAGTAGGACGGATGTTGCCCTGCATGGAGAGATACTGACGGAACGGGACGTCAGTCTCGGCCATGTTCACCTCGCCAGAATACAGGAAGTTACAGGCAGTTCCCGCGTTCACTTGGAAGCCCTCGCCGGGATTGAAAGTGAAGTCGGAAATGAGTTCATCCTCCATTTCGTCATACCAACCAGCCGGCGTATCGTCATCGTACTCATCCTTGCCGTAATAGGCGTAGCTTGTCTGAAGGGCTCCCAGCGGGCTCTTGAACTGGATATTGATTTCGCCATCACCGATATACTCGCCCTCGCCATCGATGGGGATGAGTTTGGCAAGTTCCAAACCGCCGCCACCGACTGCATCGAAGGTGCAGACCTGCTGCGACAGGAACTGACGCACTGCCTTATTCTGGTAGCCGACTACGTTGGCCGATTCGATACAGAGGCCTACTGTGGCGCAGAGTGGTCAGGAGCGGTCGCGCAGGGCGCGACCGCTCCTGAAAGGGGTTTACAGCAGGTCGATGACGCGGACGGTGCCGATGTTGGGCTGGGCGGGGTCGGCGTAGTAGCGGGTGATGGTCTTGATGTCATCGCCGGAGAGCGAGACTGCCATCTCCGCGCCGTACTTCTGGTACACGTGGTCGATGCAGATCTTCCGCAGCTCGTAGGATGCCTTGCTGCCGCGAAAGCCGAGCGAGCGGAGGTCGTGGTTCATCTCGTCGAACGTCTCGTCCGTCACGTCGAGGCTTGTTAGTCCGCCGTAGTCCTCGAACGTCGCCCAGATCGAATCGTGGATCGGCCAGCAGACGTGCCGCCCGGATGAGAGTTCCGTCTTGTGCGGCGTGTAGTTGAGGTAGTGCCGTCCGTTCTTCTCGACGAAGTTCTCGTCCTTGAGCCGGAGGACGTCGCCGTTGCGCATGGCGAACTCAAGCATCATCGTGGCGGCGAACCAGTGCTCGCCGGTCTGCCGTCCGTACCACGCCTTGACGCGCTGGAGCGTCTCGGCGCAGGGGCGCACGTAGCGCGGTGCCTTCGCCCGGAACGCCGGAAGGTCGAGCGGCGGAATCTCCCAGCCAGCGTCCTCGTAGTATGGCTTGCACCATTTGGCGAACACGCCGCGCAGCTGGCACACGTAGCTCCACGCGGAGAGGCGCGTGAGCCCTCGCCCCATGAACGAGGCGAGGGCGAGGTCGATCTTCTTGCGCGTGAGCGCGGTCACGGGCGCGGTGAGTTCGATCCCGGCGGAACGGCACACGTTGGCCGTTCCGCGCAGGGCGTTGGCGACGGTCTCCGCCCCTGGGCGGCCCGTCTTCATGCGTTCGGTCTGCGCCACCACTCGGTAGCACTTCATCACTTGTTCGATAGTAGGTATCATTATGCGTTCCTTTCATCTTTAGAGGGAACGCATATTGGAGAGTGTAAAGTGTAAAATGTAAAGTGTAAAATTGGGGACGGGGAGAGGGGGACGGGGAAGAGAGTGTAAAGTGTAAAATGTAAAGTGTAAAATTGGGGAACGGGGAACGGGGAATGGGGAATGGTTAGGTGAGGCCGAATTTACGCTTGACGATGGCGACCGGGGTGAGTTAGTTTTCCTCTTCGGAATCGTCTTTGGAATCGCCGATGTTATCGAGATCGCGGTAGCGTCCTGCGCGATTCATTGCGCGAACTTCGCGCTTGGCGGCAACTAATCCGCGATACTGCCTGCCCCACTCTTCAAAAAGTGCCTTGCGAGCTTCGGGAGTGCCTGGAACATTCAACGGCGGGCGCGGTAGGCCCTTCTTGGGTCTTTTCCAATACCTACGGATTGTTGGTTCGCTAACGCCAGACCATAGTGCTGCTTGCCAAACGGGAGTCGCAAAGTTTGGATCGCGCTTGCAGCCCTTGCGGGAGCGTTTGGCGGCGGATTCGGCGTTTTCGCCCATCTGCTCGGAGAGCGCGGTGAGGGCGGCTGTGAGCGCGGCGTACTCGGTGCGCCCGTCGCCGTTGCCGGTGCCGTTCTTGAGGATGTCGATGAAGCGACTGTGTGCGGCTTTTTGCGCGGCACGGGCGGCCTTGATCTGCGGCTCGAGCTGTTTGTCGGTCTTGCGGACGGCATCGAAGAGGCGCGACCATTCAACGGCGTATTCTTCGATGAGCATTTCGATGCTGCGCCGCATGGGGATGACCATCGGCTTCTCAACCAGCACCTCGCGATAGGCCGTGAGGGCGTTGCGAAGTCCGTCGCGGTAGTCCGGCAAAAGCAGCTGGTTGCGGTCTGGATTGGCAGCGTCCAACATCCCGACCGCCGCGAGTTTGAGTTCGGGCGTCGAGTGTTTCAGGAGCTTGACTATGTGTTGGCTTGGAAGCATAAGCACAATATTATAACATAATTTTGCGAATTACAGAGGTCGTGGATTTGTTTCGCATCGGCAGATTTGGTATAATATGCGGTGATTTCTGGACTCATTATGCCACTTTTTTCTGATGAAGATAATGAGGCCCTGCATAGAGAGGGCATGGCTTATCCGGATGGGCTCAAGACGCGCATCCCGGATGAGTTGGTCAATATTGACTTCGAGGTGCTGGAGGAGGCGGTCAAAAGCCTGCGCCTTCCCGACAACGTAGAAGCCGTGGATGACCTCAAGCGGATAAACGTCGATGAGAAGATGGCACTCAACGACATACGGACGGACGGCAACAAGAAGATCATCGACGCATCGGTCTGCTACTCCGAGGAGGTCGGCAAGTTCATCACGCGCAAGGCCGTGAACGACAACGACGAGAAGTTCCCCTACCGGCTCAAGACGTTTTTCAAGGGAATATACGCGGAGTTCTACCACAACGGCATTCGCGGCGACGAGTTGTTCGACAGGCTTGCGAGCGAGATCATCGGCATGATCCCGAAACCGGCGGCGCATCCGGCGGCGTATGCGATCCTCGTCCACCTCTTTGAAATCTGCGACATCTTCGAGAAGCCACAGCAATGATACTGCCGACGAAATACATACCGCTTCAGGACTCCTTTCTGGGGGTCGGGGCGATCATACTCAAAAACCTCAAGGCACCGCGAACGGTCGGCGAACTCTGGAGAGCCGTGCATCGCGAGTCTGCCGTGTCGAATCCAGACAGGTTCTACCTCGTCCTGGACTTTCTTTTCACCATCAAAGTCATCGCCTTCCGCAAGGGCGTCCTCTACAGGAGAAACGAATCATGATTCACTCCGTGACTGCAAACAAGGATTCTTTCAAGACCGTGACGTTCACCGAGGGCCTGAACCTCATCGTCGCCGACAGGTCGCAGAATGCCGGCACGACGGATTCTCGCAACGGCCTCGGCAAGTCCACGCTCTTCTACATCATCGACTTCTGCCTCGGCGCGGACGCAACCAGAAACTCCATCCTGCCGCAGGAATATCTCCCGGATTGGGAGTTCACCATCGACATCGACCTCCGCAACCGTCGCGTGAAGGTGACGCGGGCGGTGGATGACAGCGACGTCATTCGCGTAGAGGGGAACATCGAAGGCCTGCCCATACCGCCCGATTCGCAGACTGACGATGCCGCCATCTATTCGGTCGAAACATGGCGAGCCCTGCTTGGATGGGTTTTCTTTGACATACCTCTGCCCGGCGACGAGGCGGCGGTCAGCATGATGCCGACGTTCCGCAGGCTCATCGCCTACTTCATCAGAAAGACATACGACGATCCACTGCTGCCGATCAAGGTGCCGAGCGTGGACGAGCTGGCCATCGCCTATCTGCTCGGGCTGAACTGGGAATACCTCTCGCAGCTCGATCCGCTCAACAAGAGCGCGAAGGAGGCGCAGACAATACGGACGGCGGCGAAAATTGATCTGAAGAAGTGGGATAAGTCGGAGGCGTCGCTGCGGTCGGAGTGCAGGGCTCTTGAAACCGACTTGGAACGCATCCGCACGGCACTCGAGCATTTCGACGTCATCCCCGGATACGAGGAGATCGAAAAGAGCGTCAATGAAATGACGAAGAAGCTGCACTGGCTGCGCAATCAGATCATCAACAGTCAAAGCCGCCTCGACACGACAACGCGGCAGCTCAACCATGCACGTGCCGCGCTTCTTCCCGTCGAGGAACTGTATGCCGAATGCGGATTGGTGTTCCCAGATGCCGTAAAAGAGACACTTGAGAACGTCAAGCGTTTTCACGAGGAGGTCACCGGCAGCAGGCGCGTCATTCTTGAGCGCGAGGTCAGATACCTCACCCAGGCGCTGTCGGAACTGAAGGCACGGGCGTTAAAGCTCTCCCAGGAGAGGGCGGAGGCGATGAAGGCCCTTGAGTCGGGTCATGCGCTTGGAGAATACACCGTGCTGAACCAACGCTACGCGGAAAAGGAAAAAGAACTCCAGATGAAGAAGGTTTGTCTTGCGCACCTTGCCGAGGCGAAGCAGCAACTCGAGCACGTGAAGGAGTCGAAGTCCGAGGTCGGCGATGCGGCCAAAGATGAGTTCGAGAGCCTGCGCCACGTCTGGAATGAAAGCGAAACGTTTTTCAGGACGCTTACGGGCAAATTCTACCGCACTCCCGGTTCGCTCAACATCCAGCTTCTGGCTGACCCCAGGAAGTATGGCTTCAAGTTCGATCCACGGGTGGAGAGCGACTTGAGCGAGGGCATCAAGAAGATCAAGGTATTTGCCTTCGACTTGACGCTGTTCCACCAGCAGCGCGTGTGCGAACACCCGATTGACTTCCTTATCCACGACTCGAAGATATACGATTCGACCGATCCGCGACAGGTCGCAAACGCGCTCATCGAGGCAGACCGCATCAGCCGGGAACTTGGCGGGCAGTACATCTGCGCAATCAACTCCGACAAACTCAACGAGGAGGAGTTCAAGGCGATCCTTCCGCCGGAGCGAAGCGAGGGATTCATCAAGCTGCGGCTCTCCGACGAATCGGATGCGACGAAACTTTTAGGCATATCCTTCGGGAGAGAGACGGAGGTGCCGGTCGCCGTGCCGCCGCCAGCGGAGGGGGCGGATGCCGAGACAGCAAGCGGACAACAACAAGATTCGGTCACGCGGGACGCGTGACCCTACCGGCGGTCGCGGGGCGACCGCCCTACCGATGCGGCGCGATGGGGTCATCGCGCCCTACCATGCGGCCCGGTCGAGTTTTCGGCCGGGTTTGATTTTTTCCGAAAAAAGTCTGAACAATCTTGCAGTCGTTTTACGAACAAGAGGGTGAGGCGAGGATGTCCCCCGCCCTCAAAAAAGGAAAACGACAATGCAGAAATACCCATTCATCGTCGACATCGATGCCGACGAATACCACGAAGCCGCACGTCGCGGCGATTTTCTATCCAGCCACCTGTTAGGTGACTTCCGGGCCTGCCCGCGCCTCTACAAGAAGAAGATGTCGGGCGAGATCGAACCGGTCGACACGACCGCGTACCAGATCGGACGCGCCCTGCACACCCTCATACTTGAGGGGCGGTCAAAGTTCGATGCAGAGTACCTCATCAGTTCCGGTCCCACAAACCCGAAGACCGGCGAGGCGTATGGCAAGACCACCAAGGCATACCGCGAGTGGCTGGCGGCGCAGAAGCGTCCAGTCGTGTCGAGCGAGGACTTCGGCTGGATGCTCAAACTACAGCAGAGCGTCGCCCTGCATCCCGTCGCCAGCGCGCTCCTTGAACACGGACGCGCCGAGGGAACGGTGCGCATCGCCCTCGACGGCGAACCCTGCCAAATAAGGATGGATTGGTTCAATCCCGACTTCGAGGGCAAGCCGGTGATCGTCGATTTGAAGACGGTCGCGGATTTCCCGTTCTTCGAGAAAGATGCGCGGAAGTACGGCTACCCCGAGCAGCTCGCGTTTTACAGGGAAGTGTTCAAGGAGGCGAACGCTGGCGTGAACGCCAGCGCACCGGACGTGCCCGACGTGTACATCATCGCAATCGAAAAGCGCGAGCCGTTCAGATGCGGCGTGTGGAAACTCGCCGACGAGCTGCTTGAACAGGCCGCCGCCGCGAACAAGATGGCGATGTCGCTCTTGAAGGAGTGCCGGAGGCGCGGCGAGTGGCCGACCGGGTACGAGGAGCTGCGGGTGATGGGGGTGTGATTACGCCGGGCAGAGCCGGCGAATCAGGACAAACGACAGCAAGCGTACAACAACAAGAATTTCGGAAGACCCATCGGTTAAACGCCGGTGGGTTTTCTTTTACACAAACCAAACAACAGCCGCCGGGGACGGCGGCTCTCCATAACAAACCGAAAGGAAAAGCAATGGCATTACTGCAAAATGTCATCAAGGGCAAGTTGCCCGTACCTCCACGCCTCATGGTCTATGGATCGGAAGGCGTTGGAAAATCGACCTTCGCGGCGAACGCGCCGAAGGCGATATTCATACAGACCGAGGACGGTCTCTCGGAGATCGACTGCGCGAGGCTTCCGCTCGTCGGCTCGTTCGACGAACTGCTCACGCAGCTCAAGGCGATCCGCGACGAGGAACACGACTACCAGACGCTGTGCCTCGACTCGCTCGACTGGACGGAGCGTCTCGTGTGGGACCGCGTGTGCGCGGACTACGGCGTGAAGTGCATCGAGAAAGCCGACGGCGGCTACGGCAAGGGGTACACCCACGCCCTCACCTACTGGCGGCAGATCATCGCCCTCCTGAACGAGATCCGCGCCAAGCGGAACATGGCAGTCGTTCTCATCGCGCACTCCAAGGTGGAGCGCTTCGAGGACCCGGAACACGCCTCCTACGACCGCTACACGCCGCGTCTGCACAAGGCCGCGTGTTCGCTCGTCTGCGAGTGGGTGGACGCCGTCCTCTTCGCCTCGCGCCGGATGCGCGTGGATTCCACGACCGGCAAGGCTGCGCCCGTGGGCGCGGACGGCGGCGAACGCATCCTCCGCACAAACGGCTCTCCGGCCTGCATAGCGAAGAACCGCTACGGGCTTCCGACGGAACTTGCACTCTCGTGGACGGCGTTCATGGAGTGCCTCGGCGGAAAGAAGTAATCAACAACAAGCGTACAACAGCAAGTTAGAAAGGTAAATCAGAAATGGCAACAATCTCATTCAATGCGGCTGAAGTTCAGCCATCATCGTTCGACGCGCTTCCGGCGGGAACATACGAAGCGGTCATTGCAAACTCCGAGGCGAAGCCGATGAAGTCCGGCAACGGCATGGGCTTCAACTTCGAGTTCGAGATCATCTCCGGCGACTGCAAGGGGCGCAAGGTGTTCTCGTGGATCACGTTTGAGCATCGCACCAGCCCGGACGCGCAGCGCATCGGGCGCGAGCAGCTTTCGGCGATCTGCCGGGCTGTGGGCGTGACGCAGCTCAACGACACCGCGCAGCTCCACAACCTGCCGATGATGATCACCGTCGCCATCGACAAGAACGATCCCACGCGCAACGTCATCAAGGCGTACAAGGCGAAGCGGGGAACGGGGAATGGGGAACGGGGAACGGGAACCGGGACAACAAGCGTACAACAGCAAGGGGCGGGCGCACCACAGGGCGCGGGCGCAACGCAGGGTGCGCCGTGGGCGAGGTGAACTTCGAGATCCCCTGGCCTCCGAGCGTAAACCGGTACTACAGGCACGTCGGCCCTCGCGTCTTGATCAGCCGCGAGGGCCGGCGTTTTCGGAGGATGTGCGTATCTCGCCTCGCGGGACGGTTCCGAAAGCTCGCCGGGAAAGTGAAGTTCACCGCCGAGTTCTATCCGCCCGACTCGCGCAGGCGCGATCTCGACAACGTACTCAAATGCACACTCGACGCGCTCGTACACGCCGGACTCATGGAGGACGATTCGCAGATCAAGCACATCGACGTGCGGATGGGCGAACCGGTGCCGCCGGAGGGACTTGTGTACATACGCCTTGAAGAAATCGAAGAAACGAAGAAATGAACGGAAAACAAGTATGGTTGAATTGAGAGACTACCAGTCGGACGCGAAAGCCGCGCTGTACGACTACCTCCGCAAGAAGGACGGCAACCCGTGCGTCGTCATCCCCACGGCGGGCGGGAAGTCGATCTGCATCGCGTCCGTCGCTGCGGACGCGGTGAACCTCTGGCACGGGCGTGTGCTTATCCTCGCGCACGTGAAGGAGCTGGTGGACCAGAACAGCAAGGAGCTCAAAGGGCTTTGTCCCGACCTGCCCGTCGGCGTGTATTCCGCCGGACTTGACAGGCGCGACACCAAGGAGCCTGTCATCGTGGCCGGCATCCAGTCAATCTACAACAAGATCGACCTCTTTGAGCCTTTCGATCTCGTCATGGTGGACGAGGTTCACATGGTGCCGCCGGACGGCGAGGGACGCTACCAGACGTTCCTGAACGCGGCGAAGGCGAAGAACCCCAACATCCGCATGGTCGGGTGGACGGCGACGCCGTTTCGGACGCAGGGAGGGGTCATCTGTCGCCCAGAGAATCTTTTTAACGACGTATGTTTCGAGGCGAACGTCAAGGACTTGATCGACGCGGGGTGGCTGTCGAAGATCACGGCGAAGGCGGGAACCGCCAACGCCGACCTCGAACACCTGCACATCCGCGCCGGGGAGTTCGTGGCGGAGGAGGTGGAAAAGGCGATGGGCGAAGACCGCCTCGTCGCGTCCGCCTGCCGCGAGATCGTGGAGAAGACGAAAGACCGCAAGGCGTGTCTCATCTTCTGCACGTCGGTGGAGCATTGCAACAAGGTGGCGAAGCTCATCGCCGCGTACTCCGGCGAGGAGTGCGCCGTCGTGACGGGCGACACGCCCTCCGATAAGCGCGACGAGATCATCCGCCGTCTCAAGGGCGAGGAGATCGAGGTCGATCTCTTCGGCGGAAAGCTGCCGCCCTTGAAATACTGCTGCAACGTGTCGGTGATGACAACCGGCACAAACATCCGCCGCCTCGACACCATCGCGCTTCTGCGCCCCACGGCGAGCGCGGGGCTGTTCATCCAGATGGTCGGGCGGGGCTTCCGTCTCTCGCCGGAAACGGGCAAGACGGAGTGCCTTGTGCTCGACTACGGGAAGAACGTGGAGCGGTTCGGACCCATCGACGCGATCAGGGTCGGGGAACGGGGAACGGGCAATGGGGAACGCGGGCCGCTCGTGAAGATGTGTCCGCAATGCCGGACGCTCGTTCCGCTCTCGGTCATGCTGTGCAAGGAGTGCGGATTCGAGTTCCCGCGCAGCGAGCGCGAGAGGCGGACGCACGAGGCACACGCGGACAACGCGGCGATCCTCTCCGGCGAGGTGACGATTGAGACACACGACGTGACGGACACGCTCTTTCAGGTGTGGACAAAGCGAGACGCGCCGGAGGGTGCGCCGCAGACGGTGCGCGTGACCTATCGGTGCGAGGCTGCGCCCGGTGCGCTCTACGACGCATACAGCTGCAACTTCTCGGAGTGGGTCTGCCCGGAACACAACGGCTACGCGAGGGCGAAATTCGAGAAGTGGTGGACGGCGCGGGCGGCGTCCGATTTCCCGATGCCCGACAAGGCCGAGGACGTGTGCGAGGCGGACTTCATGGGAATGCTGCGCACGGTCAAGCGCATCACGGTGAGGCGCGTCGCCGGAAAACAGTACCCGGAGATCGTCGGATACGAGTTCGGCGACTTCCCGGAGAACAGTCCGGTCAACGGACAGAATGACAACGCGGAGGAGTACGAGGACATCGACGATCTTCCGTTTTAGAAAGGAAAACCTATCATGGACGAGTGGGAGAGACTGGAGCGGCGGTGGAAGATCATCAGCCGCATTGTCGTTGGGCTGATCTGCACGGCGATCTTGTTTCTGCTGCTTATGTTCGTGGCGCGGCATTCTGGCGGGAAGGCGCAGGATCAGTTCACACTCATCTGCGAGCGGGCGATCCGTGAGGCCAGACAGAGGGAGGCGAAATGATCACGGTCGAGACGGCTATGGCGTACCTCGCCGCCGGGTTGAGCGTCCTGCCCGCGATCAAGGCGGAGAAGCGTCCGGCGGTGGGCGCGTGGAAGACCTGGGCGGCGCGGCTGCCGAGCGAGTACGAGGTCAAGGCGTGGTTCGGAAACCACCCGGACGGCGTGTGCATCGTAAGCGGTGTTGTGTCAGGGAGTCTTGAGTGCATGGACTTCGACAACCACGGCGAACTCTTCGACAAGTGGAAGAATCGCGTGGATTCCGCGCTTTTCTCGCGTCTTGTGGTGGAGCGGACTCCTTCCGGCGGGTACCATGTTGTATATCGCGTCACAGGTGTGGTGGCTGGGAACACTAAACTCGCCAGAGGTGAAAGAGCCGCAAAACTCGCAACTTTGATCGAAACTCGCGGAGAAGGCGGAATTTTCCTTTGTGCGCCCACACCAGGATATAGCGTCGTACAGGGCGAGTTTGCACACGTTCCGACGCTATCGGTCGACGAGCACGCCCAACTCCTCGCGGCGGCGCGTGAACTCAACGAGGCGCAGGAAGCCCCCAAATCCGCCGCGTGTGGCGTTCTGGGCGGCGGGGCGGGCAACCAGCCGTCCTCGTCCAATGGAGGGCACACAGGGGCGGTGTCGGGCGACTGTGGCGATTCTGGCGATTTCGCGGTGCGTCCGGGGGACGATTTCTGCGCGAGAGGAGATATACGCCCTATACTCGTGTCGCACGGCTGGCAACTTCTGGGCAGCAGGCCGGACGGCAACGAGCTGTGGAGGCGTCCCGGAAAGGAGATCGGCGGACATTCGGCGACGTTTGACGGCAATGTGTTTTATGTGTTTTCGTCGAACGCTTCGCCCTTCGAGAGCGAGCGGGGGTACAGCCGGTTTCAGGTGTACGCGACACTGGAATGTGGCGGAGATTACACACGGGCGGCGCGTGAACTGCTGGGCAAGGGCTATGGGCAGGTGGCGGAGGAGAAGAGCGTCGATTTCAGCGGGTTGGTTACGCCAGGCGGAGCCGGCGAATCAGGACAAGGGACAGCAAGCGTACAACAACAAGGTGGCGCGGCGGCTGGGGACAGCCGCCCTCCCAATTTTCTGCCCTTGGGCGAACTGGTGGAGAAGTACCCGAAGATGAAGCCCGTGCTGATACACGGCTTTCTGCGCAGGGGCGAGACGATGAACATCATCGCGCCGCCCAAGACAGGCAAGTCGTGGCTTGTCACCGACCTCGCGCTCTCGGTAGCGACCGGGACGCCCTGGTTCGGTTTCCCGTGCGAGAAAGGGAAAGTCCTCATCATCGACAATGAGCTGCACCCAGAAACCTCGGCGAACCGAATCCCGAAGGTCGTGACGGCGCGTGGGTTCGACCTCAAGAAGGTGCAGAACGACATCTATGTCGATAACCAGCGCGGGAGGCTCGGCAACATCGAGGACTTGGCGAACCAGATCGAGACGCTCAAGCCCTACGGGTTCAAATTGATCATCATCGACGCCTTCTACCGGGCTATGCCCAAGGGGACGGACGAGAACGACAACGGGACAGTGGCGGGAATCTACAACCTCATCGACAAGTACGCCGCAGCCCTCGACTGCGCCTTCGTGTTGATTCACCACACGAGCAAGGGGAACCAGTCGCTCAAGTCCATCACGGACGTCGGCGCGGGAGCGGGTTCGCAGAGCCGTGCGTCCGACACGCACGTGATCCTGCGCCGTCACAAGGAGGAGGGATGCGTTGTCATGGAATCGGTGGTACGCTCGTTCCCGTCCGTCGGGGCGGTGTGCCTCCGCTGGGACTGGCCGCTGTGGCACAGGGATGATTCACTCAACCCGGAAGACCTCGACGGCAAGAAGGAGGAGCGTCCTACAAGCGCGGGCGATCCCGACCCCTCGGCGATAGCCTCGCGGCTTGCGGAAGTTGTGCAGGACGATCCGCCGATGGTCAAGGGCGTGTTCATCGAGGCGGTCAAGACATTCTACGGCATCACGCTCAAGACGGCGCGTCTCGCGGTCGAAAGCGCGATAGCCGGAGGGTACATCAAGTGCGAGCGGCTGGCGCATCCGCCGGACGGCCAGCACGCGGCAAAATTCATCGTGAAAGGAGACGTTCGGATGGACAGTTTGAACGACGATTCTGATTGATTTTCTGATTAAAAACAAATCAAACAAATCAGAAATCGCCAAGGGCGTTCCGATCCGATTCTGATTTGATTTTTTCGCCCCCCTTTAGGGGCGATAAAAAAATCAAATCAGACGGAACGCCCCGGTCGGCGAAAATCGGGCACGGTTCCTCCCCTGCCCCCTCGAAAGGTCAGGGCGCGGGAAGGAGCAGGGCTTTTAACCACACTTGTTTTCACCGGGGAAAATCCCCGCCAACGGAGAAATCGGCAAAATGAAGCCAAAAATCATAGAGGCCAAGATCGCGGACTTGAAGCCCTACCCAAACAATCCGCGAATCAACGACGAGGCTGTTCCGACAATCGTCGATTCGATCAACGAGTTCGGATTCGTCGGCGCGATCATCATCAACCGCGAGAACGTGATCATCAACGGCCACACGCGGGTCAAGGCGATGCAGCAGCTCGGGCGCGAGACGATCCCCGCCATCGTGGTGGACCACCTCACGAAGGAGCAGGAGGACGCGCTCCGCATCGCGGACAACAAGACGGGCGAGATCGCCAAGTGGAACATGGAACTGCTCAAGGGCGAACTCAAGGCGCTGAAGGACGCGGGGTTCGACCTCGGCGTTCTGGCGTTCAGCCACGACGAGATCGACGACATCCTCAATGGCGACGGCAACGTCGAGCGGACGGGTCAGACCGACCCCAACGACGCGCCGGACGTGCCGGAAACGCCTGTGTCGAGCGCGGGCGAAATCTACCGCCTTGGGGACCACCTCCTCATGTGCGGGGACTCGACAAGCCCGACCGACGTTTCGCGGCTCGTCGGCATTGCGGAGGCGGACTTGTGGCTGACCGACCCGCCCTACAACGTCGCCTACGAGGGATCGAACGGTCTGACGATTCGGAACGACTCGATGGAGGACACGAAGTTCCGCGAGTTCCTGCGTTCGGCGTTCGGCATGGCGGAGAAGGCGTTGAAGCCCGGCGGGGCGTTCTACATCTTCCACGCCGACTCGGAGGGGTACAACTTCCGGGGGGCCTGCCACGACGTCGGCCTCAAGGTGCGCGAGTGCCTCGTGTGGAAGAAGAACGCGCTCGTCCTCGGACGGCAGGACTACCAGTGGATTCACGAGCCGTGTCTCTACGGGTGGAAGGACGGCGAAGCACACAGGTGGTACGGCGACCGGGCGCAGACCACGGTGATGGAGTACAACAAGCCAAAGAAGAACGACGTTCATCCGACGATGAAGCCGACGGAGATGCTCTGCTACCTCCTCAAGAACTCGTCGAAGAAAGGCGACGTTGTCCTCGACACGTTCGGCGGCAGCGGCTCGACGCTCATCGCCTGTGAACAGCTCGGACGCAAGTGCCGCACGATGGAGCTTGACCCGAAATACTGCGACGTGATTCGCCGCCGCTGGGCCGAGCACAAGTTCGGCGAGGGCTGCGACTGGCAGGCGAAGACGCCCGTCGTGGGGGACGGGGAACAGGGAACTGACGGAAACGAACAGGAGTGAAAACCATGAAAGTACAGACATCGGAATACTGTGCGGTCGGACATCCCGACCGCACGTGCGACTTCATCGTCGCATACATCCTCGACCGCTACCTTGAGCGAGACAGAAACGCGAGGGTTGCGCTCGAGGCGCAGCTCAAGGACTGCTTCTGCACACTCTCCGGCGAGGTGACTACGACCTACCGTTTCACGAACGCGGAGCTGGCGGAGTTCTGCCGCGAGGCGATAAGGCGCGTCGGCTACACCGACGCATACGTCGCCAAGTGGGGCGAGGGCAACGCCATCAGCGGAAGCGGCGTGGAGGTGACTGTCCATGTGTCGCAGCAGTCGGCGGACATCGCGCAGGGCGTGAACCGCGACGGATGGGGCGACCAGGGGATCTTCTGGGGCATGGCGGTGAACGACCCGAGGCGCGGGTATATGCCCAAGGACTACTGGCTCGCCCGCGAGGTCGCGCAGAGCCTCGTGAAGCGCGGGTTCGGCGGACTGGACGTGAAGACGCAGGTGACGGTGATCGACGGGCTGCCCACCGAGTGCGTGGTGGCGATCCCGATCCTGCCGGAGAGCGAGGAGGCGGCGGTCGGGACGATCCGGAACTACGTGCAGTCGATCCTCGGAAGCGACTGCAAGGTGACGGTGAACGGCACGGGGCGTTACGTGACGCACGGATCAATCGGCGACTGCGGCACGACGGGCCGGAAGCTCGTCGCCGACTTCTACGGCGGCAACGCGAAGATCGGAGGCGGCTCGCCCTGGGGCAAGGACCCGACGAAGGCGGACGTTACGCTGAACATCCTCGCCCGCGACCGTGCGCTCACGTATCTGCGCGAACACAACCTCGACGAGGTGCATTGCGCGATCTCGTGCTGCATCGGGCGGAGCGAAATCCGTGTCACGTTCTTCAACGGGCTGGGAGAATGCCTCGAAAGCCGCGTGGAGAACGACCCTCCGTCCCACATCATCGACCGCCTCGGACTCCGCGAGCCGGGGTACGCGGGGGCGTGTGAAGAGGGACTGTTCGGTTACGAAAAATAGCCGCGCCATGAATGGCGCGGCATGGGACAGGCGCGGGGCGACCTCGCGAAAAGGAAGGTTCAGACGCGGGCCTTGAAGTGTCCGCGAGCGTCCTTCTCGAACCGCGAAGCGTCGCCCTTGTCCCTGATCTCGCGCATGATCGCGGAGTAGAGGGTCTGCTCCGGGGTCTTGCCCGATCCGGGCGTCCAGAGTCCGCGATCCTTCGCCGCCGTCACCATCTGGCGGGTGGTGAGGGATTCGTCGCCGGACTTCAGCACCGCGAGCGCGGCGTTGAGAAGCGAGAGCTTCTTTTCCGGCGCGGCGGGCGCGGTGGTTTCGGCGGGCGCGGCAGGTGCGGCGGTCGCGGGGCGACGCGCCCTGCCGGTGGTCTGGGCCTTGGCGGTCGCCTTGGCCTTGGTGTTCGCCTTGGCCTTTGCGGTCTTCGGCGCGGCTTTCTTTTTCGTGCTCATGTTCGGTTTTCTCCTATTGGGTGTTTGAACTGCGGACATGATGCCGTAAACGCGGTGGAATATCAACCGGCTATTTGAAACTTTTTTCAGGAGGCAAAAATGGAACTCAACGTGCCGCAGATGGGCAAGGCGGACTTCATCCAGGTGCTTCGTCACTACGGCTGCCGGACGATCACGCCGGAGAAGCTCGACGAGCAGATCGCGGCTGGTGCGCCGGTGAACGAGAACGGGACGATCAACATCGTGAACTACACAGCATGGGTCTTGAAGGAGCTTTGCCATGCCGAATAACAGATCTTTGACGCTGTCGAAACTCAAGCCGACCGACGTGGTCAAGGCGGTGAACTCAACGCCGCTCGGAACCGTCATCGGCACGTCGCAGGTGTACCGCCACTTCGAGATGGGCGGCTTCCGCATCGCCAGCAACGAGGACGAGCGATGCATCAACCTCGGCAAATACTGCGCGTGGCTGATCGATCAGCTCGACGCGGCGTCCGCCGAGCAGGGAGGGATGCGCAGCTACGCCGAAAGGCGCGAGGCGGCGCGGCAGGCTTTGATGGAGCAGTCGCTCGCGGGGCGCGACATCGGCGAGCTGCCGGAGGTCGAGAACCCCGAGCGCAAGGAGTCGTGCCGCACGGACTTCCGCAAGTTCTGCGAGACGTACTTCCCGGAGGTGTACGTGCTTGCGTGGTCGGAAGACCACCTTCGGGCAATCGCCAAGATCGAGAAGGCCGTCCTCAAGGGCGGACTCTTCGCGCTTGCGATGTCTCGTGGCAGCGGAAAGTCCTCGCTCACCGAGACGGCGGCGATCTGGGCGATGCTGTACGGGCACCGCGAGTTCGTGGTGGTCGTGGGCGCGTCGGAATCCGCCGCGCTGGAAATCCTCGACTCGATCAAGACGGAGCTTGAGGTGAACGAGCATCTCGCCGCCGACTTCCCAGAGGTGGCGTTCCCGATCCGCTGCCTCGACGGAATCGCCAACCGGTGCGCGGGGCAGCTGTACAAGGGTGAGCGGACGCGCATCACGTGGACTTCAAACGAGATCGTGCTGCCGACCATCGCGGGTGCGAAGTCCTCCGGGGTGCTTGTGCGCGTCGCCGGTATCACGGGGCGCATTCGCGGCATGAAGTACAAGAAGCCGGACGGGAGGACGATCCGTCCGGAGTTCGTCATCATCGACGATCCGCAGACGAGCGAGTCCGCCGGATCGGTGGAGCAGACGCGCAAGCGTGTGCGTGTGCTGGCGGGCGACATCCTCGGCCTTGCGGGACCGGGACGGAAGATATCGGGCATCATGCCCTGCACGGTCATCCGTCCCGGCGACATGGCCGAGCAGATACTCGACAAGTCGAAGCATCCCGAATGGAACGGCGAACGGTGCAAGATGCTGTACCAGTTCCCGAAGAACGAGGAGCTGTGGAACAAGTACGCCGACCTCCGCGCCGACGAGCTGCGCGAGCGCGGCACGTTCGAGGAGGCGACGGCGTTCTACGCCGCGCACCGCGAGGAGATGGACGAGGGCGCGGTCGTGTCGTGGCCAGCGCGTCACAACTACGACGAGATCTCGGCGGTGCAACACGCGATGAACCTCAAACTCCAGGACGAGGCGGCGTTCTGGGCGGAGTACCAGAACGACCCGCTGCCGGAGGACTTGGGGACGGAGGAGCAGCTCACGGTCGATGGCATCGCCAACAAGCTGAACGGACACTCCCAGCGGGGCGTTCCGGTCTCGGCGAACCACATCACGATGTTCATCGACATCCAGAAGACGCTCCTCTTCTACGTCGTGTGCGCGTGGGACGATGACTTCACCGGCTACGTGATCGACTACGGGACGTGGCCCGACCAGAGGCGGCGGTTCTTCACGCTCGACGATGCAAACCCAACGTTGCAGCAGAAGTTTCCACACGCGGGGATGGAGGGATGCGTCTATGGCGGCCTGAAGAAACTCACGGAGGACTACCTTTCGCGGGAGTTCATCCGCGATGACGGCGCGGCGATGAGGATCGAGAGGTGCATCATCGACGCGAACTGGGGTCAATCGACGGAAGTCGTGTACCAGTTCTGCCGCGAGGCGCAGTTCGCAAACGTGATCCTGCCGAGCCACGGCAAGTACATCGGTGCGAGCTCCAAGCCGATGAGCGACTACAAGAAGGCCGTCGGCGACCGGGTTGGCCACAACTGGCGCATCCCCAACATACGCGGCAAGCGGGCCGTGAGGCACGTCATCTACGACACGAACTACTGGAAGTCGTTTATCGCGAGCCGAATCCTCACCTCGATGGGTGACCGGGGATGCCTCTCCCTGTGGGGGCGCGAGACGGAGAGGCACATCCTCTTCGCCGAGCATCTCACGGCGGAGTACCGGGTCAAGACGGAGGGCAGAGGCCGTTGTGTGGACGAGTGGAAAATGCGCCCGGAAGCACACGACAACCACTGGTTCGACGGCATCGTCGGATGCGCCGTCGCCGCGTCAATGTGCGGCTGTGTCCTCGCCGGGACCGACAAAGACACACGAAACAATAAGCCGCGTGTGAAAGTGAAGCTCTCGGAACTGCGCAAGTCGAAGGCGCTTTGAGGAGGCGGAATAAAAAAACGAAAAAAGTCTGAACAATCTTGCAGACAGTTTACGAACAAGAGTGTGAGGAGAAAGGAGAATTGGCCATGCGATACGGCAGCGTATGCAGCGGCATCGAAGCCGCGTCGGTGGCGTGGAGACCGCTTGGATGGGAGTGCGCGTTCGTTTCGGAGATCGAGAAGTTCCCGTCCGCGATCCTCGCCGAGAGGTTCCCGGAGGTTCCGAACCTCGGCGACTTCACGAAGATACAGCCCGGCGACTACAAGGGCGAAATCGACCTGCTGGTGGGCGGAACGCCATGCCAGGCGTTCAGCATCGCCGGGCTGCGGAAAGGACTGAAAGATGAAAGAGGAAACCTCGCGCTTGAGTTTGCAAGGCTGGCTTTTCGCACACACGCCCGCTGGGTGGTCTGGGAAAACGTCCCCGGAGTACTGTCGAGCGGGAAAGGAGGCGATTTTGCCTCCTTCCTATCGCTGCTCGTCGGATGGGAAGTCCCCGTCCCCAAGCGGAAGTGGAAGAAAGCCGGAATCGTCACGGGGGCTCCCGGATGTTTCAGCGTGGGTTGGAGAGTGCTTGACGCTCAATATACCCGAGTTCAACAATTTCCGAGGGCGATCCCGCAGCGAAGGCGTCGTGTCCTCCTTGTCGGAAGTCTTGGTACGTGGGCCGATTGCGCCAAGGTACTTTTTGACGGCGAAATGTGCGGCGGGGATGTACCGCCGAGTCGAGAAGCGGGGCAAGACGCTGCCGCCGATCCTGGACGGGGCGTTGAAGGCACTTCTGGCGGCATCACGTGGTGGGACGGCGGCAACGCCGCCGGAACGCTGACCACGCGGTCGCACGACCAGAAGATGCCCGACAAGGACCAGCTCCCGTGCGTGGTCGATACGCGCTTTCAGGAGGTGTTCGGCGGGAACGTCGCGCCATCCTTGCTCGCCACGGACTACAAGGAGCCCAAGGCGATCATCGGGGAGGTCTGCCCGACGCTGGACGCGTCCTATCCGGGCAAGCGCAACAACCAGGACATCTCGAAGCTGATCTTCTACGAGAACCATCTCCAAGACGGACGGGTGCGCGAGATGTCCGGTGCCGCGCCGACGATCTCGTCGTACCTCGGCACGGGCGGCAACAACCTGCCGCTCGTGCAGAAGGTCTTTGTGCTCGACTCGATGGGGTCGAACGCGATGAAGTCGAAGAACCCGCACAGCGGATGCCGCGAGACGAAAGTCGCGCAGACGCTCGACACGACGGTTCCCGAGCCCTCCAAGCGGCAGGGCGGGATGGCAATCGTGGAGGCGGTTGCAATCGCGGAGAACATCATCGGGCGGAGCGACAACGCGGGCGGCAACGGAGTGGGGGCGAAGGAGGGAGTGTGCTACACGCTCGACACGGCCGGCGTACACGGCGTGTGCTATCCGGTCGATCTCACGAATGTCGATGGCCGCGAGAAGCACCTGCCGGGCAAGGCATACGACGAGGCGGACACGGCGGCGTACTCGCTCACGAAGCGACGCGCCAGCGGGGTCTGCACACCGGGGATCATCCGGCGGCTTCTGCCGGTCGAGTGCGAGCGGCTGATGGGATTTCCCGACGGCTGGACGCTCATACCGTGGCGCGGCAAGCCCGCCGAGCAATGCCCGGACGGGCCGAGGTACAAGGCGTTGGGCAATTCGATGTGTACAAACGTGATGGCGTGGATCGGCGAGCGGATTCAGGCGGCGGAGGACAGAAATGGATGACAAGAAACTTGAAGAACTGACGGAGAAGATGCTCGCCCAGCCGAAGGTCGTGGAGGTTGACGGACAGCGGGTGGAGAACCAGTCGGTCGGCGATCTCCTCAAGGTGGCGAGCTACTTCGCCTCCAAGCGGGCGACGAACGGCAGCCGTTGTCCCCTGCGCATCACCAAGATGAAGCCCGGAGGTGCGATTGTATGAGGCTGTTCGGGAGAAAGAAGGGAACGGGGAATGGGGAACGGGTAAAGGCGCGATTCTCCCTGCCGCGATGGATCATGGCCCGGTTCGATGCTGCGCAGACCACCAAGGACAACGCCCGCCACTGGGCGGCGGCGGAGTTTCTTTCAGCGGACGCAGAGGCAGATCCGGCGGTACGCAAGACGCTCCGCACACGGGCGCGGTACGAAGTGCAGAACAACTCGTATGCGCGAGGGATCGTCTCGACCTTGGCAAACGACACGGTCGGGACGGGTCCGCGGCTACAGATGCTTTTCGACAAGGAGGACTTGAACCATGAGATAGAACACGATTTTGCGGTATGGGCGAAGCGGGTGCGCCTCGCGTCAAAGCTCCGCACCATGAGGATGGCGCGGTGTCAGGACGGAGAGGCGTTCATCATCCTCGCGCAGAACCCGGACTTGAGGTCGGACGTGAAGCTCGACATCCAGCTCGTCGAAGCCGACAGGGTGACTGACGATGAACTGCAAAGCGACGGCAGCTCGGTGGATGGCATCACGTTCGACCGTTTCGGCAACCCCAAGACGTACAAGGTGCTGAAGAACCATCCGGGCGGGACGCAGAGCTTCGGGACGGACTCGATCATCGTAAAGGCCGAGAACATGATCCATTGTTTCCGGCAGGATCGTCCCGAGCAGCACAGAGGGATTCCAGAGATAACGTCTGCATTGCCGCTCTTCGCCCACTTGCGACGGTTCACGTTGGCTGTCGTGAGCGCGGCGGAGGCGGCAGCGGATTTCGCAGGCGTACTCTACACGGACGCACCGGCGAACGGCGAGGCGGAGGCGGTCGAGGCGATGGACTCCATCCAACTCGAGCGCAATATGCTCCTCACCATGCCGGGCGGCTGGAAGATGGCGCAGGTCGATCCCAAGCAGCCCGTCACGACCTACGGCGAGTTCAAGCACGAGATCCTCAACGAGATCGCACGGTGCCTGAACCTTCCGTTCAACATCGCGGCGGGGAACTCGTCGGGGTACAACTACGCAAGCGGACGGCTCGACCACCAGACGTACTACAAGTCGCTGAAGGTTGACCGCTCGTTCATCGAGGAGACGGTTCTCGACCGCATCCTCGACGCATGGCTCGCCGAATGGCGGCTTGTGCGGCGCAGGGACGTGGAGTCGTGCGACTGCCGCCACGTGTGGTTCTGGGACGGACAGGAACACGTCGATCCGCAGAAGGAGGCGAACGCACAGGCGGTGCGCCTCCAGAGTCGCACGACATCCCTTGCCGCCGAGTACGCGAGGCAGGGCAAGGACTGGGAAACGGAACTTCAGCAGATCGCAAAGGAGCAGAAACTCATGAAGCAGCTCGGCATCGCGCCGGAGGAGGCGCAGCCGAAAAGCGGGAAAGACGGAAAGGACGAAGATGAAGACTGAATACCTTGAAATCACGGCTTCGGCCGAGGGGCGCAAGCCGTCCGTGAGGGGCATGGCCTACTCCGGCGGCAAGATGCGCCTCTTCGGATGGTCGAAGCCGGTGGTGGTCGATATGGCGGGGATGGCGGTTCCGGAGTCGGTGCCGCTGCTCGCCAACCACGAGAACCACACGCTCGGGCGCGTGGGGCTCGTCGCGGCGAAGGTCGTTGACGGGCATCTTGAGATATCCGGCGAGATCGTCGGGACGGGCGAGCTCTCCGAGGCGATTGTCGCGCAGGGCAAGGCGGGCGCGGACTGGCAGCTCTCAATCGGAGCGGAGGTCGAGGCCGCCGAGCTTGTGCAGGAAGGCAAGCGCACGATCAACGGCGTTGAACACGACGCGCCGTTCTACCATGTCACGAAATCAACCCTCCGCGAGGTGTCCGTGGTCGCGGTGGGAGCCGACAAGGCAACTCACATGAAGGTCACGGCATCACTCAAACTGAAAGGCAACTCCATAATGGAACCTGAAATCAATGGAACGGGCAATGGGGAACAGGGAACGGGAAAGACCGTGACCGCCCAGAAGCCGACAACTGAAAAGCCGACGCCCACGGGTGTCGAGGCAGCCGCAGCCATCGAAACGGCTGTGGACGTAGAGGCCGTCGCACAGGCGGCGGTCAAGGCCGAGCGCGAGCGCGTCGGCATGGTGAAGTCCGTATGCGGGGGCGAGTTCCCGGAGATCGAGGCGAAGGCAATCGCCGAGGGGTGGAACCGAGAGCAGGTCAGCGAGGCGGTGCTTGCCGCCTACCGCGAGAAGCAGCCCAAGACGGACGTGAACATCACGATCAAAAAGGAGAACGCGATGACGGCGAAGCATCTTGAAGCCGCGCTTTCGCTCCGCGCAGGAATCGACGGCGACACGCTCGTCAAGTCGATGGGCGAGGAGACGGTCGAGGCCGCGATGAAGGACATGGATATGCCCCTCCGCGTTGTCCTCGGCGAGTGCATGAGGATCGAGGGCATGAACGTCCCGCGCTCGTTCGACAACGACGCGATCAAGGCGGCGTTCTCGACGGTCTCGCTGCCCGGCATCCTCTCGAACGTGGCGAACAAGAAGCTCCTCCAGGCGTACAACGCCCAGCCGATCATCGCCACGCGCCTCTGCACGACCGGCGACCTCACGGACTTCAAGGAGAACCAGCGGTTCCGCCTCACGGACGTTGGCGACCTCCAGCCCGTCGGCGCGGACGGCGAGATCAAGGATTCCGCGCTCACCGAGGAGGCGGCGAAGAACCAGCTCGACACCTACGCCAAGAAGTTCTGCCTCACGCGCAAGATGATCATCAACGACGATCTCGGCGCGTTCCTCAAGGTGCCGACCGCGATGGGCAACCGTGCGGCGCGTCTTGTGGATCAGCTCTTCTTCAAGCGGCTCATGTCGAACCCGACGTGCGTCGACGGCAAGCCCCTCTTCGGGCGCGACCACAAGAACCTCCTCTCCGGCGCGAACTCCGCTCTCTCTGCGGACTCGCTCAAGAAGGCGATTCAGGTGTTCATCGACCAGACGGACGCGGACGGACAGCCGATCTCGGTGGAGCCGAGCATCCTGCTCGTGCCGACTGCGCTGAAGCACCTCGCCATCGAACTGACGAGGGGCGCGACGCTGATGATGAGCGGCGGCGCGGACAACACGATCCGCCCGGCGATCAACGTCCTCGCGGACGAGAACCTCGCCATCGTCTCGTCGCCGTATCTCGGCAACCGCAACTACCCCAACTACTCGGAGGCGTCTTGGTACCTCTTCGGAAAGCCGGGTACGGTCGATACGTTCGAGATTGGCTACCTCAAGGGCAAGCGCACACCGACGGTGGAGCGCGGCGACCTGGACTTCAACGTCCTCGGCGTGTGGTTCCGCGTGTACTTCGACATCGGAATCCGCGAGCAGGATCATCGCGGCATGGTCAAGGCGACCGGCACCGCGTCGTAATTCTTCGGCGGGGCGGACGGGGTTCTTTTTACTTGTTTTTCCTTACCCGTCCGTCCCCGCCTTCACAACTTCAACCAGAAAGGCACATACATCATGAAAGCCCGTTATGTACAGAGGGGTGAGTCCATCGACTACATCCCGGAAGCCGACGTCGCCGCTGGCGACATCGTGAAGATCGGAAGCCTCGTCGGAGTGGCGAAGCTCGACATCAAGGCCGGGGAGCTCGGAGCCCTCGCGGTCGTTGGCGTTTACGAAATCGCCACGGGAGGCGCGGCTGTCGCCGTGGGCGACGTCGTTTCCGTCGATCCCGCGACCGGCAAGGTGGCGGCAGCCGGCGCGTCCGGCGCGGTCAAGTTCGGCCACGCGGTCACGGCGGCGACCGCGACGGACGCGACCGTGAACGTCCGGCTCGCGCAGGGTCTCGGCTGATGATCGAGACTGGGATGGAAGCTCTCCGCGCAGCGCAGATCGACGCGCTCGCCACCGACGCGGTGTACAGGCGCGGCGCGGACGAGCGGAGCGTCAAGGCCGTTCTCGGACGGACGGTGTTCCGTTCGCAGAACGACTACGGCGCGTGGGTGCGCACCGAGTCGCGAGATTTCATCGTCACGGCCGAGCAGCTCGACATCGAGCCGCAGGCCGGCGACGAGATCGTGTACCAGGGCGACGTGTACGAAGTCCTCGCGCCCAACGGCGAACCCGTCTGGCGGTGGAGCGATCCGCAGCAGACGGCGTTGAGGATTCACACGAAGAACACGGGAGGATCGTAATGGCAGACCAGCAGAAGCAGGATATGCCGCCGGGTTTCCCCGAGCTGTGGGAAAGCGTGACGCGGGCGAGGATGGACATCGCCGAGCTGAAAGGCATGGTGAAGATGCACTTCGCGGACAAGGCGCACCACACGCCGCCCTGCGCCACGGCGACGGGTTTGCAGAAGACCCTCCATGCGGCGATGGGCGCGGCGATCATCTCGCTGCTCTCGGCGGTAGGCACTCTCATCTTCGAGCTCGTGAGGTACGCGCATGGCTGACATCATCGAGCTTGCGGAGGGAGTGGCCGAGGAGATCGGCGACGGCGCGGAACTCATGTTCGCGCCAGAGTTCGACCTCAAGGGCATCAAGGAGAAGCGCATCGTCGTGGTCCCCGCAGGGATCGAGACGAAGCCCAACGCCCGCGACTACCTCGAAGACCGCCTCAAGGTGCAGGTGGGACTGCTCAAGAAATGCACGGAGGATGACGTTCCCGCGCTCGTGCGCGAGGTCGTTTCCATCGGGCGGCGGTTCCTGCACAAGTGGGTGGCGCAGGTGCGGTGCGTCAAGGCGGAGTGCAATCCGCTCTACTCGCCCGAGCATCTGCGCGAACGGCGACAGTTCACCGGCGTGGTCGAACTGACGTTCCTCTCGGTACACCGCAATGAGGAGTGAGATCGAGTTCGACAAGGACGGACTCGTCGCCCGCGTCGCAAAGGCGTCGGTCGAGATACTCCGTCGCATGGGCGCATACGTGCGCACGGCGGCGCGGCGCAAGGTGAAGACGTCCGAGAGGCCGTCCGCCGCCGGAACGCCGCCGCACAGCCGCACGGGTGCGCTCAAGCGCGGCATCCTCTTCGGAGTCGAGAAGCGGCGGCAGAGCGTCGTGATCGGGCCGTCGGAGAGATTCGTCGGCACGTCGATGTCCGCACACGAGTTCGGCGGCGCGTACAAGCGCGAACGCTACCCGAAACGGCCTCTCATGGGGCCGTCGTTGAAAGAATCCGCACCGCGCCTCGCCCGGCTGTGGCAGGACGCGGTGAAATGAACATCACAGAAAGGTAAATCGAAATGGCATACAAACTTGGTCTTGACGCAAAGATCTTTCACGGTGCCGCCGGATCGAAGGCGACAAGCGAAATGTCGAACGTCACGGACGTGACGCTGAACCTGGAGACGGGCGAGGCGGACATCACCACACGCGCCGCCGACGGCTGGCGCATCACAGCGGCGACCTTGAAGGAGGCCTCCGTCGAGTTCGAGATGATCTGGGACACGGCGGACAGCGGCTTCACCGCGATCCAGCAGGCGTACTTCAACAACTCCGCGCTGTCGCTGTTCGTCTCGGACGGTGACGGAAACGGCCTCGACGCGGACTTCGTGGTCACGTCGTTCTCGCGTTCGGAACCGCTGGAGGAGGCTTTGAAGGTATCGGTGACGTGCAAGCCGACCCTTGTCTCGCGCGCTCCCGCGTGGGTCAGCGGGGGCGGACACTAACGGAGGGCTCGGAGAATGAGAACGTTCAAGGACAACGCGGGGAGGACGTGGAGCGTGACGCTCAACGTCCTCCAGATGAAGCGAATCCGGGCGCACCTCGGAATCGACCTCGTGAACGTCATCACGCTCGACGCGGGCGGCAAGGTGAAGGTCGATCTCGTCGACCGCATCGCCAACGACCCCTGCCTCCTCGTGGACATCCTCTGGGTGTGCGTCGAGGACGAGGCGAAGGCGGCGGGCGTGACGGACGAGGAGTTCGGCCGGTCGCTTGCGGGCGAATCCATCGAGGAGGCGACGAGGGCGTTCCTCGATGAGCTCGTCGATTTTTTCCCCGGAGCGAAACGCCTCTTCCTAAAAAAGGCGGTGGAGCTGTCGAGGAAGTTCGGCGGGGAGATGACGGAAGCGCTCGGAAAGGCGTTGGAGGACCCGGAGCTCGAGCGGCGCGTCGAGGAGTCGATGCGCTCGTCAGCGAGTTCGCCGGCATCCTCGGAGTGAACCCCGATCCCTTCACCCTGCGCGAACTCGTGTGGATGGTGGAGGGACGCGGCAAGTTCGAGTGGAACCAGACCGCGTCGCTGATGGCCTTGGCCGTCAATCTAATGCGGGACCCGAAGAAAGGCAAGGCGGCAAGCCCAGCGGACTTCAATCCGTTTGCGCCCAGGCCGCCCGTGCCGGTTCTCAAGGGAAAGGAAATGCTCGCGGCTCTCAAGGCCGCGTTCATCAAGGAGAGGAAGAGGTAAATGTCTGCCAATGCCAACATACGCGCCGGACGCGCCTACGTGGAGGTGACCGCCGAGACATCGAAACTCAACAAGAGCCTCGATGCCGCGCAGTCGCAGCTAAAGGCGTTCGGGAAGTCCTGCCAGGGGCTGGGTCGCGACATGATGGCGTTGGGCGGGGCGTTGTCGCTTCCGTTCGCGCTGGCCGAGAAGTCCTTTGCCGGATTCGATGACAAGATGCGCCTCGTGCAGGCGGTCACGTCCTCGGCGGGCGATGCCTTCGAGAGTTTGACGCGGACGGCGCAGAGGCTGGGGCGGGAGACGTCCTTCACCGCGCAGCAAGTTGCTGACGCGATGATCGCGCTCGGGCGGATGGGTTTCGACCCGTCCGAGATTGAAGCCTCGATCTCGTCCGTTCTGAACCTCTCCCGCGCCACGGGGACGGAGCTTGCGGAATCGGCAGACATCGCGGCGAACTCCCTGCGGGTGTTCGGACTCGAGGCGGGGAAGATGACACACGTCGCGGACATCCTCACGGCGACGGCGAACGGCTCGGCGCAGACCTTGACCGACCTCTTCGAGGGGTTGAAGATGGCCGGGCCGCAAGCCGCAGCCGCCGGTGAGAACATCGGCGAGCTGTGCGCATCCCTCGGCATCATGGCGAACATGGGCATCAAAGGGTCGCTCGCGGGGACGGCACTTCGCAAGGCATACGTGCAGTTCGCCGACGTGAAGGTGCAGAACGTCTTGCGGGACGTTGGCGTGGAGGCCGTGGACGCGAACGGCAACCTCCGCAAGATGGCGGAGATCATGCGCGACGTGGCGGCGGCGACGAAGAAGATGCCGACGGCGGAGCGTCTCTCGTTCATGAAGGACGTGTTCGACGTGCGCGGCATGATGTCCGGCCTATCCCTCGCGGGGAACATCGAGGAACTCGACAAGTTCCTCGCCAAGCTCCGCGACGTGTCCGGCCAGGCCGACGAGACGGCGCGGGCGATGGATCGCGGCATCGGCGGCTCGTTCCGGCTCTTCCAGAGCGCGGTCGAGGGGACGATGAACGCGGTCGGCGAGGCTTTGTCCTCGACGTTGCAGCCGATGGTCGCCCGTATCACGGCGGCGATAAACACGTTCACGAAGTGGGTGGAGGCGAACAAGGGTCTCGTCACCTCGATTGCGGCGACGGTCGCCAGCATCGGCGTGTTCGGAGCCGCGATGTTCACCGTAGGAACCGCCAGCCGTGTGCTTTCGGCGGGTGTGGGCGTCGTATCTACGGCGATCTACGGGATCTCCGGTGCGTTCGCCGCGCTGTGTTCAAAGGGAATCCTCGTCTCGAACTCGTTTTCGCTCATCACACAGGCGTTCTCGAACTACAGGAACGCCGCGATGCCGGCGATGGTGGGAACGTCCAAGCTCCTCGCCGCCCTGAACCTACCGATTGACTCGCGGGCAAAGCAGATTGCGGCAAGTCTGGTGCTGATGTCGAACGCGGAGACGGCGGCTGTCGCCAAGTCCGCGATTGCGGCCAAGTTCTCCGCGATGGCGGCGGCACTCAAGGGGCTGAACACGGCCACAATCGCCGCCACGGTGAGCGCGAAAGCCCATGCCGCAGCCGAGACCCTCGCCGGAATCGCCACAAAGGCCGCCACGGCGGCCCACACGGCGTTCGCGGCGGTCAGCGGGATGCTCACCGCCTCCCACGCCAAGGCCGCGCTGACGGCGGGCGTGGCGGCTACGGCGAACCTCGCCCTCGCCGCGACCACGAAGGTGGTGGCGGCGGGCTACCTCGCGGCATCGGCGGCGGCGACGGCGTTCTGCGCGATCCCGATCACGTGGGTGCTGATCGCCATCGTGGGTGCGCTCGTCGGACTGTGCGCGTACATGGCATCGGCCACGAAGCACACGGCGCAACTCTCCGACGAAATGACGAAGCTCCGCGACAAGGGCGACCAGCTGCGGGCGACGGATCAGCTGCGGATGGAGCGTTTGCAGCAGCTCGCGGAGAAGGAGAAGCTCTCCAACGCCGAAATGGAGGAGGCGGAGCGGCTCACGAACCAGTTGCAGGGACGCTACGGCAACCTCGGCGTAGCCATCGACCGCACGACGAACTCCATATCGCTCGCCGCCGATGCGCAAGAACGGTTCAACGAGGCGATGAAGGCGCAGGCGATCCATCAGATCGAAGCGGAGATCGCCGAAATGCGGAAGAACATCCGCGAACTCGACGAGGAGAACGAGTCACTCTGCGGGTTCTGGGTGAACGCCTGGAACACGATAACCTTCCGCATGGGAAAGTCGGCGCGGGACATCGAGGCGAACGGAGAGAAAGTGTCCGAGACGATGAAGAAAATCGCCGAGGCGCGTGAACGGCTCAACGCCATCAAGGGCGGCGACAAGGACGCATTGACCGGCGGCAAGACGGAAAAGGAGAAGCTCGAGGAGAAAGTGACGCAGGGACGCGAGGAGAAAGGCGCGTCCCGGAGCGAGGCGGAGTCCGCCGCGAAGAAGGTTGCGGAGATCGAGAAGAAGCTCACGCGAGAACAGCGCACCGAGCTTGAGAACGAGATCAGCGACATCCGAGAACTGCGCGACGAGTACAAGCGTCTCCTTGAGACTGTCCTTTCCTACGAGAAGTCGAAGAAGCAGAAGGACGCGGAGAAGATCGCCGACCTTGAGGGACGGCTCGCCGAGGCGGACGCGGCGGCGGAGAAGCGCATCGCCATCGCGGAGGCGAAGGCGAAAAAGAAGTTCGACGACGAGGTGAAGGAGCTTCAGGAGGGATTCGACGAGACGGCGGCGGACATCGCCCGCAATCGCTCCGAGGGCGAGACCGACCGCAAGGTCGAGGCGACCTTGAAGGATGACGCGGCGGCGGGAATGAAGCTCCTCGCCGACCTCGTGAACCAGTCGAAGATCGCGGCGGCGCAGGCCAAGGCCGAGTTCGACAAGGCGATGGCGGAGGCCACGGCGGACGGGGACGTTTCCGACGAGGAGAAAGACCGAATCCGCAAGGCGCAGGACGCTTATTCACTTGCCGAAAGACTGGTGGACAAATACGCCGCGAAGCTCCGCTCCGCGCAGGACGAGACGCAGAAGCGGGCGGGGGCGACGAAGCCGCAGGGCGCGTTCTACGCGAGGGCGGCGTCCGCCCTCCGGGGCAACCAGATGGAGCAGCGGATGCTCACCGCCACGCAGGAGATCGAGAAGCACACCAAGAAGGCCGCCGAACTGCTCAAGGGCATGGACGGCGGCGGTTCAATGACGTTCCAGTGAGGTTGAAACATGGCTGCAACAAGAGTTGAGGAGGCGTATTCCGAACGCGACCAGACGGTCAACGCCAAGGGCGAGGTGACGGAGATCGAGATTCCGTACCTCGTGTTCGGCGCGGAGAACGAGGACGATGCGCTCTCGGCGGCACGGTCGAAGGCCGCGTCGCACACGGTGTCCGGCATGGTCTTGGACAGCCTTGAAGTGACGGAGCGCATCAACGACGATACGTGGAAGGTCAAGGCGGTCTATGAGGCCGAGGACGGCGAAACGCCCGACAACCCAGACGCGGACGAGGAGACATCCTCGTTCGCGTTCGATACGGGCGGCGGGACGATGCACCGCAACCAGTCGATCAAGACCGTCTCGAAGGTTCCGAACGACGCGCCCGACTTCAATGGCGCAATCGAGGTGGACAACGAGGGGAACGTCAACGGCGTGGACGTGACGATGCCCGTCCTCAACTTCACCGAGACGCACACGATGGCGGGATCAAGGGTCTCGACGTCGTACAAAAAGAGCGTCGCCGCGCTGACGGGGACGGTGAACCGCTCGTCGTTCAGAGGCTTTGCGGCGGGGGAGGTTCTCTTTCTCGGCGCGTCCGGGCAGAAGCGGTCGAAGAAGGCATCCGCGCCGTGGGAGATAACCTTCCGGTTCGCGGTTTCGCCCAACCAGTCGAGCCTGTCGGTCGGAAAGCTGAAGGTCTCGAACAAGAAAGGCTGGGACTACCTCTGGGTTCGCTACGCCGATAAGGTGACGGAGAACAAGAAGAACGTCATCAAGGAGCCGGTCGCCGCCTACGTCGAGCAGGTTTACCCGGAGGGCGACTTCGGGAACCTCGGACTTGGAATGTAGACGAAAGGAAGCACACGATGGAGAAGGTTCGCAGCGGCGAGACCGTGACGATAAGGGCGGCGACCTGGAACGCCTTTATCGACGCGGCGAACTACGTGAAGGAGGCGCGGCAGAACCAACGCGGCAAGGGGCTCAAGTCGGGAATCCAGACGGGCATCATCCTCGTGAAGAACGCTGAAAGCGAACTGCGCGAGAGGTTCACCGCCCTCGTCCTCTGCGACATCGCCGTGCCGCCCAACGTGAACGAGGCGGAGTTCACGAGCTGCCCGCCCGTGTTCATCGGGCAGAAGATGACGGAGGAGCGCGAAGGCAAGCCTTACGCGATCCTCCTTGAGCCGCTTGCACACGATCAGATCGGTCGGGCGATGGTTCTCGGCATCGTCCCCGCGAAGGTGACGATCCAGGACGCGGACGACCAGTACGCCGTTCCGACGCCCGGCTCGACAACGGGCGCGCTCCAGTCGGACTCGACGGGAGTTGCGCGGATTCTGTGGAAAGCGGGCGGCGCGGGTTCTCAATGGTGTCTCCTCCAGCTCGGCGGCGCGGGATCAGGCGCGGGCGGGGAGAAGGCGTATATGTGCAAGGTGGGCGGCGGCTCTGCCAAGGCGGGATATCAGGTTACTGTTTATCTCAACGGTCGGGACGATTCGGGTTCGACCGAGTCGGGGACGCTGTACGTTCCCGACCTCGCGCTCGACGCGGATCTGCCGTCCGGCGCGTGGATCATCGGACACAAGTGCGCACTCAAGGCGACGGGAGGGAACGACACATGAGTTTTCAACTTGTGCCATCGCTCTTCCGCATACCGTCCGTGCCAAGCGTCACGCCGCCTGGCGTGATCTGGCGCGGCAAGGGATCGGACGAGGGGTACTTCGCGTTCAACGCGGGGTACTCGTGGGGCGGACACGTCATCGTGCGCGACGGCAACTTCTGCCCGTGCCTTCAGATCGACGGGCAGAAGCTCACGCCGGTGTACACGGACATCAACGGCTACGTGTACTGGCAAGGGAGCGGGTACGTGTACTACACCAAGACATACGGCTGGGTGTACATGAGCGGGATGTTTCCCGGCTACGAGCCGGTGGAGGACTACAAGTTCGAGGACGGCGAGTACGTGTGGCAGGGAGACGAGTTCTACACGTTCGGATCTCCGCCGTATTCGCCGGAGAGCGAGGTCGAGATGCGGCCGAGGGGATCGATCTCGGAGAGCGGGAGCGCGAAGACGCTCAAGGCGATGTGGCCGCGCTGGGCGGCGAAGAGCGGCGAGTTCGGCGAGTACGAGGGCAAGGACGGCGAAAGCGGGCAGAAGGTCAAGGGTCTGCCGCAGTTCAAGGGCGCGGGCGAGACGTTTCTTCGCTCGCTCAACAAGGACAAAGGCCACTACACGTATGGGCGCATCCACTACGCCAGCGGCAAGTGGGTTATTGGCGAAGTCGGTTCGGCGGGAGGATGGCACGAGGGTTCGGAACCGAAGGCGGACGGCGGTGCGGTCACGTTCAAGTTCACGAAGCCGGAGGGATCGGACGCGCAGGGTTCCGACATATCCGTGTCGTTCGACAAGTACGTGTGCGGCGACGAGACGGACACGGCGTATCTTGGGAGCGTGGCAATATGGAGGTGATCGAATACGAGGCCCCGGAGTCGTGGGAGGACAAGGGGATGAACTGGAACACGCCCGACCCCGCGAACGCCGACTACGTGATGGCGATACGCCAGGCAATCATGGAGAGGTGCGCCGCCCTGCACACGAGCGTGGACAGCCGCGTCCTCAAGATATCGCCGTGGAAGACGATCTCGCGCACGGCGGTCGCCGGAATCGTGGACACGATATCCCGCCTTGCGCGGAACTTCGTGAACCTCGACTGGGAGGAGTTCGAGGAGGACTACTCCGACTTCCCGAAGATGTGGACATACGGCGACCTCATACAGGAGCGTAACTGCCGCCTGTACGAATGGGCGGCGTATGGATCGCTCCGCGAGAACGGCGGATCGTGGCTCAAACAGATTCGGAACGCCATCGACCGCCTTACGGTCATCCGTGCAAACGACGTACACGGCAAGGCGTACACGCGTTCCGGGTCGAAGCACGACCCGCCGTTCGACGAGTCGATAGGGACGGCGATGCAGGAGGCGATGGAGAACGGGAAGGAGAGCGTCCTGCATGGATCGTTTCCATCGTCGGTCTATGCGTGGAGCGGCAACACGCACTGGTGCTGTCCGAGACCGGACTACGAGGGCGACCCGGAGTACAACAGGGACGGCTACTGCGGCTATGCGCAGAGCCAGGCCTACCTCGTCACAGCGGCGAGGAACTGGCTCGCGGGGGCGCAGTTCGACATCTTCGCCGCCGTTCTGACGGAAAGGCCGACCGGCCCCGTGCCGTATTCGCAGCAGCTCGACACGTCCATCTTCGACAGCGGATCGTCCGGCTACCGCGAGGGGTTCAACTGGACGGAGCGCGTTCACGTGAAGAGCGACAAGGCGTTCGAGCTACCGCTTGGCGACCCGGACACGATCCCGAAAAACGGGACCGTGCCGACGAGCGAGTTCGACAGCGACGGAAACGCGGTCAGGCGGCACAGCGCGAAGATCGGATGGACGGGCAGGGTTTGGGGATTCCTCGACTACGGTGTCGAGGGCGGATTCAAGTTCAGATCGAAGGAGAGCTGAATGCAGACGGTAACAATGTACCTGCGGGCGACGAGCGTCAAGGCGACGCTCGTGGACGAGTGGAACCAGACGGTCTCCACCCTGCCCGCGCTGACGAGGGGGCTACGCGCCGAGCTGGTGCTGAAGCTCCTCGACGAGAACGGGGAGCGGTTCGGCCCGGAGCGGCTGGACTACGCCTCGTGGGACTTCGCGGTCGCCAACGACTGGGACACGGCGACAACGCCGCAGCTCCGCGTGAGCGACGGGATCGAGGTCGTGGACGGCGACATACGCATCCCGCTCACCGAGACGAACACGGAGGAACTCGTCACCGCTCTCGGCAAGAGCGAACAGGCGACGTTCGGATGCGAGCTCGCCGGCTTCACGGCGGGCGAGACAAACCCGGAGTTCCTGATCCAGTTCGACATCATCGTCCGGAACCGCCGCGCCGACGCAGGGACGGGGCGGCCCGAGCCTGTGGGCGACGGCAGCTACACGGCTGCGCAGATACGCGCCCTGTTCGCCGCGAAGATGGCGGTGCAGCTTTCGGATGACGGAGAGACTTGGCGCGACGCGGACCCGGACGGCGGCGAGGACGATACGGCGAGGTGGTACAGGTTCCGGAACACGCTCGTCGGCTACGAATGGAGCGACGCGATCCCGCTTGTGCCGGGTCCGCGTGGACTGCGTTCCACCATCGAGGTGGGCGAGGTCGGGACGCTCCCTGCGGGGAGCGCGGCGACAGTCGAGAACGTCGGCGACGAAAACGACGCCGTGTTCAAGTTCGGGATTCCGCAGGGGCGGACGGGGACGGCGGCGACCGTGGAGGTCGGATCGGTCGAGATGGTCGCGTCCGACAGGCCGGCGGAAGTACACAACTCCGGCACGTCTTCGGCGGCGGTTCTCGACTTCAAGATTCCGAAGGGGCCGACGGGCGAGACCGGCCACGAGGCGTACCTCTACGTCGCATACGCGGAGAACACGGATGGGCGAGGATTCTCGCTCACGCCGGCCGCGAGCCGGAAGTACCGCGCCGAGATACAGTCTGACGCGCCCATCGACAACCCGACGCTTTCGGACTTCGCGGGCGCGACGTGGGTCAAATACCTCGGCGATGACGAGACCGTGTACGGCGATGTGCTTGTGGCGGACGCGGACACGTCCGTCGCGCAGGTCTCGCGGATCGTGTTCGAGAACGCGCACATCCGGCGAGGGATCGCAGGAGAGGTGATCGTAAATTTTAAGGAGGCCGGGGTCACGAACGAGGAGATGGATCGCTACGCGGTCATCAACGGACGGACGCGCCTTTCGTCCTGGACGAACGGCGGCGGCGGTCAGTCGGCGACGCCCGGCCTCACGGTCGAGACACACGCGGCGATGTCCGCGCTCGGCGAAATCGAAAACTATTCAACCTTCATCGGACAAGGAGAGACATGAGACTTTCTAACGTGGAATACGCGGTCGTGTACGTCGACCCGTCGAAAAGCTCGTCGGGAGACGGAACCACGCCAGCGAAGGCACTCAAGTCCCTGCCGGCCTCGGCTGCGGACTTCCAGAACAACACGTGCTACCTTATCCGCCGGACGGCGGAGACTGCGGCCTGCACGATACCCAACGGGACCAACTACGACATCGAGAACCTCGCCATCATGGGAATGCCCCTCGCGTCCGACGCGATGTGGGAACTCGTCCCTGCGGCGGCGCGGACGGCTTGGGGCGGCGACTCGGCGCAGTACGCGAACGTGCAGTCGACCGTGGCGAGCGGATCGTTCCAGCTTCCGTATGCGCAGCAGTTCCTGCTGCACCGCGTGTACCTCTTCCGGGACAACATCAACGCCGACAACTACATCCTCAAGTTCAACAACTCGTCGGACTACATCGGGTGCTTCTCGTTCGCCCACTGCAAGTTCGGGTCCAAGGGGATAAATCTCGACTCGGCCTCCTACACGGGCGAACTGACGGCGAGCCGGTGCAAGTCATACGTGTACATCTACTACGCGAGGATGGTGGACATCAGCGACTGCACGATCAACCACGCGGTGACAGGCAGCTCGTCGAACGCACACGGCATCTACGTGAACTGGTCGGACGTGATGAACGTGCAGGACGTGCGGGTGTACTCGGCGGCGTGGACGGACTACGGGCAGTACTATCCGCTCTACCTCGCCTATCAGTACGCGAAGGGAGTGGAGTGCAACATCACGAACGTGACGCAGACGGTACGCCTCAACGGATCGGCGAGCCACGTGCCGCTCCTCATGTACGCGCAGGGCTACATCTCGATGAAGATACGGAACGTGAAGATCGTGACGGGAACTCCGCTGTCCTCGACAAGACCCTCGTCGTACCAGATCGACTACCCGGTCATCTACTTCGGGAACGTGTACGAGATGAACGCGGATGGCATCGACGTGACGCTCTCCGACTGCTGGAACTGCAAGGCGGCGGTCTTGAACATGAACCGGTGCTACTCCGGCACCTACGTTCCGGGCGTGTCGAAGCCGATCAAGAACGTGTCGGTGAAGCTCGCGGAGACGGCGGGCATCGGAAGCCCGATCACCTACGCGAACGCGGCGCAGACGGGAGAGAGCTACGCGGCGGTTGTGATGTCGTTCTCGAGCTACGACGCGTCGCTGTACGCGAAGGTGCCGTGTGTCGATTCGATCACGGTCAAGTGCTACCGTGGAAAGGCGTTCTACGGCGAGAACCTGCGCATCACGGACGCGACGTTCGAGGGGAATGTGGTTCTGCGCCAGTGCGTGGCGGACATCACGTCGATCAAGACGTGGTTCCCCGGCAAGGCGATCTTCGTCTCCGACGCGACACACGCCCGCGTGAGGCTGCTTGAGTGCAACACGGCGAACCCGACCTACCCGTACAACGAGGACCCGGCGGTCGCCTCGACCTACTCGGACAACGGGAGCGTCTTCGTGGACGAGTCGAACACGTCGCTCCATCCGATGGCGGCGACATCCTCGCGGGCGAGCCACATCTACCAGGGGATCGGATGCAACAACGAGGGCGCGGACGGACACTTCGCATTCCGCTGCGCGAACGGCATCTGCGACACGTGGAGCGTACACAGGACAGGTGGCGGCGCGTCCGCGCTGAAACTCTCGAACAACGTCTGCTCCGGAGCGGAGACGATGGTCTTGGGGCGGCGACCGTTCAACGGGATGCAGCTCCTTCCGACCTCGACGGGGCGGCACATCCTCAAGGCGTACATCGCGCTCAAGGGCTACGCGAAGCCGGCGGAACTGTACAGGCACTTCTTCATCTCCGCGCAGGTCGGCGAGCGGACGTACTACTCGACCCTGCACGGGCGGTGGGCGGATGACACGACAAGCACGTGGGTGAACGACAGCGACCTCGTGCAGAAGGTTCTGGAAATGCCCATCGACATCCCGGACACTTCGCCCGTGGACGTGCGCGTGTACTTCTCGTGGTATTCTGCGGGCGGTTTCGTGTATCTCGACCCGGACATCAAACTCATGGGGGCGTAAAGATGACGGCGGCAAGATGTCAGATGATGGGATGCCGCCCGCGAGTGAACGATACCGTGTTCGACTTTGTCATCGCGGACTACGAGATCGCGGGCGGCTACTGCCAGATTCAGATGCGGGCGACGCGGCGCGACGGGTGCGCGTCGTTCACCGTCGATTGGGGCGACGGCACGGTGGTGGAGCAGTCGGACTACGTGGTGTGGCACAACTACACCAGGCCCGGATGTTTCACGGTGAGGATCGGGAAGGACGTCAAGTGGTGGCGGCTCTGGGAGTGCTGCACGGTCACCTCCGACAACCGCATCCTCATATCGCGTCCGGCGATACACCCGAAGTGCTGGAGCGACTGGCTTGAGTCGTGCGAAGGGACGTACTGCGGCTGGAACAACTCCGATCACGGCGGTGTCCAGGGACGCATCATCCCGTGGGGGCGGTCGATCAGCAGCACGTTCTGCTGCTACCAGTGCTGCTTCAATGTCACGGGCGGATTTCCGACTTGGACACCGATGATAACCGATGCGACGGGGACGTTCGACCGCTGCACGGGACTTGCGGGGCGCGTTCCGAAGTGGGGCAGGAACATCACGAAGCTGGCGCAATGCTTCTGCGACTGCCCCGGTGCGCGTGGGAGGTTCCTGCCTTGGCCGGAGCGATGCACTGACTTCGCGTCGTGCTTCAAGAACGCGACGGGGATGCGCGGCGAAATCCCCGCGTGGCCGGAGTGCGCAGAGTCGCTCGACTCCGCGTTCGAGGGATGCACCGGCGCGACGGGAATCATCCCGAAGTGGCCGGAGGCGGTCAAGTCGGTGAACTACTGCTACAAGGACTGCGCAGGGCTGACGGGCGCGTGGACGGACGATCCCGCGCTCCTCATGCCGGAGGAGAAGCTCCGCAACTCGCCGACATCGGACTACTACCGCTGCTACGACGTGGTGACGGGGTGCGCGGACGCGGTGCGCGGCCTCTTCTGGGACAGGAACTGGGGCGGGACGATCCCGCGCCCTGAAACAGCATTGGAGATGAAAACATGAAAGTGATCGTTTTCGATCAGTGGGACAAGCTCGTCTCACTGGTCAAGGGAATGGCGGCGGGCGCGGCTGCCGCCAAGACGCAGTACGGCATCGCCCGCACGGTTCCGAAGGACGGCATCGCCCGCCTCGTCGACAGGGCGGCGAACAACCTCGCCGTCGAGGGCGGCACGACAACGGTCGTGATGCCCGACATGGTGCCGGGCAAGGCGCGTGACTTTATGCTCCGAGTGACCGCCAGCGGAGACAACGAGATCGTGTTCAGCGGCGCGGAGGCGTTCGAGGGAGAGGAAGGGTCACTCGAACCTCCGGGCGACGGCGAGACGGTCGTGTACTTCTTCACCGAGACTGCGGCCGACGTGCTGCTCGTCGCCCGCAAGGTCGTGGAGAGACTTGAAACCTAAAGGAGAGAAACCATGCAAATAGACTGCTACGGATTCGAGGCGACGAGCCAGTTCTTCAAGCGAAAGGAGCTGGACGCACACCTCATGAAACGGATCGACGGCATCCTGTACGTCTGCTTCGGCAACGACGCGGAACGTCCGATCCACCGGCTCGACAAAGACGAGCACGGATGCGTCCGCCTCATGTGGGCGTATGGAAAGTGGGAGGATGCGGAATCGCTCCGCTACATCCCGATCAACGACACGATGGAAATCAAGGACCCGGAGGAGAAGTAAGATGGACGTTCTGTACATTCCGCAGCTCGACGAAGCGGGCGCGGGCGGCGAGGGCGACGGCGGCGGCGTGGCCGCGAGGTATCGCATCCTCAAGCGAGTGCCGGAGGATGGCGTGGTGACGCTCACAGACCGCGCCGTGACGAAGGTGGACGTTGCGGCGGACGGCGGATCGCTGAAACTCGTCGTGCCGCCGGAGGCGAAAGGATCGGCGAGGGACTTCTTCGTGAGGCTTGTCATCACCGCCGACGAGATCCCGGAGGTGACGTTCGCCGCCCCGGCGGGCGAGACCATCTCCTTCGAGGACGTGGACGATGACGTGTTCAAGTGCGAGACCGGCGTGAACGTCTTTGCCTTCACCGAGCTCGACAACGGCATCTTCATCGTGAACCGCAAGATGGTGGACATCGACATCGAGGTTGAGTTCGACGCCTGCGGCGGGACGCTCGACAAGACGAAGTACACGTTCAAACTCGGCGCGGAGTATTCCACGCTCCCCAAGCCGACGATGGCGGGCTACTCGTTTCTGGGCTGGTTCACGGCTGCGGAGGATGGCGTGAAGGTCGAGGCGACAGACCGGTGCAAGACGGGCGTGACGAACCTCTACGCGCATTGGGAGGTGTACGTCGATCCGTTCATGGACGCGATTTGCGCCGCGAAGAACCTCACGTTCTTCTCCGAGGGCGAAAGCCCGTGGTTCGTGGACGGCGACGGCTCAGCGCGTTCCGGCGCAATCGGCGATGGCGGCGCGACCACGCTCTCCACGACCGTGCAGGGCAAGGGAACGCTCGCGTTCCGCTGGCGCACGTCAAGCGAGTGGGACTACGACTGGCTGCGCATCCGCGTGGACGGGAACGAGGTCGCAAGCATCAGCGGAATCAGGGACTGGGAGAACTTCTCGCACACCATCGACACGCAAGGTTCGCACACGGTCGAGTGGCGATACGACAAGGACGGCAGCGTGTCCGACGGCGATGACTGCGGCTGGATCGACGATGTCGTGTGGGCACCGGAAGGAGGCGCGTGATGCAGATCGCGTCAAGGCGGATCGTTTGGAACGAGGGCGGACGCGGAACGGTGGTCGAGGTCGAAATGACCCCGGCCACCGGGCTGTACATCCGTTTTCTCGTGCGGACGGTGAATCAAGACCCGTTCGCCGTGTCGTGGGGCGACGGCACAAGTGCCGACGTTGCGTACAGGACTGGCGACATCTACATCGACCACACGTTCGCCCGCCACGGGCGATACAAGATTCGGTTCGATCATGTCAGTGGCATCGGCTTCCGTCCGCTCGACGGCATGGCGCAGTTCAGCTACGATGCCGCGCCGATCTCAATCGTGGACTACTCAAACCTACTTGACGGAGTGCCGTCCGGCGCGTTCAAGCGGGCCGTGAACCTTGAGAGGTTCATCGCCCCCAACGCGAAGTGGATAGGGCAGAGGCCGTTCGCCTACTGTGCGAAACTCAAGGAGGTGAAACTCGGCGAGGTGGTGATCCACTACGACGGCTCGTTCCAATACTGCACGGAACTGGAGAAGTTCGAGACCATATCGACCGGTCAATGCTGGAGCTACGTGTGGGAGGGATGCACCAAGCTGCGGGAACTGCGTCTCGGCTCGGTCTATCAGTTTGCGACGCGGGATTTCAGCAACACGCCGAATCTGATGGACATCTGGATCGGCGACAAGACGGTCGAGCAGATCAAGCAGGTTGCGCCGACCGGAAACATCGTCGCGGGCTACGGGGCGAAGTTCCCGTGGAACGCAAACGCATCGTGCCGCTTCCACGGCACAAACGGAATCGTCCTCGGAGACGGGACGGTCATTCACGAATAAACAGAAAGGTCAGAAATGAACACGAAGTACGGACGGCTGGTGAACGGCCGGATCGAGTACGCCCCCAACGCCCTGGAGACGGAGGACGGCGTGAAGATGAACCCCACCAAGGCGAGCTACCTCGCGGCGGGGTGGAAGAAGATCGTGGACGTGAAGCCCACTGTCGAGCCGGGATACCGCGTGGAGGTGTCCGGCTGGCTCGAGGGCGCGGACACGCTCACGTGCGTGTACAAGGTCGTGGCGGGCGAAACGCCCACCGGCGGAGTGCGCGTCTTCTCGAAGCTGAAGCTCGTCGCCGCCTTGAAGGAGGCCGACAAGTGGGTGCTTGTGAAGACGTGGATCGAGGAGCGCGGATTCTACGACTTCTACGTCGCCGCGCAGAACTTCCGCGAGGACAACCCGCTCTTCACGGAGGCACTCGCCGCCATCAAGGGTTACGCCCGCATGACGGACGAGCAGGCCGAGGCGATACTCTCCAAGTGCATCTACGAGGAGTGACGGCGATGGCGGACATCGATGAGATCAATCGGCTCAAGCGTCTCTGCGAGGAGTACGGCCTTGAGGGACGCGAAATCCTCGCCAAGCACACGGACGAGGAGCTTGCGCGGCTGTTCAACGGCATCGGGCCGGAGGCGTTTCCCGGATGGCTTCGCGTCGTCCTGGATTCGCTCCACCCCTCGCTCGCGCCGGTCGCGTTCATCCACGACGTGGAGTGGAGCGAGTCGGACGGGACGCGGGAGACGTTCGCGGAGAGCAACGCCCGCTTCCGCCGGAACGGAATCAAGGTAGCCTGCGCCGCCTTCAAGTGGTGGAGGCCGCGTCGGTACAAGGTCATGTGGGATGCGGTGAAGTTCGCCCGCATCTGCCAGCGTTTCGGATGGGCGGCGTGGTACGCCCCGTTCGAGGCGAGGGAAGGAGGCACGGCATGAGGTGGCTTGCCATTTGCGTCGGCGTTCTCGCCGCCGCCCTCTGCGGATGCGCGGCGCAACGGGTCGAGACGAGGGAGTGGTACGAGCCCACGCCCACGACGATGCAGACGCGCAAGGACGGACAGCGCATCGGTGCGCTCAAGTCCGAGACAATCAAATCCGGCCAGCCCGACTGGTCGGGCAACAAGACATTCTCCCTCTTCTCATGGTGAGGAGAGGGAATCATCAAAACGAAAGGACACACCAATGAACGGAAAGGTCAACACGCCTCGCACCGTGTGCAAGGCAATCATCGCCGTGGCAATCGCGGCAATCGCAGTAGCGGCCATCATCGGCTGCTCGTCTCTCGGCGGAGGTTCGCGCAGGCAGAACATCGCCACGGTCATCCAGACCGCCTACGACCTCGGCGGACGCGAGGCGGTCTCAAACAAGATCGAGTCGCTTGTCGCGGAGGGAAAACTGACCCCCTCGCAGGCGGTTCGCCTCCACGCGCTCGCCCAGCTCGCCTACGAGGGAATCATGGACGATCTCGCCGGCGGAGGTGCGGCCACGAACGCGGTTCCTGCGTCCGCCTCCCAAGGTGGATGCACCGACTGCTCTCTCCCCGATGCCAGCGGCGGCTGCGGGAGCGACAGCAACGAGGATGCGAACTGCGGCACGTGCGATGCCTGCAAGGTCGCAAAATAACGAAAGGCGGTCACGTCGTTTCTTCGGAACGGCGTGACCGCTTTTTTGTTTTCGGCGGACATTTCCAAGACCTCGCGGGGCCGCGAATCGAGTCCCTATCCCATCGTCCGATAATATGCCGTAAATCTGCAACCGAAGTCAACGGGGATAAGTAATAATTTTGCATGAAAAAAATATGAAAAATTATCAAAATACCCACTGGCTATTCGTCACGGATTACGGCATCATATGGGCAGAAAAACAAAGCGGGGGTAGGCCTCGCAGAAAGGAAAAAAACAAATGACGAAGACGATGAGAACGGTGAAGGTCAAGGCGGGGCAGGAAAAGCTCCGCGAGAGGATCAAGGATGCGCTCGCGCAGAAAGGCGCGAGGGCGCACATCCTCATCAACAAGCTCGCCGCCGACAACAAGGCGGTGGTTTGGAGGTACGCGGAACTCGACGCGATTGCGCTTGAGCTCCGGCACCTTGCCTTCCAGATTCGCGTCCTCAAGAACGCAAAGACGGCAACCGAAGAAGCGTAACCCCAACGCCCGCCCTCCGGGTGGAGGGCGGGCATTCTGAAAAACCCGAAAGAAAGGAAAAGAAGATGAGCAACGAGAAGAAACCGCTGACCGACGAGACGGTCGAGTTTGAACCGACCGGCCCCACAGGGAATGCCTATTGGATCTTGGGCATGACCACCCGCGCCCTCAAGCGGAGCGGCCACGCCGACCAGGTCGAAGAGTACAACCGCCGTGCCACCTCCGGCAACTACGACAATCTCCTCGCGGTGACGCGTGAGTACGTGAACCTCGTCGAGGTCTAACCCAACCCGCCTCGCCGCAGACGGTTTACTGCGGCGAGGCAAAGTGATAAACTATGCGGCTGGAGATTTCCGGCCGAGAAAGGAAAACGAAAATGAAGGCAGACATCCAAACCCTCAAGATGGCGATCAAGCACCTTCCGCCGATTGCGCGGAAGCGGGCGGAGCGCGACCTCGGCATCGCGCAGCCGGAAAACGAATACCGCGTGTTCGTGTACGGAACGCTCCTCTCAAACGAATGCAACTGCGGACGGGCGCGTGGCGCGAGACGGATTCCCGCATGGACTACGGGAACCATCTACGACACGGGATTCGGATTCCCCGCGTTCGTCAAGGACGGCGAGACGCGCATCGAAGGTGAACTGCTCATCGTCAACAGCGAGGCGTTCTCGTCGATGGACAGGCTCGAGGGCTATCCGCGTTTCTATCGCCGCGAGGAGATCGACGTGTTCACCGCGCACGGACGTTCCCGCGCATGGGTGTACATCATGAACCGACTCCCCGCCGAGGCGAAGGTCATTCACTCCGGCGACTGGCGGAAGTACCGCAGAGGCGGTCAAGCGTGACGTGACGCGCTGAAACGCGCAGACGCGCCTCAAGAGGCATCGCTCCGATTCGACGGGGCGATGCCTTTTCTTTTCGTCAGCACCTCATGGGGGCGCGAACTGAGTCCCTATCCCATCGTCCGATAGTATGCCGTAATCATAGTTCATAAATCCAGTAGAAAAATAATAATTTATTTTCAAATACCCACTGGCTATTAGGCGCAGGTTACGGCATCATATGGGCAGAAAAAACAACGCGGGGATGGGCCTCGCGGAAACAACAGAAAGGAAACGAAAATGACAGAAGAGCAGAAGAACGAATGGGCGGCGATGGAGGAGCGGCTGATGCCTCCCTCCGGCAAGGCCGAGACGGTCGCGGGCGAGATCATCCGCGCCGTCGACCGCATCTGGTACCGCTGGTACAACGACGGCGACAAGATCAACGTCGGCTACGGAAAGGAAACCTGCAACGGCACGGCGAGGTTCCTTGAGAAGATTCGCGGTGAGGATTTCCCCGCCGAGGTCTGGAACGGATGCCTCGACGATGACAGGTACACGGAGTTCGCCGACCGCCTCGTCGACGAGATGTACGCCTTCATCAAGGCGCATCCTGAACTGGAGACCACGCCGAACGCCGAGGACTCGCGGATGGACTTCATCGACGATGACCTCGACCGCGACGAGGACGAGGAAGAAGAGTGCGAGGACTGAACCTAAACGCCCGCCCCGCCGGTCACGGCGAGGCGGGCAAACCCGAAAGGAAACCAAGATGGAAATCACGCAGAAAGAAATCAATGCCCTCGCCTACAAGGTCGGCAAGATCGCCGACCTCCTCCGCGAGATGAACGACACGGCGTTCCGCCTTGCAAAGGATGGAAACCGCAACGGGGTGTTCCAGTTGCGCGGCGCGTTTTCGGGAACCCTTCAGGCCGCGCAGACGGCCGACGGATTCCTCTCCGGCCTCGTGTCGATCCTCGACTGACGAAACCCAGTCCCATGCCTCGGCATCCATTCCGGGGCATGGGACGCAACCGAAAGGAAAAAGACAATGCAAACCGAAAAGACAACGACACGCCGGAGGGCGAACGCAACGACCCTCACGGCAGACGAACGCCAGCACCTCGCCGACCTCTACGACGCGATCCTCGGAGCGGTCTGCGAGAACGGCGAGGACTTCTTCGACGGCTACCACAAGAGAGGCGGCAAGGGACTCATGAACGAGCTTGAGTCGATCTGCCGCAAGCTCGCCCCTGCCGAGTTCGCCAAGGTGGTCGCATCCTTTGACGAGGCCGCCGCCGCGATGGAAGGAGGTGCGGAATCATGAAGGCGAAGGTTCTCAAAATCCCCGCGAGGGGCGAGTGGTCGTTCGTCGAGGTCGACGCGGATGCCGACGGCATCTTTCCGCTCGACGCCTTGCAGGATGCGGTCGGGGGATGGATCGAATGTTGGTGGCTCGGCGAGGCGGGATTCCCCGACCTCGATATGTTCATCAACGAGGAGGGAAAGCTCAACGGGCTGTCCTTCAACGTGGTGGCGACGCGGCTTTCGGGAGTCTTCGCCCGTGGCGACTGCATCGTCGGGGACGCGGTGGTCTGCCGCCACGGTGACGCAAACTCAATCGGGCTGACCGACAAGGACGAGCTTGAGCTTCGCCGCCGCCTCGCCGAGATCGGATTCTGAACGGCAGCCACAACACCAATCCAAAAGCAATCCGAAACCCCCTCCGCGAACGGCGCGGAGGGGGTTTTCCGCCCATGCGGAAACCGCCGCGACCTCACCTTTCCGCCGACCGCCTTGCCGTATTATAAGCGATAATTTCGCCCTAAAAAATTATGAAAAAATATCAAAATACCCACTGGCTATTGTCCGCAGGTTACGGCATCATATGGGCAGAAAAAACAACGCGGGGGTAGGCCTCGCGGAAACAAAAAAGAAGAAAGGAAAAAACGATGACGATAACAGAGGCAGAGATGATGAACCGCACCTTCGGGTGCGAGCTCGAGTACGAAGGGATCAGCCAGTCGACGGCGGCCCAGACGGTCGCCGAGGTGACCGGCGGAACCGCGAGGTACGTCGGCGGCTACTACGGAACTTGGGAGGTGAAGATGCCCGACGGACGGAAGTGGAAGGTGGTCAGCGACGGCAGCCTTGAGGGAACCTCCTCCGAGACGGTCACGCCGGTGATGAAGATCTGCGACCTGCCGACCCTTCAGAATGTGGTACGCGCCCTCCGGCGCAGGGGCGCGAGGGCGAACGTCCGCACGGGGCTTCACGTCCACGTCGGCGCGGCGGACTTCACAGCCGAGAACATCAAGAACCTCGTGCGCACCTTCTACAAGCAGGAGACGCTGATCCTAAAGGCGGCGGGAACCCTGCCCTACCGCATCGCGGAGTACACGCAAACGACCGACCACACCTTCGTGGACAAGATTTGCAAAATGCGCTCCCCGACGATGGAGCGGATCAACGCCGCGTGGTTCGGAACCTACACGCCGCACCCCGACCACTACGACGACCACCGCTACCACGCGCTGAACCTCAACAACCTCTGGAACGAGAAGCGCACCATCGAGTACCGCTTCTTCAACGGCACGACCCACGCGGGCGAGGTCAAGACGGCGGTTCAGCTCGCGATCCTCATCGCCCTCCGCGCCAAGAACGCGAAGGCATCGAGCGCGAGGAACCCGCGCCCCTACAGCGCGGCGAGCGCGAAGTACGACTTCCGCGTTTTCCTCCTCCGCCTCGGCGCGAACGGCAACCTCTTCAAAACGATGAGGTTCCACCTTTGCAAGAACCTTCCGGGCTCGGCGGCTTGGAAAGACGGGCGGCACGACTGAACCGGAACGCCCCGCCCCCCGCGAGGGGGACGGGGCAAACCCCGACGGAAAGGAAAAGAACGATGAACAGATTTTACTTCGCCTACGGATCGAACATGAACCCCGAGCGCATACGCGAGCGCATTCCGATGGCGCGGACGGTCGGCACCGCCCTCATCCTCGGCTGGCGGCTCAAGGAGCGGCTCTACGCCGACATCGAGCAGTCGAAGGGCGGGCGCGTGGACGGCGTCCTCTACCTCCTCACGCCGAGCGAAATCCACCGCCTCGACGCCTACGAGGGCTACCCGCACACCTACGGCTGCGTCGAGCTCGACGCAATCATCGACCCCTTGCACAAGGTCTCCGCGTTCACCTACGTCCTCACGGACGCGGCGAGGCGCGAGCGCGAGGGGAAGAAGTACCCGGAGGACTACCGCCTCATCTGTTCGGACGGGGCGCAATGGCACGGCATCCGCGACGCCTTCCACCGCAAGGACGATCCGCCGTTCTCGCACATCCTCGCGAGGCGGATGTGGTTCCCGCCCGTGCGGAAGGTTGCGACGTGGGCGGACGTTGCCGCCGCTGGCGCGAAGCGGGGCGCGGGCGTGGCGAAGAACGCGGCGAAAAAGCCGCTGAAAAAATAATGAAAAAGGCCGTTGCTATGTTTGACGAATTACGGCATATTATCGGACGATGGGATAGGGACTCGATTCGCGGCCCCCGTGAGGCGCGTCAAAAAATCCGACAAGCCCGCTTGATTTTCGCCACCGGTTATGGCATCATTTCAACTGCTACCTGTGAAAGGAGAAAGACCATGAAAGACATCATAAGAAAGACAGCCGAGTTCAAGGCCCTCCGCGCCGAGGCGCGTGAGGCCATTGCCGCCTTCGCGGACGGAGCGGACTTCGAGTTCACGCTCTGTCGCCTTGCCGACATCGGCGAGCGCATGAACATCATGCTGGCGTAGGCAGCCACCTTTCAAGGGCGGAGACAACCTACCTCCGCTCGCGGACGGCCCCCGTATTTTTCCGAGCGTCATATTCCTTTCGGCGCGAGGTTTTTCTACGGACAAGGCCGTCCGCACTTTTTGTCTTTTTATCACAGCGCGTGTCGGGCGAGTCGGTTTTTTGATATAATATATGGCGTTCGGCAGGGAAGGTAGTTTCTACTTTCGGTAGATCAAGTACCCCTGCCGGGCGTTTCTCCTGTCGTTCCGAAAGGCGGGGCGCGTGGGGATAGCCGACAACAAAAGACATGACGCTGAATGAATCCATAGGACGTTTCAACGTCCGCAAGACCCTACGCTTCGAGATGAAGCCGCTCGGCAAGACAGCCGAGAACCTCGACGCGTTCCTCGCAGAGGACGAGGAACGCGCATCTGACCTCCATACCATCAAGACGCTCATCGAGGCGGAGCATCTCGCGCTCGTGCGCAGGGTGTTCAACGCGCTCCCCGATCCGCTTCCGGGCTACAGCGAGATCAAGCACTCCTTCAAACGCGACCCCGCGTACCCGGTTCTCTCCGAGCGCGGGACTGCATCCGTGGTCAAGGCGATAATCGAACGGTGCAGCCAGACGCGGCTCAAGGTTCCGAAGCAGGTGCGCGACCTCGAACGTTGGCAGCCGCTCTTCATCAAATGGCACTGGCATTGCCTCTCGCTCTACACCGACAACGGCGAAAACTCCGTCGCCCGCGAATGGGCCGGCAGGCCGAAGGCGGACGTGGAGGCGACGAGCCGTTTCCTGCGCGGGGCGCAGAAGGTCAAGCCGTCGCGCAACTACTGGTTCGACCGCGCACCGTTCCGCATGATGTTCGACAACCGCTCGTGCGGCATGGGCTGGCTGAAGGAGGATTTCAAGTATTCGCACACGTTCCTCATGAAGGACGACGACCGCGTCCTCATCGGCGTGACTCCGCGCACGTCAAAGGTCAATCCATTCACCATGCCCAATCCGCTGCCCGTCGAGGAGGCGTACCAGCTCTACGTCGAGACGGCGGACGAGAAGCCGCATTTTCGCGCCATCCCTCGCGCCCTCGTCGATGCGCCCGCGCACCACGGATCGCTGTTCCTCTTCGAGCTGTGCGGGCGCGGGTTGCGCAACAAGTCGAATCTCAACGCGATGTATCTCCGCGCCCTCCTCTCGGATGGCAACGTCGCCGACCGCGTGTTTCATCTCGACCGCGTGTGCGAGTTCTACGTGCGCAAGGGATCGGACATTCCGAAGGACGGCAAGCCGGAGCATTTTCGCCAGCGGTTCACGGAGTGCAAGTTCTTCGTCTCCCTGCACATCAGCTGCAACCCCGACCTCGTTCTTGCGGGGAACCGTCCGCAGGCGTTTGGCAACCTCGTCAAGTTCTACCAGAACGAGCCCTACGCAAAGTTCATCATCGTCGCATCCGCCAACGGCGGCTACACGATTGACGGCGAGTTCATGCCGACGGCGAAGGCGAACAGCGGCGGCATTGCCGGAACGCTGGCGCGGCTGGTCGTGGAGAAGAATGCCTACGTGCTGATCGACCCTGCCGTGCCGGAGGCGATCCGACGCGCCGTGAAGGATAAGTTCTCGTACATCGTCGTGCGCGGGCGCGATCCGTACACGGACGGCGGCATCATGCGCGGGTACCAGCTCGTGGACAGGGTTTTCGCCGGAAAGCCGGAGGACTTGCAGCTCGCCGCGCTGGGGCGGAGGAGCCAGGGCGCGGCGAAACGCGAAGCGGCAGAGAAGGCGGCGGCGGAGCGGGAGGCAAAGGCGGCGGCGAAAGCGGCGGAGAAAGCCGCGAAGCGGGCGTATGCCGAAGAGCAGGCGCGTAAGGCCGCCGAAAAGGAAGCCGCCCGCAAGAAGGTGATGGAGGAGGGTTCGACGGAAGTGTTCGACGCACCGATCTTCAAGACCGGGAAATTCGTGTTCAAGTTCGGGTACAAGACCTCCGACAACATCCGCCACGAGGCTTTCTGTCACGGTGACGCGAAGGAGGACGTGTACGCGAAACTGCGGACGGTCGGTGTGCGTCCGTACCGCGTGGAGTGCGACGATCCGGAGTTTACGAACGCCGCGCCCGCTCCCGTGCAGCCACTCGGCATCGCCGACCGGCTCAAGCGGCTTAACGCACTAAAGGAGGAGGGGCTTCTCACAGAAGAGGAGTACGCCACGCAACGCGCAAAAATCATCGCGGAGCTGTAGTCATGCCTGTAAAGCCGCCAAAGGTGAGAACGGACAAGTTTCTGGTGATCCGTGACCCGGCGAAGTCCATCGGGTTGTGGTCGCATCGTGTGGAGTTCTCTTCGACCCTCCATCCCGTCGCTCCGACGCGGCTGACGCTCGGACGTTTCTTCAACGACGATCTCGTCCGCCACGAGACATACGCCGAGGCGGTGGAGATGATGCGGGCGAAGGGCTGGAAGAAGAGTTCGGCGCAGAAGCTGAAGGAGTATGCGGCGCAGTATCTCGGCGAGAGGTTCGACGAGACGGGCAAGGGCGAGTGGCCGCCTGTGCCGAGGTGGTTCAGGGCGTGGCACAATTTTTCGAGGTGGCTGGCGTATGCCAAGACCGAAAAGCCGCTCGGCGACGTCCGGCTGTCGTTCGGATACTCCGTCACAGGCTGTGACTGCGGCGATGCGAACCACCGCACGTCACGTGTCATTTTCCTCAAGAAGAATGGTCGCAACTTCATCGCCGTCATGATGAAGGACGGCTGGTACGGATGGGACGTCATCGAGAAAACCGCCTATCAGTCCGACCCGTATGAAAGGCTCATCCTCGCGGGGACTCGCGGCGTTGTCTGGCAGACGGTAGATG